>NZ_JAKGBF010000003.1:0-421323 GCF_021530695.1 Pseudoalteromonas sp. OF5H-5
TGCAAGGCGACTTTAATCAAAACCCCTCTACGTCACAAATCGTGGTAGGTACCTTGATTTCCATGATACCAATTATCGACCAAGTCATGGATTTACGAGATATCATTGCCAATGTCATGTTACTGACTGACGATGATGAAGCCAACGACACTGACGCTTGGCTTGCCTTTACCTTGACCGGCATTGGTTTAGTGCCAGTAGTGGGCTCAGCAGTCAAAGGCGTGGGCAAGGTTATCTTAAAAAATACTGGAGAATCGCTCTCGGCTGCGCTTGCCGTGCTGCGGCTTTTTACCCAAAGAAAAGTCGGTAAAGGCGACCCAGTTAAATACCTAAGAGACATCAACTGGCAAGACCTAGGAAAACAATCCGCCACGGAAGTTAAAAACATCGTCAAAGGCCTACGCGATTCACTTGATGACATGTCTACCAGTTGGCACTACGACCTACTGCTCCCAGACGCTGCCATCGAAGGCATGCAAGCCACGGTAAAACGCCTAGACGACGTCAACACCACACCAGAAAAGCATAACTTCTCGGCGGATAACCCACCTCCCACTACGCTATTCGGCTTGTGGTTTGAGGAGTCAGTGTGACGTGGGCCGACGTTTTCTTGATTCGCTCAATAGCGTTGTTTCAACGGAATAAACGAGGAGCGCATAAATACCACTTGAAGATATTTTTGGCTCTAACTACAGAAGTGCTGTACGGGGAATAACTAGACTAGGTTCCAAGAAAAACCCCACTGGATACGAGGTTACAGATTTTTCAAACGGAAATGCCAAAGCTATATATCTAATAGAAGATGGTAACATTAAATTGCACACATTATACCCTGAACTAAAGAAGTAAATATACGATGAATAAACTTGAAGATCCTTTAAGAACCATTTTAAAAACTTATTGTCATGTTGAAAGCTATGACCCCAGTATTTTGAGAAGAGCTGTCGGCATTGGAGAAGACTACCCTTATGACTTGATTAAAGTCAGAGCCCAACTTCGGGAGGCTATAGACTTAAATCTTATTTCACTAACAGAGTATGAAGAACTAACAGACGAAGATTTTGACTCCATAGAGGACCTTCATGAGTGGCTAGAGGAGCTCTATTCAGAGTTATTGTGAAAGTTAGCGAGTGAAATTCTTCTTAACAGGCTTTACCGACCACGGTTTTTAAAGGCCTGTAGAGCTAATGTCTAGCTTTACAACCCTTCTCATTGCTGCTAGCACAAAACACTAGACATAACGAAGCGGTAAAACCAGCCAGAGCACTAACCAAATGATGTGGGGATCCGAGCTAATAGATCGGTTTCTCCCATATCAATACCAATCTGGCTGAGTAATGTCGTTATTTGCCCTCTATGGTGCGTCTGATGATTGAATAAATGATGCACTAGAAAACCAAACTTGCGAGAAAAGGTTTTACCTTGTGTGTTTTTGTAGTGTAAATCGGCTGCAAGCGCCTCCTCAGTGACTTCATTCGCAAACTCAATAATCACCTTATCCATTTCCGCCCTTGCCTGTCTCAACGCTGCAAAATCTTCATACAGCATCGCATCAAGCTTTGTCGGCAGAGGCATTGTTGCTACAGCATTCAGTGCTTCAGCATGATGGCTATGCTCTGTATAGCGCTTAAGCCAAATAATATCGGCAACAAGAATATGGTTTAACGATCCCATAATGGATCCAAAAAAAGCCCCTCGATCTTGGTGTAATTCCGTGACGCTCAATCCCGAAACAGCTTCATATAATCTTTCGTTCATCCAGCGATTGTAATCCGCCATTAATTCAAAGTTTGCTTTCATCTAAATATTCCCTGTTCCCGTAAAAATTGACTAACCTCAACTTAGCGGCATTGGCTAGGTTAAAAAATACAAATATTTGAAGTTGAAAACAATCAATTTTATTGAACACTTTAATCTTAACTATCAATTATACAAATCAAAATGCGCGCGGCATAATGGCTCCATCAACTTAAGAAGGAAAGCAAAATGTTAAAGAATATTGAAGGTCAACGCGTACCACAGGTTACATTCCCAATTAGAGAAAATGAAGAGTGGAAGCACGTCACCACCGATGAAATTTTTAAAGGTAAAACTGTGGTTGTATTTTCTTTGCCTGGTGCCTTTACACCAACTTGTTCGTCAACGCACTTACCGCGCTATAACGAGCTTGCTAGCGTATTTAAACAAAATGGTGTCGACGAAATCGTGTGTTTATCCGTTAATGATACGTTTGTAATGAACGCATGGGCACAGTACCAAGAAGCGCAGAATATTACACTACTACCTGACGGTAACGGCGAATTCACTGACGGCATGGGCATGTTAGTTGATAAAAACGATTTAGGTTTTGGCAAACGCAGCTGGCGTTATTCAATGCTGGTAAAAGATGGTGTGATTGACAAAATGTTTATCGAACCAGAAAAGCCTGGCGACCCGTTTGAGGTATCAGACGCAGATACTATGCTGGAGTACATTAACCCGCGCCAAATCAAACCAGAGCCGGTTACCGTTATTAGCAAGATTGGCTGTCCATTCTGTGAAAAAGCCAAAGCTTTGCTAAAAGAAAAAGGACTGGCATATGAAGAGCTGGTACTTGGTCAACAAGCATCGCTAACCAGTCTTAAAGCGCTGTCTGGTCGCGAAACCGTGCCGCAGGTATTTATCGGTGGTAAACACATCGGTGGTTCAGATGATTTAGCTGAATATTTCGCTTAATCACTCATCCCCCACAACATGACTTGGTGAACTTGCTCACCAAGTCAAAATGTTCCCCCTCAACACAACAAAACACAATAGCTAATGGCTGTCATGGGGGTTTACACTTTCTGATTTCGGAGCAAAAAATGAAAAAGATAAACACCGACGTAGTCGTGATTGGTGCGGGAACAGCAGGTCTCAGCGCCTATAGAAATGCCAAAAAATATACCTCAGAAGTACTGATGATTGAGTCTGGCGTATACGGCACAACGTGCGCTCGGGTTGGCTGCATGCCGAGCAAGTTACTGATTGCCGCAGCTGAAGCTGCACATCAAATTGAAGTCGCACCTAAATTTGGTATTAATGTAAAACCCGCTGAAATTGACGGTAAAGCGGTTATGGCGAGAGTAAAGCATGAGCGAGATCGCTTCGTTGGCTTTGTCGTCGAAGCTGTCGACGAACTACCTGAGCAAGATAAACTACGCGGCAGTGCAAAATTTATCAACAGCCATACGGTACAGTTGGACGACCACACTCAGATCACAGCCAAACGTTTTGTTATCGCTACAGGTTCAAGACCTAGCTACCCCGGTGTGTTTAATAATTTTGGCGACCGCTTAGTCATTAACGATAACGTTTTTGACTGGGACAATTTACCCGACTCAGTGGCCGTATTTGGCCCCGGCGTGATTGGCTTAGAACTAGGTCAAGCGCTACACCGACTTGGCGTAAAGGTCAAAGTATTTGGTGTCGGCGGTGGCCTTGGACCACTAACCGATCCAATCGTCAAAGACTATGCTACCACTGTGTTCAGTGATGAGTTTTACCTCGACACAGATGCCAAAGTATCAGATATGAAACAGGTCGGTGACAAAGCCGAGCTTACCTACATTGACAAACAAGGGAAACCGCAAACCGAGCAGTTTGACTATGTGTTGGCAGCCACAGGTCGTGTGCCCAATGTTGATAACTTAGGGCTAGAAAATACCACGCTAGAGCTTGATGACCGAGGCGTACCGCTAGCCGACCCACATACCATGCAATGTATTGATGGCTCAGGTAACGCCCCCATTTTTATTGCAGGTGATGCCAGCAACCAGATCCCGCTTCTACATGAAGCCGCAGATCAAGGCACGATTGCAGGTGAAAATGCCGGTCGCTTCCCCGATGTGAGAGTGAGACTGCGCCGTGCAAAGCTTGCGGCGGTATTTAGCGACCCACAAATTGCCATGGTTGGAGCAAGTTATAAAGAGTTGGAAAAGCAATATGGCAATTGTGGCTGCTTTGCCATCGGAGAGGTAAGCTTTGAAAACCAAGGCCGCAGCCGCGTGATGTTAAAAAACAAAGGCCATATGCGAGTCTACGCTGAGCAAGGCACCGGATTATTCTTAGGTGCCGAATTTGTCGGCCCTGCTGCTGAGCATATGGCGCATTTACTTGCTTGGGCGCTACAAAACAAGATGACCGTGCCACAAATGCTCGAAATGCCTTTCTACCACCCAGTGATAGAAGAAGGCCTAAGAACGGCACTGCGAAATCTAAATGCAAACTTGAAGTTTGGCCCGGATATTATCAAGCACTGCTTGGAATGTGGTCCTGGTGCTTAACTTATCTCTGTTCAGGCCTCATTGTGAGGCCTGTTTTGTTGCAATTACTCGTATCTTAATGATTTTACAGGCCGCGCTTGTGCGGCAACTAGCGTCAACGAGCCGACCGTTAGCCAAGCAATTGCAAATGCTAAACTTGCTGCAATCAAAAATGGCACGATTGAAAGATCAATACGATAGACAAAATTGTTTAACCACTGCTGCATCACAAAGTACGCAAGCGGCCACGCTATCAGGTTTGCGATCAGCACTTGCTTTGAGAATTCCTTATTGATCAATATCACGATATCCATCACCGAAGCACCAAGCACTTTACGCACCCCAATCTCTTTGGTGCGCCTTTTTGTAGTAAAAGAGGCAAGACCAAATAAGCCTAAACAAGCAATGAAAATCGCCAGCATAGAGAACAAATTAAACACAATGATTTCTTTGTCTTCCTGGCGATACATCTGCTCAAATTTAGTTTGTAGATAAGTCAGTTCCATTTCTTGTTCTGGTACTAGCTTGCGCCAAGTGGCCTCTATAAAGTCGCGAGTTTGCGCTGTATCACCTTGAAATTTTATCGCCATCGAATTGCCTTCATTCTCTCTTAGCAAGTGATACGTTGGGCTTATCTCTGTTTTAAGCGAAGAAAAATAGTAGTTTTGCGTCACCCCGATGATAGTCGCCGTAGCGCTTGAATGCCGAGTTAATCGTACTTCAAATGTTTTACCAACTGCTTCATCAGCACTAAATCCTAAACTCTGCGCCGCCTTTTCATTAATCACAACCGAAAAACGCGGATTTGGCTCAGCTGCACTCGGCATCGCAAACTTATCGGCAGGAAAATCGCGACTAAACCCTCGGCCACTCAGTAACTTAATGTTGTAGCTGCTAAAATAATCTTCATCTACTGCCAATGTCGGCATGGTCTGCGACAATTGTGTTTTTGGATTAACCATCCCAAAAGCATCGACAATGGTCTCTGTTGGTACCGCTGAACTTGCTGTCACGCTGACAATACTTGGGTGAGAGAGCAGTTGTGTTTTTAATGCGCTACGCTGTTGACTGGCGATATCTGTATAAAGACGGCTCAGCACAAAAGTATTGTCTTTGTCATAACCGAGCTCTATGGCTCTTGCGTACTTTAGTTGCTGGTTAGATACCGTGGTGGCGATAATAAGCACCACGGCGACACTAAATTGAAATACCACCAGCCCTTTACGCAGCAGCGCACCAGATTTACCCTGTGTCACTTCTCCTTTAAGCACTTTAGCAGGTTTAAAGCGGCTTAGATAAAAGGCTGGGTATGCGCCTGAGATTAAGCCAACGAATAACCCTAAAAGCAACAGCGTAGTCAACACTAACGGCTCTGAATAGAAGTCAAAACTGAGCGGCTTGCCGATAAAACTCGCAAACAAAGGTAAACCAGCCTCAACCAGCGCTACAGCAATGATCAACGCGATATAACTCAACATCATCGCCTCAACCACAAACTGCATAACTAAATGCTGCTGTTTAGCGCCTAATGTCTTACGTACTCCCACTTCCTTTGCGCGCTTGGTTGCTGTGGCAGTCGACAAATTCATAAAATTAACACACGCAATAAAGAGAATAAGCGCTGAAATAACACTAAACGAATAAACGGTATTGATATCACCATTTTCTTTCATTTCACCATACTGATGAGAGTGAAGGTAAATATCGGTGATAGGCATTAATTCAAAGCCAAGGGTGTCGCTAGTTCCCGGACCATAATGATTTTCTAAATAACTTGGGATTTTTGCTTCAACATCTTCACCGGTTACCCCATCCGCTAATTTAACGTAGGTGAAATAGTTAAAACTTGGGTCACGCTGCCAGCTGTTATCACCATAATAAGTGGTGGCCGTAGCCATACTAATGAGCGCAAAGACGTTTAAATGGGTGCGCAGTGGCAAGTCTTTTATCACGGCGCTAACCTTTAACGGTAGCTTTCCTGCACCAAGTAAAGATTCTCCAACAACATTCGTGCGACCAAAATAGAGCATTGCAGCTGCTTGGGTTAAAACAATAGTGTTGGGAGCCTCAAGTGCCGACTGACGCTCTCCGTCAATTACATCTAAGGAGAAAAAATCGACGAAGTTGGGATCCGCGAGGAATACACCATCATGAAGAAAACTTTCCTTGCCTTGCCCAAGCGCAACGCTCACTTCTCGAAAGCGAGTAGCGTCAACCACTTCTTCAAAGTGTGCTTGATAGTTTTCAGCGTTAAAGACTTGCCCTTGCGCATAGTATTGTTCAGGCGCACTTGGCGGCATCCATTTTACAGACGAGCGATAGATTTGCTCATGACCCTTAATAAACTTGTCGTAACCCAGTTCAGATTCAACAAAAATAGCCATACTGATACAAATAGCTAAACCAATCGCCAAACCCAAAATATTGATTGTTGAGTAGAGTTTTTGTTGCAGCAAGCTGCGATACGCGATTAACAAGTAATTTTTAAGCACAGCGAACCTCCTGCATTTGACTCGAAACAATATGGCCATCCAAAACATGGATCGTGCGATGCGCGTAATTTGCATGGTGATCTGAGTGCGTCACCATGACTATCGTTACCCCTTCTTGGTTAAGCTGTGCTAACAGCCCCATGACTTCTTCACCATTTTTTGAGTCAAGATTACCGGTTGGCTCATCCGCTAGAATCATTTTTGGCTTTGCGACAATGGCACGTCCAACTGCAACTCTTTGCTGTTGACCACCTGAAAGTTGCTGTGGGTAATGATCTTTGCGATGCGCAATATTCACTTTTTCAAGCACGGCTGTCACACGCAGTGCTCGCTCGGCTTTAGAGATCCCCTGATAAATAAGCGGAAGCTCAACGTTTTCATACACAGTGAGCTCATCAATAAGGTTAAAACTTTGGAAGATAAAGCCAATATTGTCTTTACGAATATCAGCAAGCTGACCTTCACTTAAATGGCTGATGTCCTTGCCATCAAAAACATACTCGCCACCATCAATATGGTCTAGCATGCCGATGATATTGAGTAAGGTAGACTTACCTGAACCTGACTGCCCCATGATAGCAACAAACTCGCCACGCTCTACGGTCACCGTGACATCCTCAAGGGCGTAAGTCTCAACCAGCTCAGTACGAAAAACTTTATTTATTTTAGTTAGATGTAACATATTCTTTTGCCTTTTAATTCTATTAACGAGTCAAACTGACTGACTGCATGTCTTTAAAGCTGCTGTAACTTGAAGTGATCACTCGGTCGCCGACTGCCAGCCCATCAAGTACTTCAATATATTTGTTATTACGCTCGCCAAACGTCACCGATTTCTTCACCGCCACTTGGCTGCCCTGCTCTAGTACAAATACCCACTTGCCAGCGGTATCTTGATAAAATCCACCATTTGGTATTAGAGTCGCGGCTTTCGCATCTGCTAATAACAACTCCAACTGCAAACTTTGACCTCTACGAATGTCGCTGGGCAGCGCAGCATTAAAAGTTAAATCCACTTCAAAGCGGCCATTTGACACTTCGGCATAGACCTTTGCGAGCGTTAGCTCATACGGCTTTCCCTGCAGCGTTAACCTTGCGGTTTGTCCCGCATACACACGGCCTAGGTAAAACTCATCAATTTGGGCCGACACTTTATATTCAGACACAATATCAACTTGCCCTAAACGTGCTCCTCTCGCCTTTGACGCGCCTAATTCCGCATCTAGCGCAGTCAATTGACCATCCATAGGCGCTTTGATAATTAGATTTTCAAGATTTTTACGCGCAAAACCTAAGTTTTTATTAAGCTGCTCGACGCTATCTTCTAGCTGTGCAATTTGTGCCGTACGGATTTTTTCATCTTGTTGCTGCTGCTCAATAATTAACTTGCGGCGGTTTTTTAGATACTCAGTTTCATCTTCGGCCGCTTGTAGCTCATCTTTTGAAACTAAATTCCCGCTACCAAGGCGCTTGAACTGCGCAAGCTTTCGCTCACTTTGACTTACCTGAAAATCTAGCTCTAATAGGTTTCGTTTTAAGTTTAAACGGTTTTGATCTATCGCTAAGCGGGTATTGTGTAGGTTATTGAGCTGCTCTGAGATCTGCGCCTCACGGGAGATCACATCTAGCTGCAAACTGGTGTTGCTCAGTGCGAGCAGTTTGTCACCCTTTTTAACCATCGCACCTTCTTCGACGAAGCGCGCTTCGACTCGCCCACCTTCGATGGCATCTAGATACACAGACTTACTCGGCATGATGCTGCCTCTAAGCGGAATAAGATCATGAAACTCGCCCTTTGTCACTGTACTTATCTTGACTTTATCCATCGCCAGATTAACACGCTCCCCGCTGCTACTCGCTGCACTATCAAATGCAAAATACGCTACCATGATGACAGGTAGCGCCAGCCACCACAGCTGAAATCTTTTGTTAGGTGTTATTTTTCTGTCCATTTTGTCACTCTCTTGAGTTTAGGTTAGCCTAATAACTCAAGTTTCATGCCAAACTAAAAAATAAATAAAAATCAAAGGCATAAAATAATTTTATGGAATAATGGAACAAAAGAGTGTAAAAAAATTAAACACCTAGTGTACGATATCGTACAGTTTGATGAGGAAAGGAAATGTAATGACTATCTGCGATAAGGCAATTTTAGTTGTCGACGACAACAGCGAAATTCTCGTCGCCACGAGAATGTTGCTCAAACAATATTACAAAAAAGTCGTGACGCTAGATAATCCCCACGATATCGCTAAAACAATGTCGGAACAGGACTTTGCACTGATATTGCTCGACATGAACTTTACTCGAGAATCAACCTCCGGCGCCGAAGGATTCTACTGGCTAAAACAAATAAAAGCCTTGGATGAAGATGCCGTGGTTGTACTCTTCACCGCCTATGGCGACCTAACGATGGCAGTGGATGCCATCAAACTTGGTGCCAACGATTTTGTCCTCAAGCCTTGGCAAAATGAAAAGCTACTCGCAACGGTTGCCAATTGCATCGAGTTGAGCGCACAACGGCAAAAGTCCAAGAAGCTCACGCAAATCGCACAAATCTCAATGGCTGCGCAAAACAAACCATTCGAGCATTTAATTGCCTCGAGTCCAGCAATGGAGCAAGTTTTTCAAACCATAGAAAAGGCCGCCAAAACCGATGCCAATGTCTTAATCTTAGGCGAAAGCGGGACAGGTAAAGAAGTCGTTGCCAGAGAGCTACATAAACAGTCTTTACGAAAAGACAATACCTTCATGTCTGTCGATATGGGCACGATAGCCAGCTCTTTGTTCGAAAGTGAATTGTTCGGCCATATGAAAGGCGCATTTACAGATGCGAAAGCCAATAAGCCAGGTCGCTTTGAGCTTGCGGAATCCGGTACTTTATTTTTAGATGAAATAGCCAATATTCCGCTCGAGTTACAGGGAAAGTTGCTTACTGCGATCCAAAATCGAGTGGTTACACCAGTGGGAGGCAGCAAACAAATAGAGGTTGATCTGCGCCTTATCACCGCAACCAATATGAATTTGTATGACATGGTGCGCGAAGGCAGTTTTCGTCAGGACTTGTTATACCGCATTAATACCGTAGAGATCACACTTCCAGCACTACGAGATAGACCCCAAGATATTCCACTACTTATTGAGTTTTATGCTGATCTATACAGCAAAAAGTACAAGCTACAGTGCAAAACGGTCAGCGACAAAATGATGGCTGATTTAGTCAAGTATCAATGGCCCGGTAACATCCGAGAATTACAACACTTGGTTGAACGCGCAGTTATTTTATCTGACTCAACCCAATTACAGTTTCAGCTCGCCAGTCCAGGGGCAAGCTCTGAGGAGAGTGCGGGCTTTATTGACACCTATAACCTCGCAAAAATAGAGCAGCACACCATAGAGCGGGCGGTCCGAGACTTTAAGGGAAATATCAGCCATGCGGCTAAAGCGCTTGGGATCACCCGCGCGTCACTGTACCGTAAAATGGAGAAGTATGATGTGGAATAATAGCCTCGTTCGCATGGCCATTTTTCAACTCGCAGCCATTGTATTCGCCACACTTGGTGTGTTGGGCTTTCTCCACAGCTACGTCTTTTTGTTTAGTGGGTTATCCATTGCGATTGCAGTGCTATTCACAGTGCTGTCTATTGCCACACTGCAAAGACAGAAACAACAATTCGAAGAGGTGTTTACTGCGCTCAAGTATCAAGATGGCAGCTTTAGAATTGATAATAAGCACCCAATAAGTAAGCAAGCACTTACAACCTGTAACGAGCTTATTCAGAAAGCTCAGCAAGATAAAACCAAACAGGCAGAGCTCGTCACTACTTACGAAACCATGCTACAACACATAGAAGCAGGTCTGATCCTTATCAAAAATGGCCACACCATTTTGATTTGTAATAACAGCGCAAAGCAATTGTTGGATATTCGCGGCGCAGAGTCTGGACACTCATTACTTGCAGCACACCCAGAGCTTGAACAAGCCAAAGTAGGTAGCCACATCGCCAAAGACTTACTATTTAAATATTTTACGTTTTCCAATCAAGGTAATCAGTACCAACTTTGGCTTTTCACCGCGATTTCAGAGCAGCTAGAGAGTACCCAAATCGAGTCTTGGCAAAAGCTGATCCGCGTGCTTATCCATGAAATAGGAAACTCCGTCGCACCGATTTATTCACTCTCAAATACGCTAGTTAATATCACCAATAATCAGTTAGCTGAAGCGGTGACAGACCAAGAACTCGTTGAAGACTACCTACAAAGCCTGCAAGCGATTGGTATTAGAAGCCAGTCTTTACTTGGCTTTATTGATAACTACAGAAAGCTCACGCATATTCCTGAACTTGACCTCCAACCGCTTGCGGTACAGACTTTATTTGACGACATTACACCACTGATAAAAAGCGACTTTAGTGACGCCAATATCACTCTACACTTTGACGTGACGCCCGCTGCGCTGAGCATTAATGTTGATAGAAAGATGATAGAGCAAGTGCTGCTCAATCTACTAAATAACGCCAAAGATGCCATGAAACATAACAGCCAAGAAAAAATAGTGACTATATCAGCAACGATTAATCGCTACGGCAAATGTGAGATCAAAGTTGCTGATAACGGGGAAGGAATAGAGCCCAGCGCACTTGAGAAAATATTCGTACCATTTTTTACCACGAAATCTCATGGCTCAGGAATTGGACTTGCACTCAGCCAACAAATTATCCATCGCCACAAAGGGCGGATCAGCGCAACCTCTGAAGTAGGAAAAGGGAGCTGCTTTAGTGTATTGCTATAAGATAAATAACTAAAAATGGAGCCAACTCATTCACCATATCGTGTAGAGCTAGCTATAAACTTAGATTTCTATTTAGAACAATTCTTGATATTATCGCAACTCGTTGGGGAGTAGCCAGCTTCCAATGCTCGGAAGAGTTCGTATCAACATAATTGGCCAAAATGCCATGGTGCGGACACCTCTCGGTTGGCGAGACCATCGATATATCCATGCCTGTGGTCGGGCGTGTGGATATGTCGTGGACTCAAATCGCCCGACCGGAGCAATGTAAATGAATTTCGTCACCCTGCTACTGTTAGCATACGCCATGTCTACCGATGCGTTTGCCGCGGCAATCGGTAAAGGCGCCAGCCTAAAATCACCTCGGCTTACCGAAGCCATAAAAATCGGCCTCATTTTTGGTGTTATTGAAGCCTGTACGCCGCTGATTGGCTGGTTAATAGGACAATCTGCAGCTGGCTATGTCGAGGCTTGGGATCACTGGATTGCCTTTATCTTACTGTTAGGACTTGGCGCTCATATGATTTATGAGAGCCTTAAGGGTAATGACGATGCGCCAGCACAGCACGCAAAGCAACCTTGGTTAAAAACCATTATCACAGCGTTTGGTACCAGTATTGATGCAATGGCTGTCGGTGTCAGTCTCGCATTTGTTGATGTGAATATATGGCTCGCCGCTTCGCTCATTGGCCTTGCCACCACCATGATGGTAACAATTGGTGTGATGATTGGGCATTCGGCTGGAAAGTTCCTTGGTAGTCGAGCTGAAACCTTTGGTGGGGTGATCTTAATCTGTGTGGGAACTTGGTTGCTATATAGCCATCTTTCGATTTAATCGCAAAAAGAGCGGTATATTTACCGCTCACTTGCTTATCCCTTTACGTTAGGGCTACTTGGCTTTTAAGCCTTTTTAATCGCTTTTTTCAGCTTTTTGATTTTTGCTTCATGCTTTTCAATCTTTGCTTTACGCGCTTTCAGCTCTTTTTTAAGCGCTTTGACATCGCTTTTCTTCGCCATAACTAATCTCCTTTGGTTGTTTTGCGAACACCTACTACCATAGCAAAGTGACTGACAATATCAAACTACACCTGCGCTACTGCGTTGCCTGCCATCTAATAGTGGTAATTTTGACCAAATACTATTTTGTACAACTAAATATTAGTAAATAAATAGAGTAAGTTGATATTAAAAAACACTAACCACTTGTTTTATAAATGATTTAATGTTGGCTTGGTTGTTGCTTCTATAAGCATAAATCAAGAGAACGGAACCAACCATATGTCTGTACCATTAAAAGATAGGCCTCTCGAATCCGTTAGGGAAGAGGTGATTGACCAGTTAATTCTAAATTACAGCCACGGTGAGCTTTCGGCTGATGCATTCGAGAGACGATTGGATAAAGCATACGACCTGAACGAACAAGAACAAATTGCAGCACTTAGTGCTGATTTACCGCTAAAGTCGGATGCAAGATATCACAGCGAAAAAGCCGCTCGTTTGGGTCCAAAATTTACCTCAAGCGTAGATGGTGCTGAGGCGATAAGCATTACCTCTATACTTAGTTCCAACCATCGCAGTGGCGAGTGGATCGTACCTAAAGAGATCCAACTAAAAAATTACCTTGGCAGCTTGGAACTAGATTTTACCAACGCAATTTTTAGTCACCCTGAAGTACATATTTATATAGATTGCATTTTAGGCAGTGATGAAATCTTCGTACCAGACACAGTCGATGTCATCACCGATATTCGTAATGTTATGGGTTCAGTAGAAAACACTAGAAATACGCTTGCATCTGCAGGGCAGGTGAAACAGCGTCCACGAATTTATGTTCACGGTAGAATGATTTTGGGTAGCATTGAAATTAGCGTAAAGCGCTCAATGAAAGCACAAATAAAGCAATTTGCCGACGGCCTTAAATCCCTATTTGGTGACGGCACGAAATCCAAAAGCTAAAGCTTAATAAAAAACCCCTTGGTTCAGGGGTTTTTTATTATCCGAATAGCAGAGTAAACTTTTTACTGCTCTACAGGAAAGCCTCTATCACGCATAAGCGCTTCAACTTCAGCGTCACGGCCTCTAAACTTGCGATACGCTTCTGCTGGATCCATTGAGTTGCGAACTGAGAATAGGTAATCCACTAAACGCTGTGCAACGTCTTTGTCGTAGAAGCCACCTGGCGCTTCTGCAAACGCTTCTGCTGCATCAGAAGTTAATACCTCAGCCCACAGGTAACCGTAGTAACCCGCTGAATAACCTTCACCTGAGAATACGTGACCAAAGTGAGTTGTACGATGACGCATCACGACCTCGTCCGGCATGCCTAGCGCACCTAACTGAGACTTTTCGAATGCAACAGGGTCGCCAATCTTGTCAGGATCTGTGGTATGGAAAAGCATATCCATAATAGCCGATCCAAGGTATTCAGTCGTCGCGAAACCTTGGTTAAAGGTTGCTGACTTCTTGATTTTCTCGATTAACGCTTTAGGCATAGGTTTGCCTGTTTTATAGTGAACTAAGTAACGATTGATCACTTCGTCTGTCGCCAACCAACGCTCCAATAACTGAGATTGGAACTCGGTGTAGTCACGAACACCAGAGTTTGAACTTGGATACTTCACGTTTGATGAAAGCGCATGCAGCGCATGACCAAACTCGTGGAAATAGGTTTCTGCATCTGACCAAGAAATTAAGGTCGCTTCACCTTCTGGTGCTTTCACAAAGTTGGAGTTGTTTGAGCTAAGCACATTTGTTTTACCATCAAATGTTGTATGACTACGATATGACAACGCCCATGCACCTGATCGTTTACCTTTACGTGCGAACGGGTCTAAATACCAAAGGCCGATATTATCACCAGTGGTTTTGTCTGTTACTTCCCAAACACGAACGTCAGGGTGGAATACAGGCACCGAGCCCTTTGGCACTTCAGTGAATTCAAAGTTAAACAGACGGCCTGCTACATAGAACATCGCTTCACGCAAATTATCTAGCTGTAAATAGGCTTTAACTTCGTTTGAATCCAATTGATACTTAGCTTGGCGAACCTTCTCAGCGTAGAAACGGTAATCCCATGGCATGATTTTTATATCATTGCCTTCAAGCTTAGCAATAGATGTCATGTCTGTTACTTCTTCTTTCACGCGCGCAATTGCAGCAGGCCATACTTTTTTCATCAGCGCCATCGCATTTTCAGGCTTTTTCGCCATGCGGTCTTCAAGACGCCACTGCGCGTAATTATCGTAGCCGAGTAAGTTAACGCGTTCATGTCTAAGCTTTAGGATGTCAGAGATAATCGCTTTATTGTCGTACTCGCCACCGTTGTTGCCACGGTTATAGTAGTTGTTCCATACTTTCTCGCGTAACTCACGCTCTGTTGAGTAGGTTAAAAATGGATCCATTGATGAACGAGAGTTGGTAATCGCGTACATGTCCGCCTTACCGCGCGCTTTTGCAGCAGCCGCTGCCGACGCAACAAACGACTCAGGCAAACCTGACAACTGGTCTTTAGTGAGATAGACTACATAGTTTTCTTCATCTGCAAGGACGTTGTTTGCAAATTTAGTATGTAGCTTTGATAGCTCAAGATTAATGTCCGCGTAACGCTTAGCGTCTTCACCTTTTAGCGTCGCTCCATTGCGGGCAAAGCCGTTATAACGCATCCAAGTAATACGCTGCTCTTCTGCCGTTAGCTTTTTATATTCAGCGCCTTCGTATACCGCTTTTACCCGTTCAAAAAGCGCTTGGTTTTGGGTGATTTTAGAGCTGAACTCTGAAAACTTAGGCACAACTCGCGATTGGATTTCTCTAAACTCTGGGCTTGAAATATTTGCACTCCAAAGGCCGTAGTAGGTAAAAACGCGATCTAAAGGAGCACCCGCTCTTTCTAGTGCAACAATGGTGTTCTCAAAAGTTGGCTTAGCTGGATTATTGGCTATTGCTTCAATTTCTTTCAAATTATCAGCCATACCAATTTCAAGCGCAGCTTCTAAATCTTCAAGCTTCATTTTGTCAAAATGAGGAACGCCTTGATAAGGACCTGAAAACTCCTGTAAAAGCACGTTATCATATTGCTTACTTTGCAGTGATTTTACTGGTTCTTGGCTTTGCTCTGCTGTGCCCGCACAACCCGCAAGGGCTAAACATACAGCTGCACTTAATAATGTGATGGAAGGTTTGAACATATTGTTTCATCGCTTGTTGTTATCGTGGGATAGATATTACGGATCGTCTCTAAAAGTGCAATCGCTTTGCGGGAGAAACAAGGTTCTCTGCGATAGAGCAAAAATGCTAGTACTCATAGTAGCTTAAAGACACTAAAACTATAGTGAGTGGAGTTTTTTCATGGGTTGTTACAATTTACCTTGAAAATTTAACTAAAATCAGCCAAGTTAGTAAAAAACTGATCTGTAGGGAAAAATAATGGAAGTTGGTATTTTCATCTATGACGGTGCGGAGTGTTTAGATTTTTGTGGCCCATTTGAGGTATTCAATACCGCAAAGCGATTTATCGAAACCCCAATTAACGTCAGCTTTGTCGCGCCAAGTCATGTTCCTGTTACCTCGCGTGGCGGCATGAGTGTAAACCCCCATTACAGTATCTACTCGCACCCAAAGTTTGATTTGCTCATCGTAGTCGGCGGACTGCATCACCAAATTTGCAGTGATCACAACGTACTTAATTGGCTTGCAGAAACAGCGAACCATACCTCTCAGTGTGCATCTGTTTGTACAGGTGTGTTTTTATATGCCGAAGCAGGCCTTATTGATGGCAAGCGAGTCACCACCCACTGGCAGGATATCGACGATTTGAGAGAACAATATCCCTCTTTAGAAGTCGTTGAGGACGTAAGGTTTGTAATGGATCAGAATTTTACTAGCTCAGCGGGTATTTCGGCAGGTATCGATATGAGTCTAGAACTGGTGAAAAAGCGCTTTGGGCAATCGGTAGCAAGAAAGACCGCAACCCAAATGGATTATGACTGGCCTAGAAGTTAATAATGATGAGTAAACCCACCATTATTAAACGAAGGCCTCGCTCACTCTAGCCATTGTTGATATCTGCGAACTCTAACTCACTCACGCGCTTTTTCGCAAATACGACGACTTTATCGTATTCACTTTGCGCCTGTTCCAAGTGTGATTTACACTGCCCTGCTTGGTGCTCACGCGCATAAGTCTCTATTTTATCGAGCAGATCAAAAAGTGTTTCTGCAGCTAAATCACCAGCTTGACCTTTAAGTGCATGGCTGTACCTTGCCGAAGCGTCGCAATTACTATTTTTGATACTCAATCTAAGCTGTTGCATTTGATTTTCAGAGTCATTCAAGAATAAGGTGTACACCTTTTTAAGTAATTCTTCATCTCCAGAGAGGCGCTCGAGCACGTCAGCTTCGTTTATCGGCATGCCCGTTTGCTCTTCTGCCACGCTTTCAAACGGGTGAATAAGCACAGAGTCATCATCCTTAGCATGCACACCTAGCACATCTAGCACGTCAAATAACTGTTCGACGACCACAGGCTTAGTCACAAACTCATCCATTCCTGCATTGAGACAACGTTCTTTTTCACCCGCAAGGGCGCTGGCAGTCATCGCAATAATGATCGCATCTTTATACTTATCGCCACCTTGACCTTGACGGATCGCTCTTGTGGCCTGATAACCATCCATTCCTGGCATATTACAGTCCATAAAGATAGCATCAAAATCAACCTCTTGATGCTCAAATAACAGTAGCTTGTTCACAGCATCTTGACCATCAACGGCAAAACTCACCTTAGCTCCTTGTCCTTCCAAAATACCTTTTGCCACAATCCGGTTGATTTGATTATCGTCTACCACCAAAAAGTGACAGCCCGCGACCAAGTTACCACTTAATGCGACTGTCTCACCTGACTTCTTCAAGCTAGGCTGTAATCGAATTGCTTTATTTAAGTCAAATAGCGCGACAAATTCTCCAACCCGAAGAGGTGAAGAGATATGCACTATGTTATCAGCATCGTTAATATTCTGAAGCTCATCCCCCACTAAAATAAGTTTCTCAAAATAATTTTGAGCTGATTTCATTTGCATATAATCTTGCTCATTCGTAATGATGCATATATCACTCTGCGTCTCTTTCTCAACGCACTCACCACCGCATTTAGCGATAAGCTTAGCGATAGAGTCTGACTCCAATTTGGTTTTACTGAGCACAGAGACTGTTTTGCCGGCCAATACTTCAGGCACGTTGATGGGCTTAGTTTGCGCACTAGAAAACGGTAATTCAAACCAAAACTTGCTGCCTTTAAACTTTTCACTCTCAAAGTGAATATGACCGAGCATTTTTTCAACTAACTGCTTACAAATAGAGAGTCCAAGGCCTGTTCCACCAAACTCGTTCGAGGTATTAGCAGATTCTTGACTAAACGATTGAAATAGCTTGTTTTGATTAGCTTTTTCAATTCCAACCCCAGTGTCTTCAACTGTGACTTTCAGCCATACCGTGTCGTCTAACTGTTCGGTGGTAACGGTCAATTTCACATGACCTTTTTTAGTAAATTTAATTGCGTTACTAAGGAGGTTATAAATTATTTGTTTAACGCGCGCCGCATCCCCGCACAGTTCAATATGCGCTAAACCAGTTTGGTCCAAAATATAAGTGATACCCTGTTCTTTGGCTTTCGCCGACATAGACAGCGCGACATGTTCAATGACAGAGAGCGGGTTGAATGGTTCATTATCGATATCCAGCTTACCCGCTTCTATCTTCGACAAGTCCAGTACATCATTAATTAACGACAAAAGCGTAGTCGAGCTGGTTTCCATCATTTCTAGGTACTTATGTTGGTGCTTAGTAACGGGCTCTTTTCTCACCAAGTTTAGTGATCCTAAAATCCCATTGAGAGGCGTCCTCATTTCATGGCTGATAGTGGAAATAAATGCACTTTTCACTTCTGACGCTTTCGCTGCTTTATCCCGAGCGTCCACCAGCTCTTTGGTACGCTCCTTCACCTCTTGCTCCAGTCGTTCATTTGCTCCAACTAACTGTGCTTCCGCTTCTTTTTTCGCTGTGATGTCTTCAACGAATAGTGCGACCCCCTGAATGCGTCCATTTCCTGCGTAGATTGGAGACAAACTAAGTGAAAGCCAGATGTTTTCATGGGCATTTAAGTCTAGTTGTAATGACTTAGACTCCACCACTTCGCCCTGTAAAACCATATTGGCATAGTGAAATAAAAACTGATGCACAGCCTCTGGCAAAAACTGTGGGTTGTTACCTAAACGACTGTTATTCAGCTGTTTAAAGAAGCGCTGTGCCGACTCATTAAAGCTGGTGAGCTTTAAGTTGCTATCAAAGCCAAGCACACCATCTGATGCACCATCTAAAATCGCCTTAAACTCTGCTCGCGTTGAATCGAGCGCACGTAAACTGCTCGTATATTGCCAAAATGCAAAAAAGACTAGAGCGAATACACCGCAGGCAATAGCGAGTAAAACATAGGTCGTTAATCGTTTTTCATTGAGGCTTTGCTGATAAACAGCAAAAGGGATAAGATTAACGAGCTTAACTTCTAAGTTGTTAAAGTTAGCCCCTTCAACCTTGCTAATGAGCGCAAGAAACTGCTCTCCCGTTGATTTTTCTTCCACCAGTTGGATTTTATTGGACCATGGCGTCACGCGATATAATGTTTGAAAGTTGATTTCGGGGTTTATATCTTTGCTGTATCGTAGCGAAAATTCAGGATGATAAATAAACGAATCATCTGCACCTAAGAGCATCACTTGTTGCATACTTGGCGCTTGAGAGACAATTCTGTCTATCATCTTTTCAGCATTGGTATTAATTACCAATATACCAAATAAGTCGTTATCTATATCGTAAGTCGGTAAAGTAAAACGTTTGGTTGGTTGAAAAGGCGTGACGACTTGTCCGTGCTCGCGATTTAAGTTGATTGTTGTGGAATAGATAGTGCGTTCTGGCAGTTGCAGTGCTTGGATAAAGTAATCACTTTCGCTCTTATCTTGTAGTTTGCTATCGGATACAGCAATTACCTGCCCTAGCTGTCGCTCAACCCTAACCATTTCCATCCCAGAATGGGCGTCAAGTAGGCGGATTTGGTTAAGGCCATCATACGAATATAACATTGACCTAAAAATCGTACTTAGTCGTGCCCGCCAAACATCAAGCGGCGTGTTTTCTTGAGGGTCGATACCATCGTTTTTTTCCGCTCTGGCGATCCCCTGAATTGGCGGGGTGTCTAGCAGAAAATAAAGAAACCGGCGGTTATCGTCGATCTCTCCCAAATAAATATTGTTTTGCGCCGAATGTACCTGCTCTAAGCGCTGATAAAAGCTTTCGTTAAGGTCGCGATGGATACTGTTTTCAAAATATAAGATGGCACTCACCATCACGGCGAGCAGCAGTACAATAGCGCCCTTAGCAATATTGGAAGAAGACACATTTTCTCCTTGGACAGTGGTCTAACTGTTAGGCATAAAGACCTAAAATGCGTTTGCACTTAAGCACAAGGAGCAGCTATAAGCAAACGCATTATTAAATCTAGTCCAAATAGGCATAAAGACAAAGGTTCCTTACCATGGACTCAGAATAATAAGTCAGGTCATTTACAACGTAATGCCTTTGCGATTATGAAAACGGTGATAATCAATGCTTGGCCCTTCTGGTACCACTTGGGTTGGATTGATCATCGTATGGCTAAAGTAGTAGTGCCTTTTAATGTGGTAAAAATCAACCGTATCTGCAATACCTTGATGTTGATATAAGTCACGCACATACGCAGAAATATTGGGGTAATCTTCGATTTGCTTAATGTTGCACTTGAAGTGACCATGGTACACGCTGTCGAAACGGATGAGAGTCGTAAATAATCGCCAGTCGGCTTCCGTTAATTGTCCTTTCACAAGATAACGTTGCGCAGCGAGTCTTGCTTCGAGCTTATCTAGCGCGTTAAATAACGCGCTTACCGCATTGTGATAAGCATCTTGGGTTGTCGCAAATCCGGCCTTATATACGCCATTGTTGATATTGTGATAAACAAAGTCGTTTATTTCATCGATTTCATGCTGTAGCGCCTCTGGGTAATAATCGGTGTCGTTTCCCGTTATCTGGTTAAAGGCACGATTAAACATACGAATGATTTCACTCGATTCGTTGCTCACGATTTGCTCCGTTTGTTTATCCCAAAGGACTGGCACCGTGACTCGACCCGAATAATTTGGGTCTTTTTTCGTATACAGCTGATGCATAAAACTGAGCTGATACAGGCTATCACCGACTTCTGGACGCTGACTGGTAAAACACCAACCTTGATCTAACATATCAGGGTCTACAATCGATACATCAATATGCGCCTCTAATTGTTTAAGCTGTCTGAAAATAAGCGTTCTATGAGCCCAAGGACACGCAAGGGAAACATACAAATGGTAGCGTCTGGATTCGGCTTTAAAACCCGCTTTACCCGTTGGCCCCGCACTGCCGTCTGCTGTTACCCAATTTCTTAGTTTTGCAGACTCACGCTCAAACTTGCCTTGGCTACTTTTTGTGTCATACCACTTATCGTGCCACTGACCGTCAATTAATAATCCCATGTAAACCCCCTATACAATATCGCCGAAGCGTCCTTGTTGATAATCTTTTACCGCTTGATGAAGCTCCTCTTGGGTATTCATCACAAATGGTCCCATATGCGCTATTTTTTCATTAATCGGCTGCCCTGCGAGGATCAAAAAGCCAACATCATCCGTCGCGAGGAAATCAAGGTTTTGACTTGGGTCAAGCTCAAGCAACGTTTGCTCCCCATAGTTTTCAAATCCAGCGATGCGGTTAATATTTACGCCAGCACCATCTTGTGTTGCCTGTGCTTTGTTCGTTCGGATAATGTTCATAATAGCTCTCGGGTTAACCTGAACTTGGAATAATCAGTTCAGCGCAATTATTTAATAGTTAGCCTACCAAACCTGCGCGAGAATAAAATTAGTCAAATTTGGCTATTTCGTTCTATTGCGTCGAATGATTGTTCCAATCTATTACAACGCGTAGTCACACTGGTCAGAACAGTCTTTAACATTGCTCTCACCTAACAATTTTTAACAGTATTTACACAATTATCTGACAAGCTTGTGGAGCTACAATTTAACCCTTAATAGGAGCAAAGGATGAGGTCCCTAAGTTTATTGTTTGCGCTGGCACTACTTGCGGCGTGTAGTTCAACAAGTCCGGTAAGCGTAAATACGGTTGCAGGTCCCCCAACGAATCTTACGGTTGAGATCACTGATGTGACCAATACCGATGGTCAAATGCTAGTACTGTTATTTGACAATAGCGCTGACTACCACAGCGATAAAAATGTGAATGATCCAGACGCTCACTTTTTTCGCAAGCTGATTGTCACACCACAAACTCCTACCACGACGGTCACTTTTGAAGGCGTGCCTGCAGGCCAGTATGCGATCCACGTGATCCATGACGAAGATGGTGATGGCGGCATGGATCGGATGATCTTCCCATTTACCGGCATGCCAAGTGAGCCTTATGCACTGTCGAATAACATTCACGATAGCTTTTCAAAAGGCGATTTTGAAGAGGCTTTGTTTACTGTAAAGGCCCCTGACACTAAGATCCAACTTGCCCTCTCTACGCATTTATCAAAAATGACGGGGCTGTAATGCTTAAATACTCACAGGTGCTGCAATGCCTGTGAGCTACCTTTTAAGTTCTGACATTTGTCATTTTATTTTCTGACAACCCTCACTCACGCTTCATCTTATAGCAGCGCATACTGCAAATCGTACAGTTCAGTAGGAGCGAAGACGGTGAGCAACGCCATTGAGTTATCAAATATCAGTTTTGCATACAACAATACTAAGCCAATATTAGCAGACCTAAACCTTACGCTTGAACAGGGTAAGGTTTATTCCATTCTTGGTCCAAATGGCGCAGGAAAAACCACCCTGATCAATATAATGCTTGGCAGACTAAGACCCACATCAGGACTAGTCTCTGTTCTTGGTCATCAGCCAGAGTCTGACTTTTGTCGCCAGCGCGTAGGTGCCATGATGCAGTTAGGCGGGCTACCTCTGCAAACCAAGGTGAGGGAGTTTCTGGCGTTATTTGCAAGTTACCATCAAACCCCAATTCCATTGGAGCGGTTAATTTCACTCTGCCAATTAGCACCATTTTTAGAACAAACTTTCGATACGTTATCTGGAGGTCAAAAGCAACGACTGTTTATGGCAATTGCACTAGCAGGCAATCCCGACATTGTTTTTTTGGATGAACCTAGTGTTGGTATGGATGTAGAGTCAAGGCAGCAACTGTGGCAGGCCGTACGGACGTTAAAACAACAAAATAAAACGGTACTCCTTACCACACACTATCTTCACGAGGCAGAAGCATTAGCGGATGAATTGTTAGTGTTAAAAGAAGGAAAGTGTACCAAGCTTAACGACATACCTGAGCTTGCCAACACCTATCGTCGCTCACAAATCAAGTTCACCAGCGACCTACCTGCTGCTGCACTGGTTAACGCATTTCCTATGATAGATCTGCATGTTAAAGGCGAGCAGTTCACTATATTGACGGATGAGCCAAACCATATTGTGCAGCAGGTATTAGAAAAATTTTCTATCCGCAATTTGTATGTAGCCCCAATGAGCCTCGAAGAAGCTTATTTATCCCTAATGAATGCTAGGAGCGCTTAACCATGATAAACACAGCATCCTTTATACTTGAAAGCAAAACTGAACTTTTGAGCACATTTAGAAGTAAGGGTTTTGTGATCCCAGCCACACTATTTCCTTGCTTGTTTTATCTTTTCTTCGGCGTGGTGTTCAGTCATCATGACTCCCATAACTATATGTATATCAATTATCTGATATTTGGCATGATAGGACCTGCGCTATTTTCCTTTGGCGTTAACGTCGCCCTTGAAAAGCAAAATGGTTGGCTGATACTCAAGCAGCTCTCTCCCGTTTCTCCCTATCAGTATCTGCTCGCAAAATGTGTGAGTGCGACGGCTTTTTCATTGCTCGTAGCCTGCTTAATGAGCTTGCTGGCATTATTTTCCGGCGTGTCTTTAAGTTTAGCTCAATGGTTACTCGTGATTGCCATTGCCCTGCTCGGCACCTTGCCTTTGTGTATGTTAGGGCTGTTAGTTGGGCTGTCAGTGTCAGCAAAAGCGGCACCTGCGGTGGTTAACTTAATTTACCTACCACTCTCGTTGCTTTCTGGCCTGTGGCTGCCTATCATGTTATTCCCTGAAGCGATGCAATGGTTTGCTTGGCTGTTGCCCACTTT
Source organism: Pseudoalteromonas sp. OF5H-5 (assembly GCF_021530695.1). Taxonomy (NCBI): domain Bacteria; kingdom Pseudomonadati; phylum Pseudomonadota; class Gammaproteobacteria; order Alteromonadales; family Pseudoalteromonadaceae; genus Pseudoalteromonas; species Pseudoalteromonas sp. OF5H-5. The sequence goes on from NZ_JAKGBF010000003.1 coordinate 23,867, forward strand.
CCATATTTCCCAATTGGCGCTTTCGACCATTGATGCCACCTTGGGTTTTCCAGTTTATCTCCATGTGGCCGTCCTAATTACACAAACGCTTGCATTATTCTTTGTCGCGCAAATTAAATTTAAGCAGGCTTAACCTACAATATACTTAATGTGGCAATAAAAAGGCCTGCAGATGCAGGCCCCAATAAGGATCAATAGTAAGAAAATAATTTAACTTAGATATTAAGGCTTAGCCTCAAATTCAGGTTCTGCTTCGGCGGGTCGCTGCCGCTCAACAAAGATTGTTGCCAATAACGTGGTAATAACACAAGATAACAAAATCGACTTAAGGATCTCGTAGTTGTAGTAAATTAAACCCCAGCTCCAAAATTGTTTAGCAAACGCTTCATCAACGCCTAAATACTCTAAATTACGGATAATATTTTCACCAAAGGCAGCTAAATCCACTAAAACAAACGCAAAAAAGATACCATAAAGCAGTGGATCAGCATGAGTCATATAGATGGCGCGCCAATTATCGGGGTTTGTCCGGCGTATATAGCGTAATGAAAAACGCACTCTGTATTTCAAGAACAGCAACATAACCAGATCAACAAGAAAGTGCGTACCAAAAATTAGTGCATTCGTTTGAAAGGCAGGCAAGCCTTGTGAATTAAGCTTAAATAGGAATGAAACTACTACATACTCAATTACTACCAACGAGAAGAGTATTACAGCTATATGCTTTATATTCTCCAGCTTCTTTCCTAAATAGCACAATACTAGAACGCTCAAAAGTATCGCACTATACGTATAAAGTTCAATATTAAAATATGCCGCTGAAAATAGAGTGGCAATGACCACTCCAAATATTAAGAAAATAGAGGATAACTTCATTGTGTTTCCTTGAAGTGATTGATACCGGGAGAGCGACTTTCCGGTTCTAGTTTTGGGTCTTTTATTTTATTGCCACCAACTCCACCTATAACAAGGTCAATATCTTCGTTGGCCAAAGGCACACTATTCAATTTATTAATATTTGTGCAAGGTTTTGGAACTACAACCTCGATAATGATGGAAATAAATTGCATTAGGTTATTAAACTGGCGTGTTGTATTATTTTTTAAAAAGCGCATGATGACGTCCTTTCTAGGTTAAGTTTTGCGGTGTATAGACTCCACCTTACTTTACCTGCTGCCAATACAAATGCAAACACCTTGTTGCAATCCAAAACACAAGGTAACACTTGTAAAAAATGATACGCTACTCGCCCCTGCCAATAGACTTTGCTCATACCTCACTGTCTCCCTTGCCTGTTTTGGTTTGTTTGTCACTGCGGGGAGTTGGAGATTTACGCCAAAGCTTAGTGTCGTCTATTTTTTCTCGTAGGGCCTTAATCTGGTCCCGCAGTGGTGTAAGGTTTACTCCACACGCGTCACACCAAATTTCAAAGTATTCGTAAGGAAACTTACTCACACCCTTTTCATAATTTTCGTAGGTGCCTCGCTCAACTCCTGCGAGCCTCGCCATTTCACTTGTGGTTTTACCTGCCACTTTACGCATGCGGCGCAAATCATCTCCTGTAAAACGTTTGTCATATTCACCCACCAACACATTCCTTTTTCTTTAGTTGTGCTCGCGCTTTCAGCCACCGATTAAACAGTAGACAAGTGTATTTAGTACCTATTATTGACTGATAGCGCACAAAACCAAGTTGCGTTTTTGTATCTAAACTGTAAACGCGAGTCTATCGTATCAATTTTATTTTTCAAGCTTTAGTGACGTAAAAAAGACCATTTTGTTTCAATTTGTTAACCTTTGCATGATTTTTTGTGCAAAGGAGAACAGCAAACAAAAATAAGTGCACAGCCTTTACACAGCGCGTGTTTATTTATGTTTGGTAAAGGTATGCGTTCTCCATCGACTTAAAATTGTCAATATGAGAACCAAAACTATCCAAACAGATTCGCTTCCAATAGGTAGTCAATCACCGCCCGTGTTCTAGGCGGAATTTGTTTACGTGATGGATAAATGAGAGAAAACACCAGTTGCTCGCTACTTAACTCTGGACAGATCATTTGTAACTCCCCACGCTCAACTTCTTGCTTCACAGTAGAAGGCAATAACTGCGCAACTCCTAACCCTGATACTGTCATTTGTTGTAACAGCATGGGGGAATTGCACCAATGTACTTGAGTTGGTGTAAAGTTTACGGCTTCACCGCCACGATAAAACTGCGTCATCCCCGTTGATTTAGCCTGCTCTAACAGTAACCAAGGTAGCTGGTTTAGCTGTGTGTCTTTGCTTGGTAACCCATGCAATGCTATCAGTTTAGGACTTGCATAGAGCTTAAAACATTCTTGATGTAATTGCCTTGCAATCAGTGCGCTGTCTTTAGGAAAGCCAACCCTGATGGCGAGATCTATTTGGTCGTTAATAATATCGCGCTTATCATCATCAACGATGATATTTAATTGGATCTTCGGATATCGCGCCGTGAGCTCAGAAAGTTTTGGTAACAGAAACTTATGTGCGGTGTCGTGGGTCATGGTTATTGAGACCATACCATGAGGCTCTTTGTTATCGAGCAATACCTCAACATCATCCAAAATAGCGTGCAATGAATGCGCTTGAGCCAAAATGTCACGCCCCTCTCGCGTTAGCGTGAGTTGCCTCGTGCTACGCTGCAGTAGTCGAACACCCAGCATGGTCTCTAACTGGGACACTTGTTCACTCACTCTAGAACGGCTAGTCGCGAGCTTTCGCGCAGCTTGAGCAAAGCTTCCCGCATCCACAACCGTTGCAAATATTGCTAATAGTTTTAATGCATTTAAGTCTATTGTACTCAATTTCAGAACTCACCATATCGAATTAACCCACTTATGATAACAAAAATTACCACGCATAATAGCCACATCCAATACATTCTCATTTTCAAAAGAGGTATACATCATGATCGCAATCACAGGCGCAACAGGCAAATTAGGTCAATTAGTTATCGAGTTTTTGGCACAAAAGATACCAACCAAACACATTGTGGCTCTAGTCAGAGATCTCGATAAAGGAAAGGCACTCGCCAATTTAGGGGTCACCGTAAGGCAAGCTGATTACGACAAACCGCACACACTTGACGCAGCACTTACAGGTGTTGAAAAACTGCTACTGATCTCAGGCAATCAGATCGGAAGCCGAACAGCTCAACACAAAGCAGTTATTGACGCCGCAGTGAAAAACCAAGTGCGCTTAATTGCCTATACCAGCATTTTGAATGTGGACAATTCACCACTAGAGCTGGCTAAAGAGCACAAAGAAACAGAGGCGTATTTGAGAGCAAGCGGCGTGGCTTATAGCATGCTGAGAAATGGATGGTATAACGAGAACTACACTGATTTAGTACCTGTATTTACAGCAAATCATGCGATTACCTCAATCGCGCCGCAAGCTCAGATCAACAGCGCTGCTCGTGCAGACTACGCATTGGCTGCTGCCACCATATTAAGTAGCGCTGGCCACGACAATTCAGTCTATGAGCTGGCTGGCGATCACGCATTTACAATTGCAGGTTTGGCACAAGCGGTGTCAAAGCATACTCAAGTTGAAGTAAAAGCAAAGTTTGTATCTGACGAAGAATATTTGGCCCACTTGGTTGCTCTCGGCGTGCCAGCGGCGTTTGCTGCGTTATTGGTTGACGCTGAGGCACAAGCGCAACAAGGATATTTGGCAACCCAGAGTAATGCGCTCAGCCAGTTGATTGGTCGCCCGACCACAACGGTGGCCCAGTCGCTCGCAAAAAATTAAGCATATTTTACCGCTGATCTTGTGCACGGGCTTTGCTTGTGCACTTATTTTTTACTCAACCTTACCTTCTAAGGTTGATATCAATAAGTCTCGACTCACTAAAAAGCCACAAATGCTCACCACGACTAAAAAGATACCGTACATAGAGCCGATATAAACCCAGTCGCTTTGGCCAAACCAAAGGCTTGCACGAGTACCATCATTCACTAATAAGATATTAACAAGAGACAGTGTGATCACGCTGCGAAAATAAATCGGTTTATCCATATGGCTCGCAAATGCTGCGATAATGAGGGAGAACAGGCATAAGTAGAAGCCTATAACGGAAAACGCACCAGGTTGCATACTTGGATAAAATGCGACGAGAGAAAGGAGTACAGCAGCCCAACCGGTAGTTTTGTATATCATTATCAAGTCCTTTGAAAATGTTAAAAAGTGTTTGTTATGTAAACAGGCTGGAGTATGAGGTAATACTCGTAATTACGCAACTAAATGGTGATAAATATTAGCTGATATGACCTTTATTCCTTAGTTTTAAACCTATCAGATTGCCTTTGATTTTAAACCTAACCCTAAAGCATTAAGTGAAAATTTAATTAACGCATTATCAAGATGATAGCGCAGCTGAAACTCTTGTCTTTAACTGCGGTACACTGTCTTTTTCAAACCAGTCGTGCTTTTTTAACCAGATCTGATTACGAGGGCTGGGATGAGGTAATGGCAAATGACTTTGACTGGAAAAGTCAGCATTTTTTACCATCTCAGTTACTGATGAATATTGCGTTAAGTAGCATTTTTGCGCATATTGCCCAATAAGTAGTGTCAGCGATACGTGGCTGAGTGTAGCTAGCACCTGAGAATGCCACGTGGGCGCGCAGATTTTAGGTGGTGGTAAATCTCCAGATTTCCCTTTACCAGGGTAACAAAATGCCATTGGCATAATGGCAAAGAGTTCAGGGTTATAAAACTGTATTCGACTTACACCCAGCCAGTCTCGCAATCTATCTCCACTTGGGTCATTAAACGGCTGGCAGGTTTGATGTGCTTTTAACCCCGGCGCTTGGCCTATAATTAAGACTTTGGCCTTATAACTGCCTTGGATGATAGGTTTTGCCCCCATGGGAAGCGCTTTATCACAAAGCTTGCACTGCCTAACACGTTCAAAAATATCCATCTTTCCTTACTTATTTTACCCAATGACACCAAGGGTCATTATGGCATAGCCATATTCAAAACCCCATTTAACCAACAAAACTTAAAGTGCTTAGTCGTTAAAACGACTCCACTCAACTTAAAACAAGTGCGAATCACTATCATTTAGATGCAAATTATTGGATAATATTCTATTACGTTTGCTGTCTTTTAAAGGGGTGCTATGCCTAGTCGGGATAACACAAATAATAAGGCTATTTTGTACAGAGCTGAAGTGCTTGCACGCTTTTTCATCGCTATTTTCGGCGGCTATTACGTGACTGTTTTAGCTTCATCTTTATTGGCTTTAACTTTACCTACTCCGCGCCTAGATGCGCTGTTATATGCATTAACAACTGGCATCGTCTTTTACGCCATTGTCTTTATTTGGGTGTTTGGATGCCGCTCTTTTAAAAAGGTATTTCTTGGCATGATCGGACTACTTTGTATTCTTTACGGTACTTTGACGCATTTTGGAGGCTCCCTGTGAGAGAGTCATTTTTCCGCAGTATGACTTGGCTACACACTTGGGTTGGTTTACTCGTTTGTTGGTTGCTGTTTTTAATCTTTTTTGCTGGTACTGCGAGTTTTTTCAGACATGAGATCAGTCTGTGGGCGCAACCTGCAACGCACCATCTACCTCATTATGATAGTGCCCAACAAAATGAAACGGTCAAAAAGAGTATCGAACGATTTCAAGATATAGCGCCAAACGCCGAGTCTTGGCGTATTGAAATGCCGACGGAGCGTCGCCCAAGCCTGCTATTAATGTACTCCGAAAAGCCAGCCGAAGGAGAAAGGCGCGGAAAACGTCACTCTGAGTATCTTGACCCAGTAACGCTGGAGGCACTTCCTGAGTTTAGGGAGACTAGAGGCGGTAACTTTTTTTACCGTCTGCATTTTGACTTGCATTACATGAACGCGATCACCGCGCGTTGGATAGTCTGTTTTGCAACTCTGTTTATGTTGATTGCGCTTATTTCTGGCGTGGTGATCCATAAACGCATTTTCAAAGACCTATTCCAATTTAGAAATGGGAAAGGGCTAAGAAGTTGGCTTGACGCTCATAATGTTTCTTCCGTGGTGGCATTACCGTTTCATATTATGATCACTTACACCGGCCTAGTGACGCTCATTTTTATGTTACTGCCACAGCCCGCCGAACAGCGCTTTGAAGATACAAAAACGCTTAGAGCCGAACGCTATCCATTTCTGGCCCCTACCCAAGAGGCGGGACAACCACTGAAGGGGCTCGCATTAAATACAGCGTTAGATCATTATTTTACTAACTCTGGTGATGCACCGCTTCGCCGCATTGTGATCTCATCGCCAGGGGATGCAAGTGCAACGATTAAGCTTTATGCCAATGCTCAACGCGCAGTGCAGGATGATCCACCCAGTTGGATGTATAGCGCGGCATCTGGTGAGTTGTTAAAAACACACAATGTGACGCTGTCTGGCGCTGAAAATCTCTACGGCGGAATGATAGCACTGCACACCGGGCGTTTAGCGGAGCCACTGTTACGTTGGCTATACTTTGTTGCCGGATTAGCAGGTTGTGCCATGATTGCAACGGGTGCTGTTATGTGGGCAAAAAGACTACGCCAAAAGCTCAAGGGTGATGACAAGCCGGGTGTAGGCCTTAGGCTTGTGGAGTCGCTCAATTTAGGCACCATCATGGGGCTGCCAGCCGCAACAGCGATGTTCTTTTATGCAAATCGTTTGCTTCCAATAGAATTAACTGGACGTGCAGACAAAGAAGTTCTGGCGTTCTTTGTTACGTGGGGAATATTCACTCTGGCCGCTCTATTTAAGTTGGATAGGCTCGCGTGGATGCTATCTGCGAAAGTAAATGCAATCATATGGGGCTTACTGCCTGTCGTAAACATGCTAACGACTGATGGCAGCCTCGTGAGCTATTTCATTAATGGTCAGTGGGTATTATTTGGTTTTGATGTGATGGCTCTTGGTATCGCATTCGGTTTCTTGGTTCAAGCCAAAAAGCTCGGCAGTACCAAAGCAGCACCAGCGACACCGCGTCGCCAAGCAAAACGCGAGGTAAACGCCTAATGGAATGGCTAACGTTTTTACTTTGCCTGCTAGCATTTATGGGTTTTGCAGTAGCAAAGCCCAATCACTATAAAGAAGTATTTGGTACACGCCCAAAAGGAAACATAACAAACCAATTAACCATTGCCAGCTGGCTCTGCCTTAGCGGCAGCTTAGCACTTGCTCTTAAGACTCAGGGAACCTACGGCAGCCTAGAGTTTATTGGTTATATGACCTTGGCTGTATTACTACTTGTCGCTATCTTCGCGACCAAACCTAGTTACTTCAGATCACTATTTTACCTAGTCATTATCACTATGCTGCTCAGTACGCTGTATTGGATCATATTTTAACTAAGGCGCCACTAATGGCGCCTTTTTTAGATCACAATTTTACTAACATTCCTTTGTTAACTCTTTGAAACCACATCATTTAGCATAAAATATCAGCAATAATGACGCTATACACCGCAAATTTACTAACTCAAACTAAGTTAGGTTAGTAAAATCATGATCTCATGAGCTCAATTAGCTTAATCAGTTGGTAAAAATATGATCTGGTAGTCTTGTTCTCGGACTAACTTAGTAAAATTCTGATCTAAGTGCCAAAGGAAATCTGTTGGTTAGTTAAATTCTGATCCAGAAAGCGAGAAGAGTAATTCAGCTCTGACCCGAGCTTAAGCTTTATCTTACCTTCAAGGTCTATGTGATAAGAAGATTAGCGTGCAATTTCAATTTGAAACTACCTCTTAGGATGATGGCTGTTTATCAGTGCCAGTCCCTTTATCTTTGAGCCTTTATCAACTCAGGGTAGGAAGCGCCCCTACCCTGAACACGATTTACTCGGCTTTATTCCAATCCAGCTGCATATCCCACACATATCGGTGCTCTGGCTCTAGAGGCTGTTGAGAATCATCGACTTGTTCCAGCACATTACGCGCTTTTACTATAGTGGCGTCACGACCGAACAGGTAGCTTTGCTCTTTGACAATGGTTAAGTAGGCTTTATTCAGCGCCAGCGCACGTGGTTTTGATGGTGTGATCAATTCATAAAGGTTCTTCGCAGACTGCACTTTTTTGCTGTTTACCGTGCCATCTTCGTTAAACCAGCGCATTAGCATCTCTTGGTTTTGCCTAAACTCATCACCGCCGCCAACACGCATCATATAGGTCAAGAATTCGCCCTGCTCTTCGCCTTTGTTAGGTACGTCTTGCATCTCTTTTAAATTGATATAACCCCAACCCAGTTTGCCTTCAACTTTACGCGCAAACGAGAAGGTTTGGTCATAGGTTGAGCCAATGGTTTTGTGACAGCCATTACAAAATGCAAGCTCTTGCTCATGTTGCGGACGAAGTGCGCCATTTTTATCCTCTATATAACCGTTAATCGTCCAACCAAAGTTGTTATTGATCCCTTGGTCGCCCAAATAAAGCGTTTGTGGGTAATTTTCGAATGACTTTTCTTTCGCTTCTCTGTAGTAAGCAGCACCGAGTGACTGCTTGGATTTAAAGTTGTGCTTCTTCATGTAGCGCACTTCTTTCATTCTTGGCGCATTAAATACTTGGCCATTATCATCCACCCCAATATACCGAACGGTATGTAAAAACTCGGTGTCTTGTGGGTATAACTGATGAGCAAGCTCGATAGTATTGGCATCACCAAGGTAACGTTCACTGCGCAGCATGCTAGTGATCTTCGTGAGTTTGCCATCACCATTTAAATCTACGCCAATTCGCGACTCAGAAATCACTGGCGTTGATATTTCGTCAAGCCCCTTTACAGCCATTTCAACCAAACTTAAGTTGGCAAGGTAAACGTCCTGATTATACGTTTCGCCCTTTTCTCTGAAGGCGTCAGCAAGGCGGATCATGACATCCCCCGTCGAGCCATTGGTTGGCCAAAAAGTACTAGGAAAAGGTTTATAATTGAATGCCACCCAGCCACTGCCGTCCTTTGCTATACCAAGCTCATCGAACGCTTTTTCTGGATATGCCAAGTTGTTAAGTGGAGTGATCTCACCTTTCCAGTCAGGGCTATTTTTTAGTTTTTCGATAAAAGGGGTGTAATTATCTTGGTTGACCCAGTTAGTAATATCTTGATCTGATATATCCTTGATAAGCTCAGAGCGATCTTTAAACAGGTTTTTCCAATGGTTTTTAAACCCAAGATCGGAAAACTCATAAGCGCCTTGTAAATTGGCATCGCGCATCATGTTTGGTCGGTTTTTTTCATCATATGATTGATGGCAGGCATAACAAGGGTTATTCACGCCATCCGTTTTGGTGTAACACTGAGGAGGGATCACTGATTCGGGGTTATAGACTTCATTGTGCTGCATAAATGCGGCCGCAGGAATATCATCACCCTGTTTATAAGGTGCTGTAGTTTGCGCCGACATAAGTGCGGTATTGGTTAGCCCTTGAGTCTGTTCATCATTACAACCAAACAAGGCTACGCTCGTCAATGCCACTAGAGTTAGGCTAACGTATTTCATTTTTATGACTCCAAAATTTTGCTAAAAAAAAGCAGCGCACCATTCAGTGCACTGCTACTTGCTTAATTATTTTGCTTTAGGGTCATATAGCCAAAGCGTGTTATTTTCTTGGAAGCCATCTTCACCAATAATGATGCGACCATCTTCCATAACGATTACGTTATCAGGCTGTGAAAGCTGATTGACATCACAACGCTCAGCGCCAGTTAGTGACGAGCGGTAAGTTGCACCCATAACAACCGGCTCAATACGAGTTAGGTTATAGTTGTTATCGATATGAGCACGGTATACACCGCCACAATCTTTAACACGCGCAGAAAGCTGCATGTCACCTTCGCCATCAATCATGGTGTTGTCGATATCAGAGATACCAATATACATATAGGCTTTATCTACCACCTCACCGGCAACAACATCTTGACCAGTTACCGCCTCAAGTACGCGGTTATGGTTGATGCTTAAGCCTTCAAGTTTACGCCATTCAGCCGTAGCGCCTTTTTGGCGTGCAGCCTGACGAGACTCTAGGAAGATAGCGCGGTTGTCCATCGCTTTACCTGCCGTTACTTTACCGCCACCGTTTGCAACTGTTGGATAAGTAGCAGCGCCTTCCGCCCACGCTTTTACATCAGCAACAGACAAATAGCTTGTTTGACCTTCAACATAGTCAGTCTCATTGATGCCGTCGTACTCAGCCACCCAAGTTTCAATCTGTGCATTACTGCCGCTACCCAGCTCAACCCAGCTAATGTCAAAGCCAGTTACAGCCGGATCGGTAAGGCCCGCATCTTGAGTTAGCTTTGCTGCGTATAGGGTACCTGCACTTAAGTCTTCTGGTTGATCTGCAACAAATTTAAATAGTACGCCACCGGTATCATCTTGTGATGAATAAACAGTACGACGGTCAGGCATTACAACTGAGTTTTCATGCTCATAACGACCGATTGTGAAGTGTTTTACAACATCAGGCGTTTCGGTTGTAGGATTTTTGATTTCCGCAATGTAACCGTAGCGATAAGGGTTAGGGAAATCAGGTGCCATTAACGCTTCCATTGTGTCATTGCCTGTTTCAGCAGGATTATTCCACTGTGGATCTTGTGTTGAATCAACTTCAGACCAGACAATCCATTCTTCCGAAGTCAGCGGTGTGCCCCAAGGTGATACTGAACCAAAGCAGTTGGCTGCTGTGCCTTTAACACCGTCGAAGTCTACCATCATGGCTTCTTCGATTGACCATTTACCCGTTGTCGCTTTACTCATTTTCAAACGACTGACACCACCTGGGTACGCTTCCCAGTTTGTGAATAGATAACCTGTGTTTGCATCGACTGGAATATAACCATTGAAATCAGGGTTATCATTTTTAATGATTTCTTCACCAGTTGAGATGCTGTAATGTACACCCAAACCACCCGCTAACCCTTTAGTGCCAAGGTTTGCGAATGTGTCACCTGTTTGGCCTAGAATTTGATATTGACCAATTGCAGAAATCACGGTTTGTTGTTCCATGGTCGAAGCTGGAACTGGCGCGCTTGGGATATTTGCAGGTAGATTATTAAAGTTCACACCGGTTAGTACACCGACAGTACCTGTATTGAATGGCTTGCTATTGAACTTATCAGTAGCTGTGTTGGTGTCATTTGGGTGCTGAACGTTGAAGAACAAGTCCCCCCCTTCAGAAAGAAATAGACCAGTTACTTCAGCACCAGCTGGGACGGTTGCGATGCGAACAAGGCCTGGTACGCTGTAACTACCATCACGACCATTTTGGCCGTCTTGTCCATTTTGACCATCCTGTCCGTCAGTACCATTTTGTCCATTTGTGCCGTTTGAGCCATTAGTACCATTCGATCCATTAGTGCCGTTTGCACCGTCTTGGCCAGCAGTGCCCTGCTCACCTTGAGGACCCGCAGGACCTTGTGCTCCATCGTCACCATCACAGGCTGTAAGTGCCATTGCAACTGCTGCTGCAATAAGAGAATATGCTACACGCTTCATGAGTTACTCCAGTTCCTAAGTATTATTTTTTGTAAAGCGTGCAACAGTGTGAAGTGTTCCTGTTACAGTTGACTGAATGATTTATTAACCATTTCCTACAGGAATAAGACACTTATACTCAACTCACATACAGCCTCCCTTCTGTTAGCAAGTTAAAATACCCATAAAAGGAACTTTAGTGTAAAGGGGGTTTACACTATTCTTTTCGAACGGTTTCGTGTCTCATATAGATAAGTTCATTGGTGTTAAAACCATATTGTTCTGACATGGTTTTAAACTTGTTCATTACGGTATCCGACACTTTAGGTGCTCTAGAAAGCAACCAAAGGTAATCACGATTGTAGCTGGTAACAAATGCATACTGGTAGTCTTCATCTAACTCGAATACCACATAACTGCCATAAAACGGACCAAAAAATGACACTTTCAGATGCGCTATTTCATCATTTGCAACAAACTTAGCTTTGCCAACCGCTTCTTTCCACTCTCCTTCCTCTGTTACATATCCCTTATTTACGACTTTAATTGAACCGTCGGGATTTTGGCTATAAGTTGCCGTGACGTTCTGCATTCCTCTTTCAAATGAATGGTCTAATCGCGCGATTTCATACCAAGTGCCTGTATAGCGCTCAACATTAAAGTCTTTAACTGGTTTGATGCCCTCAGGCAGCCCTGTGCATGCTGAAACTGCAAGCACTAAAATCGCTGTGAAAAATAGCTGTCGTACTTTCATATAAGTTCTCCATATTCCATCTTGATGTCATACGTAGTAACCAAGCACTAAGATTAACGATAGGTTCGATTTTTTACCTAGGGCCTGTTGATCTTTCAAGTTTGTTTTTGCAGCAGTTTGATTGCCATTTATACAAGGAAGAGCCTGTGTAGCATAGTTATTCTATGTGAGTCAGGCGATAACGCATTAGAAATGCCAATCAGGCGCTGCCCTTTGGGTTCCCCTGAGTGCGCTTTGTTCATTGTTGCTCAACTTTTGCTTAGATTACTAGGCGGCAAGTCGAGCGCCGCGACCAAAACCCACTCAGGGAAACAAAAATCAAACAGCAAAGGTCAACAGGCCCTAGTAAAAGCAAAATTTAATTCAAACCCTTACCATGCCAATTTCACTTTATTTATTTTAAACTTACGTGTAAATGAATAGATCGCAGCAAAGTATGATGAATACAGCACAGAGCAAAAAAATACTAACTCATGGTTTGGGTGTAGCAACGGGTAAGGTTGCGTTTTATATTGAACATCCGCCACGCATAGAACCTTATAATAATTTGATGCAAGTCAGTGCGTTAGCCAATAGGGAGATCGAACATATTAATGCGCATTGCGGCAATGGTTGGCGGAAAATCTTCAATGTTTTTGCCAAGTTTTTATTTGCTGCAAAGCTGCCAGATCACGATATTACTAACTATTCAACTTGGCAGTCATATCGAGATAGCGCGTTACTTCAAGCTTCAAGTCAAGAAGCCCTGCTCTTCTCAACGCCTGATTTTTCAGCAAAAACATACGATTGGCATATAATTGCAGGACGCACCTACGCGAAATCATTGCTTAGAGATCAGATTTTTACTAACAATCTAATTTGGCTAGATGATGAGTTCGCCGTTGACTATAACTTGCGCCTTATCATTTCGCCATTTTTGGATTACCGCCAGATTAGTGATATAAAAATCAATAAGTTAGTAGATATAATAAGACAAAGTTAGATATTAGGCGGCAACTAAACAGCATGCCAATTCGTGCATAGATCAAACTTTTACTAAGTAAAATACTGATCTCCCTTCCGCATCATGGTCATTGAGATCAGAGTTTTACTAACTTTTTAGAAGTAAATGACCTGAGGTTTAGATAAAGCGCGGTGACGCCAGTGGCAGAGCAGCAATTGGCTTGGTATAGATCACTATTTTACTAACTTAATGTAAGCTACTTTGAAAGAGTAAGAAAGGAAAAGCCAAACCCGAATATGGTCTGGCTTATTTATCCGAAGCTCAGGTTATTTAGATAAAAACTACTGCTTATCTACCACAAAGCCCGCAAAGCCAAGGGCTTTAAAGAAAGGTTTGGCAATGCCAAAACCTGCGGTGTCTAGCAGCTCTGCAAGGCGCATTTTATCCACGGGGTAAAACTCATGTTCTAAATTCACCCTCATACGCTGCTCGCCAACATCAGTCAGCCCAAGTTGTTTGCAAACAATTAATTGCGCTTCACGTTCAAAGCTTGTCGCAGGTTTTTCTAAGTCGGCAATAAAAAGACGCCCATTCGACTTTAGCTGCTCACTCATTTGTTTAAACAAGCTTGCTTTATCGCCGTTATCTTTTACAAAGTGCATCACCAGCAAGCACAGTACTGCATCCGCTTGGTAGGCCTGTGGTGAAATCGCGCCATGATGGATCTGCACACGCTCCTGTAGGCCCAACTTAGTAAAATGCTGATCTGCAATTGCCAACATATCAGCAGATACATCTTGCGCTATAAACCGCCAACTCGGGTTTAGCTGAGTAAGCTCTACAATTTCTTTGCCTGTCCCTGCACCCACAACCAAAATGGTTGCGCTATCTGGGTAAAGTGCTAAAAGTTGCGCCCCGGTAAGTTGGTGAATTAACGCATAACCTGGCACCAGTTTTGTGATCCTAGAGTCGTAGTTTTGGGCTTCTTCGCCCGTAAAAGTCGGCATCCAAATTTCCTTATGTTCGTGGTACTAAATTTAAAGATGAGTAGCCTCCCGGCTGTTTATTCACATGGATACGGGTGGCGATCCGCTCGCTCATCTGAGCAACATGCGAGATCACTCCAACCTTGCGGCCTTGTGATTGCAACGCGTCTAGTGCATCAATTGCGACACCTAGCGTCTCGGGGTCTAACGTACCAAACCCTTCATCAATGAATAATGAATGTATTTGCACTTTATTTGATGAAAGTGCAGCAAGTCCAAGTGCTAAAGATAAAGATACCAAGAAGGACTCTCCTCCAGATAAGGTGTTGACGCTACGTTGTTCGTCAGCCATATCTTTATCTATGACCGCAATTTCTAAAGATTGCTCAATGTTGGTAAGCAGATAACGTCTAGAAAGCGTATGCAATTGCTGGTTAGCATACTGCAATAAGATTTTTAGCGTTTGCGTTTGCGCCCAATTACGCAACTTTTTGCCTGTTGCGTCGCCTAATAACTTATCTAGCAAATGCCACTGCTCGTAGTCTTGTTGCAACTGAGCGAGATTTGCCGCTTGCAAAGAGAATTGTTGTTTATTCTGAGCATCAACCTCTAATGCACTTTGCACTTGTAGTAACTGATTTTGAGTTTGTTCAAGTGCTTGCGTCGTCTCGGCATGACTTTGCTTAACTTGTTCACTATCAACCCCATCAGGGTACTTACTTTCAAGTTGGCTGAGTTCTTCACGCTGATGACTAAGCTGCAGCTTAGTGTTTTGAAAGGCTTGTTGAACTTGCGCACACTTTTCTAAATTCGCTCGAGCTTCATCCAAAGAAACCTCAAGTAACGCTAATACTTTTACTTTGTCTAGCTGCCCTTGCTGGTCGAGCAACCATTGTTCAAAACGCGCATCAAGTTGCTGCAACCGGGATGTTTGCTCGGCAATTTGCTTTTCTAGTTGCGTCAGACTGTGTTGGGTCTTTTCACGCTGTGCTTCGGTTTGACTCAGCGCTAGCTGGGTTTGTGTGATCTGCTCTCGGCTTTGCTGTTCTTGCAGCTTAAGCTCTGCAATCCAATCATCCAATCTGGTGTGCTGCTGTGGTAAGTATTCAGCACGTTCGCGATTGAGGCGTTCAATATTCTGCTGATGTTGTAAAAGCGTATGTTCTAATTCTTCAAGTCGCTGCGCTTCATCTTGTTTTTGTTGACTGACAAGATGTAATTGATGCTCAAGCTGAACTTTTTCCGCCGTTAACGCATCGGTGCGCTCGGTGGTTTTTAGCCAAGTTTGCACCCCCGTTTTAAGTTGGCTAATGGCAGCTTGAGGAGATGAATCAAAGTTTTGCCACCACGACTTATCGGAAATTAACGCTTCAAGTCGATTGCGTAAGGCATCCACTGTTTGTGATAGCTGATCATATTCGGTTCGCAAAAAGGCAATATGATTACCTAAATCATGGTGCTGCTGCTGAAGTGCCTGCCCTTTATGTTTAGCCTGCTCGAGGTGTTGTTGTGCCTGCTGAACCAATTGCCACTGGCGGTCGATATTATTGCGTAACTTGGATAGTTCATTTAGCCGTGACTGAATACTCACGAGTTGCAATTCAGCTTGCTCAGCGCTGCCAACTTTATACTCATCACTCAACGCATCTAGTCGAGCGCGATTCTCATTTATTTGCTTAGTGCAGTGAGCAATTTCCTGAGTGACTGACTGCCATAGCGCATTTTCACGCTCTTTTTCACCGACTTGTTGATTATAACGCTGCAACACTTGCTCACGAGCTTGCTCAGCAGCTTGATACTGAGACCGAAAATCCGATAGTAACTGCTCCCAATGGGCATCGATGTGCTCTACACCATAAGGATGTTCTTTTGAGCCACATACCATGCATTCTTGCCCTGCTCGCAATTGAGCGCGTAAATCGCTGATCCGCTCACTTGCGCGTAACTGCACTTGCTCCAAGTTATCACGAGTTAGGGCTAGGCGCTGCTTAGACAACTCGTCTTGCTGCTTGGTATCTCGGATCAGTATCTCAAGCCTTTCCAAGCCAATATGATGTTGCGTTTGTTGCGATCGTAACTGATGCAGCAAGGCATCCCCTTCTTCGATACTACGATAGGCTTGCGCGCATAGAGACCAGTTCTGCAATGCCAAATTTAGGTCTTGTTGAGTCAAAGGTGCGAGTGCTTCTTTTAATGCGGAGAGCGCGCTGGCTTCGGTGTCGTAAACCTTTTGTAGGTGCTGTACCTCAGCCTCATGTTTGCTCAATTGTGTACCTAGCGTTTGCTGTTCGCTCGGTAATTTTTGCAACTGGGTTTCATGATCGTTACGTTGTTGTTGGTACTTTTGCAGATCATCAAATTGAGGCTGAACCACGCTCCATTGCCCGGCAATATTGCTAACTGAGTGCAAATTCGCTTGCTCATGCTCTAGCTGCTGCAATTCAGTAGCGATTTCGCCTTGTTGCACTTGATACTTCTGTATTGCAGCTTCATGTTGCGCAATAAGATTGGCGTGCTTGTCGAGATAGGGCTTAGTTTCTCGTTCTTGCGCTTTGTGTAGGCTCAGCTTTTCATCCAATATACGAATGCTGTTAAAGCTTGGTTCTAACTTTACAAAATTGGCTTGCTGCGTAATAAGCTGCTGTTCCAGTTGCTGCTGTTTTGCTTTGAGCGTTGTAATGGCGGATGCAAAATCTTGTTGCTGCAGTGCTAGCCGCTCTTGAGATAGCTGCGCAACGCGTTTATCCGCCAGCTCATGCTGCTCACGGTTATCACGCATCTCATTGGCTTTTAAGACTTGCTGCGCATATTCCTGCTGTGGCTTTCCCTCTTCTATTTGCTGCTCAAGCGTTTGTAGCGAGTGTTCCACCTCAGCTATTTTTTGCTTTCTTAGCTCGACATCCGCGAGCCATTGCAGCTGAGCTTGCAGCTTTGTACTTGTTTCTTGTTGTCGATTTCTTGTATCAAGCAATCCCAACTTCTGTGCTTCAAGTTCGGCATGCTGCTCTGGTGACAAGAGCACAATTTGACCTAGCCTATCTTGCTGAGATTGCAGCTCAGTTTTCTTTTGCTTGTGCGCTTCAAAAACCGCTTTACCGATATTGCTGAACTTTTCGGTACCCGTAAGACATTCTAGTAACTGAGCCCGTTCATCTCCCCCTGCCTTCAAAAACGCGGAGAATTCATGCTGAGCAAGCAACACAGCTCGAGTAAACTGTTCAAAGTTAAGCCCGACTAGCTGTTCGATTTTTTGTTCTGTTTCTTTTTTCTTCTCACAGACTAGGGTCATATCTGGTAGGCTAAACAACTCAATAGTGGCAGTTTTTAAATTACCTTTAGGGCTTTTTCTAGCGCGCTCTACCGACCAACTAGCTTGATAACGTTTGCTATCTTGAGCAATAAAAACCACGCTAGCAGATGCCGCAACACAGCCCCGACGCAATAGGTTTCGCGGGTCGTTTAACTTAATGTTATCGCCATTAAAGGCAACTTTCTCTTTGTCGTCCGATTTTAACCGTGCGGTTTTGCCATAAAATGCAAGGCAAACCGCATCCAGTAAAGTGCTTTTTCCCGCCCCTGTATCACCGGTAATGGCATAAAGACCGGTGTCTTTGAGTGGTGCCGCAGTAAAGTCGACTTCAGCACTTTCTATAGAGGCAAGGTTGGTGATTAATATTTTTTCAAGTTTCATTGCACTACTCCTCCATGCTCGCGATCACTTCTGCTAATTTTTCATGTAATGTCGCGGGTGCTTTTTCCTGCTCAGGTTCAATTTCGCGATAGGCAATATCCAACAAGGTATTGGGTGATAACGATTCAACTTTGCCCAAATCTTCAAACAACCACTCACTGGCAGCTGCGCCTTTAGACACCCGCTCAATACCACAGAACTTAATATCCTTTCCTTTTAGCGCTTCATCAATCTCGGCCCGAAAGCGGCTATTGGTTTCAGCTGCAGATAATTTTAAGCGAACATAGGGAGCGCTATCGAACTTGCTAAAATCCTGCGCCGCGATAGCTTCGCATAATTCAGCCAAGCGCTTTGCACCATCTTCAGGGATATATAACACATCTTTAAAACGGGGAACGTAAAGGGGGTTTACATCGACCAGACCTTGCTCATTAAATTCAGCGAGCAATACTTGATGCTTATAATTGCGTTCGGAAAATGACATTGGCAAAGGTGTGCCGCAGTATCTGATAGCACTTTGCTTAGCGACGGTTTGCGCTTTATGTAAATGGCCTAGCGCAACATAGTCAAACTGCTCGCCAAACACGCCGGCAGACACCGCATCAAAGCCGCCAATGTTGAGGTTACGCTCAGAATCTTCAGAAATCGTTCCACCCTTGGCGTGCAGATGCCCCATTAGCACAATAGGACCTTTCACTTCTTCTATCGTGCTTAGCGCATGCTGATAAGCTAATTGTACCCCGGTTTGATAGTCAAACTCGTCATCTAGCGGTTTTGGTAAATCAGCACTGCGCAAAAATGGCATTGCCACAACATGCATATGCTGCGCGGCGATGGGTAAATCGATAACAACTTGTTCAGGCGCTTGCTTGTTAAAGCGTCCAATAACATGGGTGTTGAATAAGGTTAAGAGTGGTTTTGCGGTTTCAATGCGATTAGCGGAATCGTGGTTGCCTGCAATCAGAATAATGTGCAGCTGAGGACACAGTTGAGATGCTTTTTGGATAAAGGTATACAGTTGCTTTTCAGCACTCGCGGGCGGTGTTGCGGTATGAAAAATATCACCGCTGATCAACAGTACATCAATTTGCTGTTCAACCAGCGCATCGCATAGCCAGTCTAAAAACAGCTGATGCTCTTCACTGCGATCATGCTCGTAAAACGATTGCCCTAAGTGCCAGTCAGACGTGTGTAAAACCTTCATTTAGCGTTCCTTTTCCTATAGAAACGCTAATATAGCATCGTCGAGCAATATTCGTCTTGTGAATATTGACGCTTTAACAGCTTAGTGAGTCAACTGCCACCAAGCAAAAATGATTATAGGTAATGCCAGTAAAAAGAATTTAGCAGGTAACTTGAAAACACGACTATGCTTATCTTGCACGCGTTTAATCGCCGATTTCTCGTTACAGGCAGCTACTTTATCAACATAAAAATAGCCGTCATCTAAATAATCTTTACAGTTTTGTTCGTCTGCAGGAATTGCAACAAACTTCTCTTGTTTTTTTAGTATGTAGAAATCCATACTGCCCACCACATTCGATTCGCTAAACGGGTATTTAGTACAGAGCAAAACTAACGCCAGTTTTACCCATAGATTGTAAAGTGCGCGATTTTAAAGACAAACTTGGGTCAATATCAACAACTAATTTTGTTTTCTTTATTTATTTATAAAATGTAGACAATAACCCAGCAAAATACCTTTTTGGCATACAAATTAATTTTTTTGAGCATTGTATTTTTTCTATCAAAAACAACAGATTAAAAAACACTCAAAACAGCGTAATTTCAGTCGTGCCTAAATCTTGTTACTTTATCTCAAAACTTTGATTTATGTGTTTTTATTTGTCAGTTTATTGACACGTAGAAGGTTTTATTTGTCTTCCTTTGTCACCATGCAAATCCCCTCTACTCACTCCGAGCAAAAACTGAAATAAAAATGTTTATTGGTCAATGCTTTGGCACGATAAAATGGGAAATAACAATGAAAAAATCAACACCAGCCATGCCTTTATTGGTTGCACTAGCGCTATCCGGTGTCGCACACGCCAGCGCCATTTCGCAAACCAAAGGGCATTTTGAAGATAAGTTTCGCCAATTAGATGAGACTTTACCGACCCCAAATATCTACCGCAGCGCAGCCGGTGAGCCCGGAGAGCGTTATTGGCAACAAAAGGTGGATTATGATATTGATGTAAACTTGGACGAGAAAGCCAAAAGGTTAACCGCTACGCAGACCATACATTACAAAAATAACTCTCCTCACACCCTCAAATATTTATGGCTACAATTAGACCAAAATATCTTCAAAAATGATTCAATTGCTGAACGCACTGCAACTTTTGGGAACGAATTACAGAGTAATCCGGTTACAAAACATGCAAAAATTTCACTAAATCAACTCAGACGCCAGCAGTTTATGGATGACACTGAGCTTGGTTTTATCATCAATAATGTCAAGGACGGTCGCGGTAAACCGCTCAAGGTCACAATTGTTGATACCATGATGCGTGTTGACCTAAACGAACCACTCAAATCAGGTAAAGATCTACAATTTAGTATGGACTTCGCCTTTAATATTGTTGAAGAAGATGCCGTTGGCGCACGTTCGGGTTATGAGCACTTTGAAAAAGACGGTAATGACATCTTTTTGCTCGCGCAATGGTTCCCTCGCCTAACGGCGTATACAGATTATGAAGCTTGGACCAACAAGGCGTTTCTTGGCAGTGGTGAATTCACGCTCGAGTTTGGTGACTACGACGTTGAAATCACGGTGCCGGCCGATCATATCGTTTCTGCAACCGGTGAGTTAGATAACCCAAAGCAAGTTCTGAGCAAAACCCAGCGTGACAGACTAGCGCAAGCAAAAACAGCAAAACGCCCGGTATTCGTCGTTACTGAAGAAGAAGCGCTAGAGAACGAAAAAGCGGGTACAGACGACACCAAAACGTGGCGCTTTAAGGCCAAGAATGTGCGAGATTTTGCTTGGGCTTCATCACGTAAATTTATGTGGGATGCTAAAGGCTATCAGCAAGGTGGTGACGAGCAGCCTCTCGTGATGGCCATGTCATTTTACCCCAAAGAGGGGGGTGACTTGTGGAAAAAGTACTCCACCGAAGCCGTTATTCATACCATGGAAGTCTATTCACGCTTCTCGTTTGATTACCCCTATCCAACCGCGCAATCAGTAAATGGTCCTGTCGGTGGGATGGAATATCCGATGATCACTTTCAATGGTCCGCGTACGAAATTGCAAGATGATGGCTCTCGCACCTATTCACTGGCCGAGAAACGTTTTTTAATCGGCGTTGTCATTCACGAAGTAGGGCACATCTACTTCCCTATGATAGTCAACTCAGACGAGCGCCAATGGACATGGATGGATGAGGGCCTCAATAGCTTTTTAGATGGCGTTGCTGGCCGCGAATGGGATCCCACCATTCCTTGGGGCGTTGAGCCAAGAGATGTTGCTGCCTACATGAAATCTGAAGATCAGTCTCCAATCATGACGCAATCAGACAGCGTATTGCACTTAGGCCCAAATGCCTACACGAAACCTGCTGCAGCGCTTAATATTCTGCGCGAGGTGATTTTAGGCCGTGAGCTATTCGATTTTGCATTTAAAGAATATGCCCTACGCTGGAAATATAAACGCCCAACGCCAGCAGATTTCTTTAGAACGATGGAGGAAGCTTCTGGGGTCGATTTAGATTGGTTCTGGCGTGGCTGGTTTTACAGCACAGATCATGTCGATATCTCATTAGATAAAATCTATCAATTGCGGTTGGACACCAAAAACCCAGACATCGATTTTGGCCGCCTACGAGAGTTTGAAAAGAACAAACCAATGTCGTTATTCGTCAAACGCAATCAAGAACAAGGGCGCGCACTTTGGATTGATAAAAACCAAGACATAACAGACTTTTACGATAGTAATGACCAGTTTACGGTAACCAATGAAGAACGAAATGAGTATCGTGAGTTTTTATCTGAGCTTAAACCTTGGGAAAAACGTACTCTTGAGCGCGCGGTAAAAGAAGACAAAAACTATTACGTACTTAAGTTTGGTAATGTCGGTGGACTCGTGATGCCAATCTTACTTGAGCTCACGTACCAAGATGGTAGCAAAGAAGAGCGGACTATCCCTGCCGAGATTTGGCGTCGCAATGCCCGTAACGTCAGCAAGCTAATTATTACAGATAAAGATAAACCGCTTGCGTCCGTGACCGTTGACCCGCGGTGGGAAACTGCTGACGTTGATATTGAGAATAACCATTACCCAAGACGCATTATAGAATCTCGCCTAGAGCTCTATAAAAAGAAAGAACGTGAAGGTAAAGTGTATCGCGATATCATGCAAGACGTTAAAGCCGAGCTAAAACCACTTGAAGAGAAAAAGGATAACTAATGAAAACCTGGCGCTTAGCCTGTTTATTTGTGCTGATTTCACCGCTTTGTCAAGCGCACCAATTAAAAGCAGCGGTCACCACGGTGTTATTTAACGAACGCAGTGGTAATATCGAAATCATGCACAGATTCTATCTCCATGATACTGAGCATGCGGTAGAGAGCCTATTTAGTCACAATGCCGATATATTTAACAATGTTGCTGATAGAGTAAGCTTTGCGAATTATGTCAGTAAGCGCGTTGAATTAAAAACAGGCGCAGGTAAAGTGCTGCCCTTAAATTTGGTTGGTGCGGAAATTGATGGCCAATTTTTTTGGGTATATCAAGAAACACCGCTGTTCTCACCAATAAATGAACTTAAAATGCGCCATAATGCACTCAGAGATGTGTGGTCAGAACAAGTCAATTTAGTAAACTTTGAAGGCAAAGGAAAAGTCAGGTCGTTGCACTTTGATGGTAATGATGATTGGCTAAGCATCACGTTTTAGGTTATCTAACTCGCTAAAGTTAAAAGGCACTCCGGTGCCTTTTTTACTTTATCAACTCAAGTTCTGCGCTAAAGTTAAAGAATACTTTTTAATGCACGATGAGGAAAAGGAATGATAGCCTCAATAAAGCTGGTGTTGACCTGCATATTACTGACGTCATTTAGCGTCTGTGCAAACGATTTAGTGCGCTATAACATCTCTAAAGAATTTGCAGATCCAAAACAAGACTACTACATCGCGTTATTAAGGCTGGCTCTAAATAAGAGCCGCGATAAATATGGCGCTTACCAACTCAGTGAAAACTCTTTCGATCATACCCCTCAAGGACGCACCTTAGAAATTTTGGAGCAAGGGAAGCTTTTAGATGTTCACTGGAGTATGACATCCATCAAAAGAGAAAAGAGTTTAGCGACGGTATATGTGCCGCTACTAAAAGGAATGATGGGCGCGCGTTTATTTCTCATCCACAAAGATACCGAAGAAAGACTCTCTTTGCTTCACTCTCCCGCCCAATTAATGAGTTTCACGCTTGGTAGTGGTATCGACTGGCCCGATACTTCAATCTACGAAAAAAATGGCTTTGTTGTAGTCACTAGCATGGCTTCTTTGCTACCAAAGATGTTAGAAGAAAAACGCTTTGAGCTCTTCCCTCGCGCACTTCACGAACCATGGACAGAGTTACAAAGCATGGATAGCACAGTAGTAGAGTCTAGGTTCGCGTTTTGTTATCCCACTGCTATGTACTTTTTCGTCAATAAAAATAATAGTCGACTCAAAGAACGCCTTAGCTATGGCCTCAACAAAGCAATAGAAGACGGCTCGTTTGATAGACTATTTTTCAATCATCCAATTACTCGTGAAGCCATTGCAAAAGCCAAATTTGAGGATAGGAAAGCTTTAAAACTTCAAAACCCAAACTTGAGTGGTCACACAAGGGATACCCTGTTTAACGCCAAATATACTTGGCAACCTATCCACCAGTGCATATCGCCCAACTAGGCCCAGTCCAGCGTGATAAGCTACTGACACTTGAATTATCGGCTTTGGTTAATTAATTTGGGATTGGTATGTGTAAGTAAAGGATCTACTAGTTTTTTGTAGATTTATCAGCCTAATCAGTAATTCGTTTTATACGATAACATCGCACACCAGCGCTTAGTGCCTAAGCCCTGTTTATCTTTCAAGTTTGTTTTTGCAGCAACGGTCAACAGGCCCTAGAACTTTCAGCTAGAATGAATTCACCACCAACAAATAACACAAATAAAGAAGGCCATTACCTTGATCAATATTCCACCCAATATCCCACGCTCAAACAGCCCGATTGGTCGAAAGCTTGGTAGCTTGATGCTTAAGATGATGGGATGGAAGATAGCTGGCACCTTCCCAAGTGAAGAAAAGTTTGTAGCAGCCGTCGCGCCGCATACGTCAAACTGGGACTTTTTTATTGGCATTGCTGTCAAGCTTGCACTTGATGTTGAAATTCGCTTTTTAGGCAAGCACACCATTTTTACCCCACCATTTGGCTGGTTATTACGCAAATGGGGTGGAATTCCGGTTAGGCGAGATACACCGCATGGTATGGTCACGCAGGTTCGCGATATTTTTAATGCCAGCGACAAATTGATTTTGGGCTTAGCTCCAGAAGGAACTCGTAAATACACTCCAGAATGGAAAAAAGGCTTCATCTACATTGCGCAATCCGCCGAAGTCCCCATTGTGCCTATGGCAATAGACTACCGCAGTAAAACTTTTGTTATTATGCCTGCGATCGACAATACAACAGAGCTCACGCCAGATCAGTTACTTAATCAAGTCAAACTACAATTTTCAAAACAAATGGCAAAATACCCTGCACACGCATCAGGACTATGAATAAAAATATCGATGAAGATCAAAAAGATTAAATTGAAATACCATTATTTCAGACAAAAAATAATAAAACTATCAGCTATTTCAAAAAATAAAGCTAATCCAATCAAACACTTTGAAACAGCACACTTTGATTACATTAGCTTGACAATTACAAGCCATAACACACTTAACACGCTCACATTGTAAAGATTTGTTAATGACATTTATACATATATATCATGAAGATATTTAATTTTAACCATCAACAATGAAAACATTCAGTAAATTAAAAGTTGATAAGAAGGCCGCATCATGAATAGTATTTCACTACTTATTAACGTCATCGTGGTGAATTATGCGAGTGCTCATTGTTGCATTACTTATTGGTTTTATTGGAATTGCCTTTTGGAAAATGATGCCAGAAGCTCAACCTTCACAGGTAAATTTAATTCAAGCTTCACACAACTTAGAAACTGATAACCAGGCAACTCCAAAGCATGAGACGCTTGAATCGAGCCCTGAGCAGGTCACCCCTACAGCGACGCCAATACAAAAGGGCAACGACTTTTACGCTGTGAATAAGGTATCAAATAAAGCAAAAGCAGTGCTTTCAGCCGCAAAGGTTTTACCACAAGATTTAAGCAACGAAGCGTATATTGAGTTTGACTTACCTACACTAAGAGAATTAGAAGGCGGTGATAACTTTGAATTGTTAATTCCGCAAACACAAGAGTCATTTGTAGCAGAAGTGACAGGCATATCTTTAGCGGAAAACGGCGATAAAAGTGTTTTTGGTAAGGTAACCGGTGCTGATGGTCGTTTCCATACCACCGTTTTAACCGTAGGCAAAGACGCCGTATATGGTCAACTTACCGCCCCAAGTGGCAACTATGTATTTGAATCAAAAGATCAATTTGGCTGGATTGCTGCCAAGCGAGACTTATACCGCTCCCACAAAGAAGAAGAACTACATCCGCATGATAGCCATGACGAAACAGACCATAACTCAGTTTCTGTGAAGAAAGATATTTTTCAACCCAAAAGTAACGTTAACTAAAAAGAAAGGAAAAACAATGAAAACAACAGTAAAGGCAGCATCGCTGGCAACGGCACTCGCTCTATCTGCAAGCGCATCAGCAGTAACCGTCGATATCGGCATTCTTTATACCGATCAATCTGCGGCTGCTACGTCAAACATTAATACTAAAATCAATCAGCTGATTGCGTTTACAAACCAAGTTTACAGCCAAAATGGCATCGATCTGCAACTACGTCTTGCAGGTACACAAAACTTAGGTAACTACAACATCACACCAACGAGTGCTTGGTTAGATTCTGTGACTAACAGTAGCTATGTAGCTAACCTTCGTAATACTTGGCGTGCAGATATGGTTGCGGTACTTGGTACAGGTGAGCGCAATGGTAACTACATCACATGTGGTCTAGCTTGGGTAGGTCAAGGTAGCAATGGCAACCTATATTCAAGCATGAGCAACCGTATGTTCAGCATTACAGGTATCGATTGTGGTGCAACAACCTTTGTACATGAGCTTGGTCACAACCAAGGTCTAGCGCATTCACGCAAACAAGGTGACACCAGCGGTGGTGTATACGTTGATGGCATGGGCCACGGTGTACAAGACAACTTTGCTAGTATCATGGCTTATCCACATGTATTTGGTAATGCAACACAATACGACTACTTTGCTAACCCGAACTGGTCTCTTGGCGGCGTGCCTTATGGTGTAGTTGGTCAATCATATGCTTGGAAAACGGTAGATGCGACTAAAACGAGTATCGCAAACTTCAAGTAATCGCAATGTAGTTAATTAAGCACTACTGCAATAAGTTAAAGTTTCAAACTAAAACACACCCAAACCCGCGCTCTTAGCGGGTTTTTTTGTGCTTTGTATGCTTATTTTTCCAGCCATTGATTGATTTCTTGATACATAAAGTCGCGGATTAGAGGTTGCGCTTCTTTGTTGGGGTGTAAGTTATCGCTTTGCATTAATTCCGGTTTGGCCGCCACTTCTAGCATAAAGTAGGGCATTAGGTAGCTACCGGTTTGCTCTGTCACTTGTTGGTAGCTCTCGGTAAACATACTGGTATAGCGAGGACCTAAATTAGGGGGGATTTGGATTTCCATTACGGCAACGTTGGCGCCTGCTTGTTGGCTAGATTGCACCAGCAGTGTGAGATTTGCCTTTAACCTTTTTACAGGAAATCCGCGTAGGCCATCATTACCACCCAATTCGATTAATACATGAGTAGGCGAAATCGTTTTCAATTGCTGATTTATTTTTGCCACAGCATTACCTGTTGTTTGACCGCTAACGCTAACATTGATAATTTCGATCGGATTTTGTTCTGTTTCGTATTTATTTTGTAACAATTTAACCCAACCATCATCTTGTTTCAGGCCATAAGCGGCGCTTAAGCTATCACCAACTATCATGAGTTTTTGCTTGGCATTTGCGCTTAACGGCGTCATTACAATAACAAGTATGAACAACAACTTTAGGAAATAGTACTTCATGTCAGTGCTTTCTCAGTTAAATATGATCCAAGTAAAAGGCCTTACTAAACAGGTCTCTACCGTTGAAGGTAATCTCACTATCCTTAGTGATATCGATTTCACTGTCAAGTCAGGTGAGTCCGTGGCTATCGTTGGCGCTTCAGGCTCAGGTAAGTCAACCTTACTTAGTTTGCTTGCCGGATTAGATATCGCATCCAAAGGAGAAGTTCATTTAGATGGCGAATCATTACAAAAAATGGATGAAGAAGCTCGAGCTCAACTGCGAGCAGAAAAAGTCGGCTTCGTATTTCAGTCATTTATGTTAGTGCAAAGCTTAACAGCACTTGAAAATGTGATGCTTCCTGCTGAATTAGCTGGGGACAAAGGTGCAAAAAATCAAGCGACAGAGTTATTAGAAAAAGTTGGCTTGTCTCATCGTCTAACGCACTATCCTTCACAACTTTCGGGTGGCGAACAGCAACGAGTGGCTATAGCCAGAGCCTTTGTTGGCAAACCCAAAATCCTATTCGCCGACGAACCATCGGCTAATTTAGACAGCAAGAACGGCCATCTTATCGAGCGTTTGCTGTTTGACCTAAACAAAGAGAATGGCACCACTTTGGTGCTTGTTACCCATGATGAGCAACTCGCTCAACAGTGTGATCGCATCATTCATATTGAAGCTGGAAAACTAGAAGTAATAAAACAAGGAGCGGCTGTCAATGTGGTTTAAGTTAGCACTTACTTTATTCTCTAGGGAATTTAGACGAGGCGAGCTCACCATCATCCTAGCTGCAATTGCGCTTGCAGTATTGACTGTGTTTAGCTTGTCTTCCATTACCGAGCGGATCCGTTTGAATCTAGAACAAAAATCCGCAGACTTTATCGCTGCTGACAGGCGGCTTTCGAGCAACCATGATTTCGACGACCGAGTACTGACCACAGCACGAGAGTTTGGCTTAAATACCGCCAAGCAAGTGTATTTTGACTCGATGTTATTTGCCAACGATGAGTTAATACTTGGCGCGCTAAAAGCGGTGACAGATACATATCCACTTAGAGGTAAACTTACTTTAAGAGATAGCCTTAATGGCGAGAATTACCAAGTTCAAGCCGCTCCGAAAAAGGGCAATGTATGGCTCAGCGAAGGCTTGTTTTATTCCCTTGGCCTTAAAATTGGCGATGTGGTAGAAATAGGGGCAGGGCAGTTTACAGTGAGTAAGGTGCTTATTAGCGAGCCTGATGCCCCTTTCTTCTCGCTGGCGGGGAACAAACGCGTCCTTATTAATCATGATGATATTGCGGTGACTAAAGCCATTCAACCCGGGAGCCGAGTATTCTACCGACTATTATTTTCGGGCTCAGAGCAGCAGCTGGGAGAGTACTACACTTGGCTCAAGCCACAACTCAAAAGCAACCAATCTTGGCAGGGAATAAAAGATAGGCAATCACCTTTAGGTGAAAACTTAGCTCGCTCAGAGAGCTTTTTGCTCCTTGCTGGACTATTTGGGATCATGCTCGCTGCCGTAGCGATGGCGGTTTCTGCAAAGCGCTACTGTGAGCGCCAATATGATCCCGTCGCCATGATGAAAACGCTCGGAGGTAGTCGCAAAACCATCCGCCGTATTTATCTTTTACACCTTTCTTTAGTGACCTTTTTTTCCGTTGTAGTCGGTCTTGCTATCGGTTACGGGCTGCAAAGTGTTGGGGCCGCTTACCTGATTAACTTTATGGATACGGCCCTGCCTGAAGCAGGGTTTAGGCCTTGGCTGTTGAGCATTGCCGTGGGTGTGGTATGCGCAATGATGTTTTCATTAAAACCACTATTAGATTTATTTGATATCCCGCCGCTGCGCGTCCTAAGACGCAACCTTGGAGACACCATCGCGATTAGTCGAATTCATATGGCGCTTTCAGTATTAACAATTTTCGGGTTAATGTGGCTATTTAGTCGCGATATTAAGATCACCGCGATTTTATTCGGCGCAACCTTGCTACTCATGGTCGTGCTATACGTGATCTCACGACTATTATTTTCAGCGGGCAGAAAACTAGGGTTGAGCCCGGGATCAAGTTGGTCTCTTGCCATTGCCACACTGCAAAAACGTGCCAATGCAAATGCGGTACAGCTTATTAGCTTTGCTCTGGCTATCAAATTAATGTTGTTTTTAGTGGTGCTGAAAAATGACATGATCTCAGATTGGCAGATGCAAGTTCCTGAAGACGCACCCAATGCGTTTTTTATCAATATCATGGAACAAGAAATTCAGCCAATGCAAAGCAAACTCGATGAAAGTGGCATCAAACATGAACATTTTTATCCCGTCTTTTTGGGTCGTGTAAATGCGCTAAATGGCGAAGAGTTTGCACGCAGGGTCTCACTGCAAGAGGGTGAAGAAAAAGACGAAGATGCACGTGATGGGGTAGGGCGCGAGCTCAATCTTACTTGGTTAGATGAATTGCCAGCGGGTAATGAAGTAGTCGATGGCGAGTGGTTTGATGACTCTGATGCGCTTCAAGTTTCCGTCGCTCAAGGGCTTGCCGAGCGGGTAGGGATAAAAGTGGGGGACACGCTTAGCTTCCTAATCAATAGTCAAACAATTGAAGCCAAAGTGACGAGTTTACGTAGTGTCAATTGGGGCTCGCTGAAACCTAACTTTGTGATGATATTCAACGATAAAATCGCCGGCCAATTCCCTGTGACTTACTTTACTGCCGCCAAGCTTGAAATAGCAGACACTAAGGTTATTAGTCAGTTTTTGAAAGCGTATCCAACAATTAGTATGATCGACATTCAGAGCCAGCTCAAACAGGCACAATCGATGATTTCTCAAGTCTCACTGGCGATTAGCTTTGTACTTAGTATCGTGCTTATCAGCGGTTCTTTGGTGCTCATTTCTCAGGTTCAGGCAAGCCTTGCCGAACGTATGCAGGAAATCGTTATCTTGCGCACACTCGGTGCCAGAGGTCGTTTGATAAAACTCGCCACGCTTTATGAATTTTTATTACTTGGCGGATTAGCAGGACTGGTAGCTGCCGTGGTCAGTGACATTGCACTGTTGGTGATCCAAGTTCAAACATTCGATGTGGATGGCCGTTTGCACCCCTATATTTGGCTATTAGGGCCTGCAACTGGCGCAACATTCGTCGCTGTGATTGGTTACTTTATGGTGGCGAACACCATGAAACAAAACACGCAAGGGCTACTACGCAAACTCGCATAAAACTTCGAAAAGACTAAAAAGTGGCTCACCGTTACCATCAGTGAGCCACTCATCTCGCAAAAGCAAAACTCCATCGTCTTGATCTTTACAAACTTCAATTACGTACCTACCTTTAAGTAGGGCTACGCAGTACACATGCGAAACCAAAGGATATTAAAAATGGATAGGATACCGGTTAAAGGCATTATTTTTGACCTAGATGGCACACTAGTGACATCTGAACTCGACTTCTCACTTATTCGGGCGCAAATTGGCTGTCCGGTAGGGCAAGACTTACTCAGTTTTATCAGTACATTGCCTTCACCTTACATGCGTGAAGAGGCCATGAACATCGTCCACCAACATGAATTATGTGACGCACAGCACTGTGAAGTTATTCCTGGGGTTAAGGAGTCTGTTGCGCACCTTTCGAGAATGGGGGTCCCGCTTGCCGTTGTGACCAGAAACTTTGCAAAAGCGGCGCGATTGAAGCTTAAAACAGCGGGATTGCCAATTCCATTGATTTTAACAAGAGACGATGCGCCAGCCAAACCAGACCCAGCCGCGCTGCTGCAAGTTGCTCAGACCTGGCAAGTGCCACCTTATCAATGTGTTTATGTTGGCGATTACCTCTACGATATAGAGGCAGCACATAACGCCAATATGCCGTCATGCTTGTTTGCCCCCAATGACAAACCTCACTACGCAGAGCAAGCAGATGTCGTCATTAGTCACTTTGCTGAGTTAGTTGATGCGCTGTACACGCTAGACATGAGAAGACACCGCTACTTAGCCTAGCGCAATAACATTGAAGCTATCAGTTATGTGTTATTTGGTAGTTTGCCTTTTTTCCCTCAGTCGACTCAAATGACCCTTTGTCACCCACCGCAATCGCGTCAACATCGCTCTGTACCACCGTAAAATTACTATGTGCTTTACCGTGCTTAAAACGACCATCGTGCATCAATACAACCTTACCTTGTTGCCCAGAAAAGCCCCCGGTTACTGCTTCAAAGCCATTAAACTCAACATCTCCTTCTTCGGTATAGTGAAGCTGATAATAAACTTCGCTACTGCCTTCAATTTCGCCTTCATAACTGAGGCTCACCACGGCTTTGGAGAGTTTAGCACCATCATCAAATTGTTTTTCTGTGGTTTCTTGCCAATTGATAATTTCGTACACACCTGTTAGTTGCATCGCATTTCCCTTAATTTTATAGTAGAAGAGTTTGACCTTGCTCTGCAGTTTCATGCAGCTTGTTTTAAATCTAGCACGCAATTTAAAATTGGTATTGTAAAAACACGACATCAAACAATAAGCTCTATCCATAACAAGGCAGCGATGAAATCTAACCTTAGCCCAATCAACGGCGTACTTCACCAACAACAAAGCGCGCCAAACTACCAGCTTAGACGGTATTTCCCATGCACAGAGTTAAAAGATCTTGTCGAGCAATTTTGGTTTGTCGACTGGTGTTTGCCGGATAATAAAACTCATACACAAAGAAACTTACCAGATCCCAACTTTCATTTGCTGCAAAGTACCGATGAAATAAAAATTATTGGCCCTGTAAGCAAAGTATACGATTACACAATGCGTGGAAAAGGGCAGCTCTTGGGGGTTAAATTTAGGGTCGGTGCCCTAGTGGAGCAATTTAATATCACCCCTTTGGCATGTGTCGATAAAACCTTTTCTTGGGAGCATCTTTGCGATGTGCCATCGAGTCCGCTGGTTTCTTCATTAACCATGGCAAGTGATGATGCAGAGCGGGTAAAAGTGCTATCACAATTTTTAATGTCGTTTACACTCCCTCAAAGCACAGGTGCTGCTATGGCTGAATATATTCTCAACACCTTGCAAGATCACAGCGATATTTTTACGGTTGAGCAACTTGCTAAACACTGCGACATGCCAATACGACAAATACAAAGGCTTTGCCAACACTACATAGGTTTTAGTCCTAAATGGCTAATTCGAAAGTATCGCCTGCACCAAGCACTTGCAATGCTTGAATCCAATGTGACTACGATGGCAGATATTGTTGCTCAGTTGGACTATACCGATCAGTCCCACCTTATAAGAGATTTTAAAGAAATAATCGGCACCACTCCAAACCGTTATCTCAAGCGCCCCTAACAGGTACTTCGCCTCTATGTGTTGTAATGCCCCTTTACAACGCCACAACGCAATGACACTTAAGCCTCAATCGCTTTACAAATTAGTGCAATTGCACCGCTTGTCATCGAGACATTTAACGCTTCTCTATCTGGGTGACACTCCATAGCGAGTGCTACCCCATGTAAATAATCAACCAGTAAGCAAATCGCATCTTGTTGTGCCTGCCCTTGTAATTCAAGCGTTTGAGTCACTTCTTCAAATCGAGTTTGAAATACTTGAGCTGGACCTACTGAGTCCATTGATAGCAGCACAGTTAACAACCCTGGATAGTCATCGAGTAGCTGTAAATAACTTGCACTGAGCTTTTGTAGTTCTGTTTGCCACTTTTCAGCGCAGCTAGGTTCATAGATTTCATCGACTAAAGAGCAGGTCAAAGCTTCAAGCAAAGCCTGTTTGTTTTTAAAGTAATGATAAATTGCCATCGCATCGACATTTAGGCTGCTCGCCAACGCTCGAATACTAGGCACTTTTCTGCTTTCCTTCATCTGCAATTTGGCTGTTTGTATGATCCGCTCCTGACTTAGTGCTTCACCTTCAGCTAATGGTCGGCCACGCTTCTTATCCTTGACACTCATTGTTTACTCTCGCTAAGATAAAATAAATTCTACGCCGTAGAATTTATTTTATCTTGAAATAGTTTAGAGTTCAATTGGAGTATAAGATGGCAAACATCGTCTATATTGGGGCAAGTCTAGACGGCTTTATCGCGGGTAAAAACAACTGCTTAGACTGGCTACACGATTTACCCAACTCTGAAGGTTCAGACTTGGGGTTCGCCGATTTTATGGCCCGCGTAGATGCCATCATCATGGGACGTAATACCTTTGAGACAATCCAAGGATTTGATTGCGAATGGCCATACAATAAACCTGTTTTTGTACTAAGTAATACGCTTAAAGATGTACCAAAAGCCTTTTCAGATAAGGTGTCGCTTGTACGAGGTGAACTGACAGATATCGTCAAACAACTGGCTCAGCAGGGCTTTAAAAACCTTTACATTGATGGCGGAAAAACCATACAAAGCTTTCTTCAACAAGATCTCATTGATGAGCTAATTATCACGACCATTCCAACTATTTTAGGTGGCGGAATACCTTTATTCGGAGGATTAAACGAACCGCTTAAATTTAGACATGTGAATGCTGTGAGATATTTAGATTGCGTGGTAAAAAATTACTACATACGCCAAAGGTAACCCTAAGAAGGCGCTTAAAATAAGCGCCTACAGTATGCAACTAAGCGCACTGCTTATCACCTGACGTAGCCTCCATCTCTGCATGCTTTAACTGATATAAATCACGCCAAAGTAGAGGGATGATAATAACGGTTAACGTGATGTTTGAGATAGGTACCGCAAGCCACACCCCATCAACACCAAACCAGAAGGGCAATAAATATAAAAACGGCAATTGCACCAACATATTTCCAAGCGAAATAGCCAACGCTTTACCGCCTTTACCTACCGCAACAAAGTACATCGAGGTAAGAAATATAAAGCCATCCAAGAATAACGTGGATAGATGCAGCTGCAAACCACGCTCGGCCGCGCTGAGCAAAGCCAAATCCTCACTGAAGAGCCCAAGTACATCCTTCGGAAACAGATAAAACATAGTTACCATCATCACACCAAAACCCAAGCTCACTTTGAGCGCCAGCTTAAACATAGTGTGAATGCGCTGGTAAAGGCCTGCTCCATAATAATAACTGATAGGCGGCTGGACACCATTCGCTACGCCTTCTGCGATAAAATAGTAAATAACGCCAAGGTAACCAACCACAGCGAAGGCCGCCACCTCAACTTCACTGGCAAATATCAGCAACTGCTTGTTATGTAACGCAACGATAAAGCCAAAATACAAAAACATCACCAATCCTGCTGCGCCTTGCTTTAGTATTTCTAGGGCTAGGGGCTGATTAAACGCACCTTTGGGTTTATTTTCTTCACCAGAAGTGAGTAAAAAGTAGAGCGCTGCAAGTGCGACTATCCCTTGTGAAATCAGCGTAGCAAGTGCAGCACCGGGAAGTTGCCATTGCATTTCCACAATCATAAAATAATCGAGCACTATGTTGCCGAGCGCCCCTACAATCAGCAAAGCCGTTGCCAATTCTGGTTTACCATTGTTTCTTAGTAGTAACGGCAACGCACCTGCCGCAATGGTAACCCCAGCTCCCCAATTCAATACCTGTAAGTAGGCCAAACTGGAATGTAAAAGTTCACCCGATGCACCTTGAAGCTCAAGCAAAGTAGGTCCGAATAATACAAGGACAGTCATTGCAACCACAGTCAAGATAGCGATGAGCCAAAAGCTAGTGCCCATCAGCTGCTGCACATCGGTATTGTCGCCAGCGCCACGATATATCGACAGCAAACTGCCAGATCCCATCCCGATTAAAACGCCAAAACCAATAATGATCCCTATAATGGGCCAAGCAAGGTTTACAGCAGCCAACCCCTGAGCACCAAGGTAGTGACCAATAAAAATACCATCGACGATTTGGTACAATCCATTGACCATCATTGCGACAACGGCAGGGATGGTATAACGCCAAAAAGTGCGGGTAACGTTGGTGTCTTTTGTGGGGGTTTTGCTCGCTGAATCTAACAGCATGATGAAATCCTTAAGCAAGAAAAACCGTTATTATCCTTGTAATTGAGATTGGTCAAAGTTAGTATCCATCCGAAATTCGGATAGGTTAATCATTATGCATTGGACACTCGATCAACTTGAAGCCTTTGTTACCGCCGTCAGGTTGGGGTCATTTTCAGCTGCAGCAAGACACTTGGGGAAGGCACAATCTCGGGTCAGCACCGCAATTGCCAATTTGGAAGCCGATCTAGGTTTTGCACTTTTTGACCGCTCCGCCAGACTGCCAGTGTTAAATCAAGCTGGTCTCGATCTGTTTAAAGAAGCTGAAGCGGTGCTCATGCAGTGTCAGCGCCTGCAATCAAGAGCCAATTCTCTTAATAGTGGCGAAGAGGTGCCTCTCACCGTTGCCATGGATGAAGCAGTGCCCATCATCGCATTTGAATCATTGTTTGAACGATTAGCTCAGCAATTTCCGCTATTAAAATTAGCCATTATTAATGGTTCCCAAGACGACATTGCACAATGGGTGAGCGCAAAAAGGGCAGAAATAGGCATTTTATTTCACCAAAAACCATTGCCAGAATCGCTGGATTTCACCTCAATTAGCAGCTTTAAACAAATCTTGATCTGCTCCCCTCACCACCCGCTTGCACAACATTCTGCTCCAAGCATTGAGGAGCTAAACCAACATCGGCAGCTCGTTATACGTGACCGCATTGGTAATACTCAGTCACAAGCCATATCTACAAGCCACTGGCACATTGACAGTTACTATTACATCATGGGTTTAGCCATTAGAGGGGTTGGTTGGGCATTAGTACCTGAACATGTTGTCAACACGCCATGGTACATGAACGAACTGGTCGAGCTATCAACCGAACATATTCCTAACCCGCTGGTCGTCGAAATGGGTATCGTGCAACGCAGAGATCAAAGCAAAGGGCCTATCGTGCGATGGCTATACAACGAAACAGCAAGCTTATTTTGACTAAACGTACACTGTCAATTTAAAGCCATATTGGCTCGGCAGAGACTGGCATTTTTTCTACACTGGTGGTTAAATTAACCTGTTTTGGATAAATTACCTTTTAGCAAACGCCAGTAACAAAAGTTCACATTTACATAGTAGAGTGGAATTAATACTGAGAACAAATATAGGAGCACGTAGTCTTAGCATTTAAGACCGCAGTTAGGATACATTATGTTTGATAAAAATACGCTTATTGAAGCTTACGAAAACGTTTTAATTACACTTATTAAAAGGCGCATCAACGAACTAAAATTTTATGTAAATCAAAGCGCTTATTCTCATATGTCGTTATCTGTTGAGTTTTGGCATTACGATGTAAATTGGAATATCTATA
Source organism: Pseudoalteromonas sp. OF5H-5 (assembly GCF_021530695.1). Classification (NCBI taxonomy): domain Bacteria; kingdom Pseudomonadati; phylum Pseudomonadota; class Gammaproteobacteria; order Alteromonadales; family Pseudoalteromonadaceae; genus Pseudoalteromonas; species Pseudoalteromonas sp. OF5H-5. The sequence goes on from NZ_JAKGBF010000003.1 coordinate 60,322, forward strand.
GCCTGCCAGAAAGCCGTTTTGAACAACATAAAAACGTTGCCTCAGACGAGTTTATCATCTTATCTGACTTTGAAGATGACTGCGCAGAAGTCAGTAAACTGAGAGACATTTTCGAGAGCTGGGAAGATATAGAACTCGTTGAAGACGAGGACGAGAATATGGACCTGTTGTTCAAGCTTTCTCATGAAGCACTCGCCAAGGCGCTATGCGGAAACGCAGTAAAACCACTATTGTTAGACATCTTTGCTGAAAATAAGGCATTAAAAAACAAACCGCTTAACGAGCTTATCAAAGTAGAAGATCCGGACGGACGTTTCGACCTCAACTTTGTAGAAGCTGTTGCTTAGTAAGCCTAGATAATATGTTTTCCAGACTACTTTGAATAAGCCCCGTAAAGGGGCTTTACACGCTAGTTCATCTTACGTGCTTTCGTGATTGCAGCTTGAATGGCAGCTTTTGCCTGCGGGCTGTTTTTCCAACAAGTTGTTTGCAACATAGAAGCGACCCGCTCAGCTATTTCTTCAACTTCATAAGTCGCAAGTTCACTCAAACTGCAAATACCGATTTCTTCAAAACGCTTTATTACCGTAGGGCCGACTCCTTTGAGGGCGAGTAAGGTGTTCTTTTCACTTTCAGAGAAAACCATAGATCAGCTATCCTTTTCTTTATCAAAACAGTCAACATTAGCGCGATAATATTGAAATCCTATCACTATCTTGGCTTGAGAAGTCTGGATCAACGTAAATATGCATTCTTGTGATCAAGTTATCAGAGAATTCGAACACACTACAAAAACGGCCAGATGAAATTTGATTATCAGGCCAGTGCGTCCCATCACGCATCACACCGCCTTCGCGCCCTTCAACAACAACTGTTTTTCCAGACACAATGAAATTAAAATGCGCAATATCGTGCCAAATGCTGTTGAGTGAGCTGCCAATTTTATCGCCAAACTCAAGTAATGCTTGCTTACCAACAGCGTCACCAAACTTTGGAAAAAAGAAAGTCACTTCATCATGAAATAGGTCTAAATAGCTTGAATCTCCAACATCAATCTTTTTAAAGTACTCAGTCACCAATTCAATTAAGGTATTTTTATCCATCGTTTTTTCTTCCTAATCCTTTGCAATTAATTTGTAATCTCACTCTCTTTATTAGGGCAAACAAAATAAAAACAATATAGGTAACCTGAACTTAGATATTTTAGTAACTTAACTAACCTGAGGTTTGGATAAGGAATGTTCCAACTCATTGTTGCTAAAGCACAACTTAGTTTTCTCCTTATCTAGCCAGAGAGTTTTAGGGAAAACAAGGCGAATTTACGCACCAATAGCTGGCTATTGGAAGTGAATTCAACGCAGTTAGCGCTAAAACTGGCTGCTAGAAAGGCATTAATTATCCGCAGCTCAGGTTAACTAACTTCTTATCCCGAGTTCAGGTTAGGTAATCTCAGTTGAAGAATTTGCGGTGCAAGGCTTGAAGTTAGTATTGTGCATTCCTCGTCTATAAAATAATTAACGTTATTTAATGCAATCAAAATACGCAAAATAACATCAAATGGCGACAACCAGCCCCAGCTTACTTTTCTCTACACAAAGCACGCATTGTATACCTCGAAAGGGAATGGTAACTTATTGATGAATTTACGTTTAAATTTATTGAAAGAGAGCTCAATGTTCAAACTAAGACCGTTCCAAGCCAATGATGTTGACAATATGGTCGTGATTTTGAACGATCCCGATGTCGTTCGGTATTTATCAACAAAAATTCCGCAACCTTACACCGAGCAAGATGCCATGTGGTGGGTAAATGAAGGCAGTAAACAAGGCTATGTTCGGGCGATTTGCGATGGTCAGCAGCTTATCGGCTGTATAGGTGTTAACCCTGGCGGGTTTGAATATGAGCGTTCTGGTGAAATAGGCTATTGGCTCGCAAAAAGCCATTGGCGTAAAGGAATTACTCATAAAGCCATTTTACACATTACGTCAGAGGTATTTAACGAGACCAATATTGAACGGATCTTTGCCGCAGTATTTGACGACAATCATGCATCAATGAAGCTACTAGAGAAGTCAGGTTTTGAGCAAGAAGCGGTGTTAAAACGCGCCATATTCAAAAATGAACGTTTCTATAACAATCATATTTTTACCTTATTAAAACCTTAGATATGTAGCTGTTTAGCTCGACCGTAAGTCGGCTACCCTAGCTGCTAAGTAGCCGATATAAACTTGTTAACCTAATGCAACTAACCTAGACCAAAGTAAGCGCTATCTCTAGCGACTCAATCTGCTTTTTTAAGCTTGGATTGATTTCTTCATCGGTAATAATTGTGTCAATTTCGTTAGCTGTAACAATCTGATAAGTAGCGACTTTATCTAGTTTATGACTCGGTCCCATAATCACAGTGTGGTCGCTCTGACGAATAGTAGCAGAAAGGATCTCCGCTTCTTCTATATAGCTCGCGCTAAAACCGTGGTGAATATGGAACGAGCAAATCCCCATAAAAACAATATCAAAACGGATCCGTTTCACCATTTCGATCGCCGTCATGCCTACCACCCGCATTGCTGGTTTAAACATAGGACCGCCTAATACAATCACATCCACCAGCGAATGATAGGCCAACTCTTTGGCGATCAGTGGACAACCCGTAACCACAGTCAACGGCATATTTTTAGGTAAGTGTTGTGCTAAATAACGGCACGTCTCGCCAGAATCAATCACTATCGTTTGTCCAGGCACGAGCATCGCTAAGGCAGGTTCAATATAACGAATTTTACTGGTATCGGGTTTATCTAAACGCTCGATATAGTCAGGAGTATTATCCTGCAGCGCTAAAGCGCCACCATGAACACGCCGCAGGAGCTTAAGCTCAGCCAGTTTGTTTAAATCCCGACGGATTGTGTCTTCGCTCACATCAAGTGTTTGCGCCAAGGACACTGAGGTGATCCGCCCTTGTAAATTAAGCTGATCGAGAATGAATTGATGACGTTCTGCCAATAGCATTGCATGTTCCTGCATGTTTTTGCGTAATTTTACTTGAAAAAGATCGAGATACAAGCGTATTATTTGCACACACATGCACGATAAAGCCGATTTAATATCAACAAACGCCTGTTTATGCATGAAACATTATCATAAGGAGTAAAAATGGCACTTAATTCACTCAACCTGAACCATTATCAGGGATTGATATTCGATATGGATGGCACACTTGTTGATTCTGAAGTTGCAGTACGACAGGCTGTCGCGCCTTGGTGTGAGAAACATCATGTCAATTTGGAAATGGTATTAACAACGGGCCGAGGTGCACGTTTCAAAGACTTTATAGAACAATTTACTCCGCATTTAGATAGCCTGCATGAAGTCGAGCCGTTGGAACAAGCTGAAGCCAACCTTGCCCATACCGTAGCAGCCATTCCTGGAGCTAAATCGTTTTTAAGCGAAATAAAAGCACAGCAACGCAAATGGGCCATTGCGACTTCTGCAAATCGCCACAATGCAATTGCACGACTCACCACGGCAGGTTTACCTATTCCTAAAATATTAATTACCGCAGATGATGTTGGGCAAGGTAAGCCTCACCCTGAGCCATTTTTATTGGCGGCCAAACGATTGGGAGTGGCAGCCTCTAAATGTCTTGCATTTGAAGACTCAGATCAAGGGGTAAGATCCGCACTTAGCGCAGGCTGTGACGTAGTCGTGGTTAACCGTTTTTGCACAATTCACCACGACCATATTGTTGCCCGTATCAATCACTATCAGGATATCTACTTATCAGAGGAAGTAAGCGAATGAAAACATGGCTGACAGGCTTTTATCAAACGAAAGATACCTACTGGGATTTCGCCGGTGTATTCTTCGGCGGTATCGGTTTTATCGCATTATTCGGCCAGCTACTCAGCGAACTTGAGCGCCAAGGCCCAACCAACTTGTCCTTTACGTTTTTAATCGGGTATGTGTTGGTGTTTAGTTTTTGGCTGATGTATGGGCTGAGATTTCAGCGAATGGCAATCATTGTTACCAATGTACTTTGCCTACTTTTACAGATCTTAATTTTACTAACTGCAATTTTGCGTTGAGTAGTTGGCAAAGGAGAGAACCTTTCAATAAAAAGAGGGGGTGGGTGAGTGCCTACCCAAGAAATCACCGATAAAATGTTTAAAAATGGTGAATAAGAAATATAGGATACATTTTGATATCAGCGACGGAGGGCTAGATTACCTTATTACCTCACAAAGCTAGCTTATTAATACTTGTATTGACTAAACTATTCTTTTGGCAAGTTTTACGTGACTATTTAAAAATTCGAGGATCAAACCCAAACTCAAGTTTCTCATGGTTTTTAAAACTTGCTTTCATTGCAGGGTGATTCGGGTTAACAACATAGTTTTTATCTCTTGGTGAAATGGTTGATGGAACCTGTAGGGCAGCGTATTGAGGCTTTACTGCATTTAGAAACTCATCACCAATTTCCTGTGTTTCTTCACCTGCAGGAATGCTTCTCCAAGTTTTAGGTAAATCCTCTTCGTCAAGCTTTACAATAAATTCATCAGGCACCTCTATACAGTATAGATCGTATTGATCTACTATCTTTGGATCATTATTTACATGCACAAATACTTCTAGAGAGCACAGCGACTCTGATTCAGCGAAATACAAAGCTTCTGTTCCCTTAGAGTTCCATCTACCGCCATATAGCTTCGCACCTTCGGGACTAAAAGGCGTGTCCGCAAACTTTTTTTGAGTTAAACGGTAAAGCTTCATTATGAGAAAACCCCGTGTTTAATTCTTCCTATAAGGTCCTTTACAATCTCAAAGTCCACCGTAGTTGACACCATATCGAGCGGTCTCTTGCCACTCAATCCATAGACATTTTCACGAATCCATTCTAATGCTCTTTTCTCATCATTGAATAACTCGGTAGCTAACTTGATTAACATAGCCAACCTATAAATCGCGTCGCTTTCTTGGGTGCTAAAGCGTTCTTCATTTTTAAGTCGGCGCTTGATTGTGCTAACAGGTATATGAGTTACGGTGTGAAATTCATTTTGAGAAAGCTTTGTCATTTCTATAATATTGCGATACACCTTTGGCTTGAACCCCTGATGTACCGCTTCTGTCCGCGCTATATTTGCGTCTTCAATTCCAAGACTAATCCAAAAGTTTGTTTTGCTACTACGCTTGGGCTTGAAGCTTTTTAATTGGGCTGTAGCCATCCTACCTCTCTCATTTTTTCGGCTCATATGACCTAATAATATTGGCTCAAATGAGCTGCATATGCAAACGATAAATTACACCGAACTGTATTAAGTAATCCAAAGTGATGTATGAAATATCGTACTGATAGCTTATATGGTGCGAGCAAAGAGCATAATTGCTATGAGTTAAAAATAGGCATAGGCGACGTTGTTTGGTTCATTCTCTATGTAGGTTCAAAAGAATGGACGAGAAGTGGATAAATAAAACAGAGGTAGACTATTTATTGCTAGACTTCCGATATAAGAAGAAAAGTCCTGAATGATATGTCTGTAATAACTGAGCAAAAGCTAGCATGTAAGATCAGACACCACGAACCCTCACCAAATACAACCCAAGCCACACACTTCAATCCAACCACAGTTTGGGAGGTATTCGCTCCGATGCAATGGCAAATTGCTCAACCCAGTCGATTAATCCTTCAATCGCCATTGGTTTGGCATAAAAGTACCCTTGTACATACTGACAACCAAGGTCTTTTAAGCAATCTAGTTGTCCTTGTTGTTCTACGCCTTCAGCTATCACTTTGAGCGATAAACTCTCCGCCATCGACAAAATCGCGTTGACCAAAACGGCCGCATCTTGGTTTTGATCTATATCTTGAATAAAACCTCGGTCGATCTTTAATATATTGATGGGGAAGCGTTTAAGATAGCTAAGAGAAGAGTAGCCAGTGCCAAAATCGTCGATTGCTAAGTTGACTCCCGTTGCCCGTAGGCTTTGAAGCCAAGCAGTTACGGCTTTATCATCTTCAAGTAAGATGCTTTCTGTGATTTCAAGCGTTAGGTTCTCTGGAAGAAAGCCTGATTGCTGCATGATTTGCTTAATGGTAGTGGCGTTAAAGCCAAGTCGATATTGCTGACTCGAGACATTTACCGTCAAATAACAATTCATGCCAAGTGCTTTATTTAATCTGCGAATATCATTACATGCCTTAGCAAGTAACCACTCACCAAGAGGAGCAATAAGACCGCTTTCTTCAGCGACAGGAATAAATTCAGCAGGAGAAATATACTGGCCGAAATCTGTTGGCCAGCGCATGAGCGCCTCGACACCATATAATTTACCCGACACCGTATCGACAATAGGTTGGTAATGTACGGTTAAGCGCTGATGTTCAAGCGCAGCTCGGAGCAGCTGCTCCAGCTCAACTCGCCGATTCACCTGTTGCTGCATTTCTTGCGCAAAAAAGTGATACTGATTGCGTCCCGCTTCTTTTGCTTTATACATGGCTAAATCGGCAAGTCGTAATAACTCTTTTTGATCTTTTGCATCACTTGGTAAAATCGCGATCCCGATGCTTGCCCCGGTAAATACCTCAAAGCCGTTGATCACAAATGGTTCACTCAGTGCTTTGACAATTTTATCGGCTACTTGAGCAGCATGATCCGGATGCGCAATTTGGCTCAATAACAATACAAATTCATCTCCCCCAAAGCGGCTCAAGGTATCGCTTTTACGCAGCAGGCCGTTTAAGCGCTTAGCTACGGAGATAAGTAAGGCATCTCCGGCCTCGTGACCCATGGTGTCATTGACACGCTTAAACCTATCTAAATCAATAAATAACACTGCACTTTGATGATGAGTACGGCTCATGCGTTTAATATCTTGCTCAATGCGCTCAAGTAATAGCGTTCTATTCGGCAGTCCGGTCAACACATCGTAATAGGCTTGATATTCAATCTGCTCTTCTTGCGCTTTGCGCTCGGTCATATCAGACAATATAGCAACGTATTGCTGCACCAGCCCTTTGTCATCATGCACGACACTGATTGCTAGCCACTCTGGATATAAAGTACCGTCTTTACGCTTGTTCCAGATCTCACTTGCCCACTGTCCGTGCGAGTTGAGGGTGCTCCACATCTGCTCATAAAAATGTTTGTCATGCTTACCTGAACTTAAAATATTAGGTCGTTGACCGAGCACTTCATGTTCTTCGTATCCAGTAATTTTGGTGAAAGCTGGATTGACCGCGGTGATCTCAAGTTTTGCGTTGGTGGTCATGATCCCTTCTTGCGTTGCATTAAATACCGCCGCTGCGGTTTTAAGCTGTGCACTTGCGCTTTTTTGTGCAGTGATATCTTCTTTGATCGCAATAAAGTTAATGATTTCCCCTTGCTGGTTTTTAATCGGGGAAATAGACGCGTACTCCCAATAGTAATCTCCAGACTTACGGCGATTGTAAAACTCACCACGCCAGACTTTGCCTTGTTTGATGGTTTGCCACAGCGTTTTGTAGTCGGTAAATCCTTGTTTGGAGCCTAGTACTTTGGGTGTTTGTCCTTTCACATCCTCAAGTGAATACCCAGTAACTTGTTCAAACTTAGGGTTAACGTATTCAATGCGAGCACGAGGATCGGTGATCACAATAGAAGAGGGGCTTTGCTCAATGGCATGGCCCCACTTGCGAAGCTCTTCTTCCGCTTGTTTAAAAAGGGAAACATTAACACTCACAAACACTTGGCCATTGTTGTGTGTATTCGTTTGTTTTACCTGTAACCAAGCGCCAGATTCGGTTTGATGCAAATTGGCGTCGGAGTTAAAAATTTCTCCAAACTGCTGCTGCCACTCTTCTAACTTGCGTGGCATTTTTTCGCTATCGGCAATTGCAAAATGATTACGCCAAGCACTGTTACAGAGCAGCAAATTGCCACTGCGACTAAAAAGAGCAAAGCCTTCGGTTAAACGCGCAACAGCATCAGACAAAGTTTGGCTGGTGCTCAGAATTTTATTTTTGGCCACATAAAGCCGATTTGCAAACACAATCAAGAGCAAAAATAGCACAATGGTCAGCAGTAAAAGCAATTCACTTTGATGCTTGGTTTTTTCTATGGTTTCACTGTGATACTGGCTATATGCCGCGTAAAGGGCTGAAAAAGCTTGATCACTCGGCAAAGACAAAAAGCGTTGTTTTGCCTTTTTTAATTCTGCACTGTTAGCAAGCGCGACGTTAAAATGCTGATAGATAAGCTGCTCTAAGCCACTTTCAGAGTTGATGGTCATTAAAGGCTCTGCGACAAATTCATAGAGCTGACCCAACATTAAATTAGCAAGCATTCTATTGGCGTGGGTTGCCAGTTCGGGCTCACTCTGCTCCAGCTCGATTAGCAACTCGGGGAGATAAAGCAGGCTGTTTTTAATATTTGCTGCCGCTGTTTTAATGGATTCGACTTGCAATACTTTATTGCTGAGTAGCTGACGATAGGCATCAAATTGCTGTCGAATGTCGGGCGTGGCTTCTGCAAATAATGCATCTCGCTGTGGTGTATTCAAAGCGTCGATTGCATGTGCTAATCGCGCTAACTCATCATATTGATTGAGCTGTGCACTAAGCATTTGTAACACCGCGGCATCCAGTTTGGCATCAATACTCTTGGCTTCAAAGAGCAGGGTAACTCGTGCTTGGTGTGTTTGACTGCTGAGCTTTTGTTGCGAGTAAAAATACGCAAACAGCGCAATTGGCGCGCACAGCAGTAACGCTTGCACACCAATGAAGGCCTTATTCTTCATTCGTGGTTTTCCAAATCCATTTCGTGGTGATGTCCTGCTAGGCTGTCAATAAAGGCAACTAGCTTGTTTATATCGGAGTCTGAGATATTGCGACCAAGTTGGTATTTGGCCATGGTCGCAACGGCGGATTCTAGGCTGCTATGACTAGCATCGTGAAAAAAGTATGCTTGTTTGCTAGCAAGTCGCAAGCTCGGTACTTTGAACACAAAGCGATCTTGCTCATTGCCAGTGACGTTCAAACGGCCATAATCCGCTTTTTGAATTGGTGTATTTCTATCGCCAAAATAATCACCAAAGGTGCCCATTTTGGCAAACATATTGCTACCAACATTGCGCCCTTGATGACAGCTAATGCAACCATACCGTTTAAATAACTCATAACCGGCAATAGCCGACTTAGGTAATCCTATGCTGTTATCCTTAAGCCATAAATCAAACGGTGCATTAAGCGTGATTAACGACCCTTCAAAAGTCGCTATTGCGTCTTTTACCGTGTGTTTCGTTACGCCCTGCGAGTACACTTTAGTAAATTGCGCGACCAGCGTTTTATCTTGATTTAACTTGGCAACGACTTCTGGCCAAGTCATATCATGCTCTTTTGGGTTTAAGATGGGTGAGTCGATTTGATCATAAAGCGATTGCGCACGGCCATCCCACGCTTGACGAATATTTAAAGCCGCATTGTAAACAGTTGGAGTTTTTAGCTCACCGAGTGCGCCATTAACGCCACTGGAAAGGGGCTTTACATCCGCGCCATGACTGGGTAATTGGTGACATGACGCACAGCTGACTTGGTTTCCTCGGGAAAGCCGCTTATCAAAAAAAAGTGATCTGCCCAAGCTGACTTTATCGGCATCAAGCCCTATTGCAGGCTCAAGTGGCAGAATTGGCTCATTTGCAGCTCCCAATAATGGAAACGCAAAAAGTAATAAACTCCAAATTCGCATACACTCCGCCCAAGTTGCCATCTTGGTGTAAAAGATAGCAACATTCGGCATTGCAAATTTTGATTTAAAATAAGCTTAGCAATAGAAGTTATGTGTTTTTATTCACTCACCCCGCACGGCTAGACTTGTCACTTCACTCAGCCAGTTATCAATTACCTCAGGCGTTGCTAAGTGCACAGGGCCAAATAGCGTATGTTGAGTTGGCTCTATACCACAAAATCCTAGTGTCCCATGTTCTAGCTGAGCCATAAGCCCAGCGGCAACTTCTTGCAAATAAGTTTGCGGCGTGTCTGAGGTGAGAATGACTCTTGCGGTTTTATGCGGTAGAAGCTTTTCAATTTCAGTGCCGGCCTCACTGTATTTAAAAGCAAAGCCTGGAAGTAATGCTCTATCTATCAGCCCTTTGAGCTTGGCTGGTAACGCCAACCACCAAATTGGGCTTACTATCACAATGTGCTGCGCCCACAGTAAGTTCTCTTGGAATTGCTTAAGGCATGGCTCTAATGGTTGGCTCGCTTCATAACCATACATCAAATTGATTTCAAAGTGCATCTCACTAAGATCCATTCTGCGTACTTGATGTTGGGTGCTTGCAGCTTGCTCATAACTTGTGGTGATAGCGTGGCACAGGCCTTTGGTTTTGGGGTTACCGTTTAGTAGCAGTATTTTTTTCATCGTCGTTTCCTTATCACATGACTGAGAAACGAGTGTACTGTCTCCCCTTAACGGGAGAGTCAAGTTACTCTACCTGAGACTAGGATAACCTGAGCTGCGGATAATTAATGCCTTTCTAGCAGCCAGTTTTAGCGCTAACTGCGTTAAATTCACTTCCAATAGCCAGCTATTGGTGCGTAAATTCGCCTTGTTTTCCCTAAATCTTGCTGGCTAGACAAGGAAAAAACTAAGTTGTGCTTTAGCAACAATGAGTTGGAACATTCCTTATCCAAACCTCAGGTTAGGATAGTTTTATCTGTGGACATTCATCAAGTGATGCGATGCAATGTTCAATACGTTGTATTTTTTGCTGAAGCTGCGCAACTTGCTCTATGCAGGATGCTTTGAGTTCGACTAAAAATGTGTTGATTTCGACCCAGTTGACTTGCCGCCCTTTAATTTCAATCACTTGCTGTAATTGCTTAATCGACACACCGAGCGATTTTGCTTCTTTTATTAATAACAGCAGATCGACATCCACCTGCGAATAGACGCGATATTTACCAACACGCTCCGGGGTAGGAATAAGCCCTTTCTCTTCATAAAAGCGAATGGCCTTGACTGACAGCCCAGTTTGCTTCGACAGCTTGCCAATATACATTTTTGATTCTCCCAGCTAAAAGCAAAATAACGGTTTACAGCCTCCATAAAAGTTGCAACCATCTAATACCAATTGCACGCTAACAAAAAGTATCGTCAAGGAATAGCAAAAGATGTATCAGTTGCTTTACTACCCTCGTAATGCCAGTTGGGCACCACATCTCGTACTTGAGCACCTACAACTAGAAAAAGAACTGCTCTTGGTCGATAGAAAAACGCAACAACAAAAGTCTGCGACCTATTTAGAACTCAATCCTACAGGACGGATCCCGACATTGGTCGACGGTGACCAAATCATCTTCGAGAGTGCAGCAATTTGTTTGCATTTATGCGAAAAGCACCCTGAAGGAAAACTTATCCCAGCGCCAGAAACCCCACAGAGAGCCACGTTTTATCAGTGGCTTTTTTATTTAACCACGACGGTTCAGCCAGAACTCATGTTGTATTTCTATCCTGAAAAATATCAGCTGTCACCAGAGAGCAGCAAGACCATGTCTCAAGCCGCTGAGCAACGAGTCAGCGACATGTTTGCACTTATCGACAAGCAGTTAGCAACAAACACCTACTTAGTTGGTGAACATCTCACGCTTTGTGATTATTATTTATTTATGCTGGCCCATTGGGCAAGTGGGTTTAATACTGCGCCAAAAGACTATGCACATTTGGGCCGATTTATGCGAATGATGGCACAGCAAAAAGTGGTAAAAAGAGTGTGCGAAATTGAACAAACCGATCTAAATTTTTATTAGCATCCATTACACCAAGGAGGAAAAAATGGAAACCTTAGTGAAAAACTATATCTCTGCCTACAATCATTTTGATATTCCGGGAATGCTAGCTCAGCTCACGGATGATGTCGTGTTTGAGAATCTTGCCAATGGTGAAATTACAACGCGTACAACCAGTAAAATGGAATTTGCAGAATTAGCAAATCAGTCTGCTAAGTTATTTTCAGAACGCAATCAATCTTTAACCGCCGCCACGCAAGACAATGATCTGTTTATTGTTCATGTGACCTACAAAGCTAAATTAGCCCAAGACTTAGCCAATGGCATGAAAGCAGGACAAAGCATCTCCTTGCAAGGCCGCTCAGAGTTTGCGTTCCGCGATGGCAAAATTTGTTTAATAAGAGATATAAGCTAACTCCTTACTCCAAACTCAGGTTATTTAACCTGAGGTTTGGATAAGGAATGAGCTAATTCATTGTTTTAAACTCACCTTAAATAACTTTCTTATCTAGCCAGAGAGTTTTAGGGATAACTAGGCGAATTTACGCACTAATAGCAGGCTATTGGAAGTGAATTCAACACAGTTAGCACTAAAACTGGCTGCTAGAAAGGCATTAATTATCCAAACTCAGGTTTTTAATTTGGCAAAATCAGCGCGCTTTTCTATGCTGGTTTTGCACTTTCATCATTAATTCATTTCGACCTAAGCACTATCTTGAGATCAGCCTAGGACGAATTGAAATAAAACGGAGAACAACAATGGGACTATTAAGTGGTCTGCTCGGTAATGCAAGCGAAGTAGACAGTAGCGAAGTAGATAAGTTATTAGCAGATACATTAATTGCTGGAGAAGAAGTTGCACAAGCTTACAAGGTGATCCGCGACTTGTTTATTTTTACCAACAAGCGTCTAATTTTAATCGACAAGCAAGGCATGACGGGCAGCAAAGTAGAAATGCTCAGCATTCCGTATAGCAAAATCACAAAATACAGCAAAGAATCTGCGGGTCACTTCGACCTTGATGCGGAATTAAAAATCTGGATTGGCTCAGACCCAACGCCAATTAGTAAAGAATTTAAAGCGGGCGACAATATCAACCAAGTATATCAGATCATTTCACAATATTGTTTATAGCCGCGCTTGCTGTAAAAAGGCACATGCGTGTTGTGCCTTTCTTTTCAGTAAGTAAATTAAGTTGGTTTTCGCTCTGCACGCAGGCAAAAAACCGCAGAAAAGAGCAAGGAAACAAATACTTGATTCCAAAAGTTAGAGACAAAGGGATCAGCTACAAACTGAGATGCAATATGCCAAATACTGAGGTTTAGCAGAAAACCAAGTACAAACCCATAGCCTTTGTATTGTGCGATCAATAGCCCTAGCTCTTGCCTAAAACGCTGATATTGAGCTAATTTGCTCATTTTGATACTCCAGTTATTGATTCGCAACCGTAAGCTCTACCACTTCTTTCTTGGCCGATATTCGATTTATCAAAAGCACATCGTTGTCGTTAATGTCGGTGAGATAGTCGACACTGGTAGGCACTTCGCCGAGTATGGTAAACGACGTTTTGTCTAAATCATAGGACCAAAGTTGATTGTCTTCATTGACGCCATATATCCCATTGCCGCGCATTACAAAAGATTTTCCTCTGCCGCCTTGATTGTTTAGTGCACTGATCCGCTGAGGTTCAACAGCGCCTATTTGCCAAAACTGATCAAGTCTATCCTTATACACAACTTTACCGTGTTCACTTTCAAGTGCCCACAGCACAGGTTGCTGCGTCAATATTTGAAACGATTGTTGAGCAAAATCATAAGCAGCTAACTTCATTTCTCCCTTTACCCGAATCTGTGTTAGTGCACGTTGTGTTGCACTTTTCCATTGATATAAGCGTAAAACAGGGTAGGCGTGCGGGTAAGATGTCAAGCTACCATCTAAAGCAATTTGTGTCAGTACACCACTGGCACTGACCAATATGCTTTGGCCATCCTCAGCCCAGTGGATCCCGCGAATAAAAGTATCTAACGGGAAGTTAGTCAGTTGTCGCGTGTTATTGCCATCGCTTAGCCACACCTGTTCAGTACCTGAGCGTTCCGACCAAAATGCCACTAAGTCTCCATCAGGCTGAAAAACAGCCTGATCTTCACCAAGGTTGGTTCGTGCAAAGCTGGTGTATGTTTGAGCGCCTTGTGCTAACTGTGTCAGTGGTAATTTTACGATATCACCGTCGTAAGGTCCTTTGATCATCAGTATACTTTTGCCATCAGGGCGAAATTCAGGCTGCCTCATTCGATCCGAAAACGGCAATTGAATTTTACTCACAAGCCCGTCATAAGTCAGACTAAATAGCTGACGTCCGGTACTAAAAATCAATTGCTGATTGAGTGGGTCAAAACTTGGGTAGATATCGTGAAATTTAGTAATTTCCGGCGGCCGCTGGATCTGATGACTAGAGAGCAACTCACCGTCAGGTTTTAGCATATCGATATAATGTAGGCCATCGGCATGAATACTACTGACCGCGATTAAATCATCTTGAGGAGAATAGGCGTAATCAATCAACGTCCCCTCTTCTACGATATAAAGATCGACACCGCTGTCGTCGTCAATGGAGTAATTAATCAGCTTCCAGCGCTCGCCTTGTTTTTGCTTCAATACCACATTGCCATCATTCAGCCAGATAGGCTTATCAACCACCGAGTTTTTACACTGGAGAATAACTTTTGGCTGCTGAGGGCTTTCCAATGCCTTAGTAAAATCGAGAGTTACAAGGTCGTAGCAGCGCTTTTGTGTAACTGGTTCGCCACTACAAGCGTCGGTGGCCAAAAACAGCAACTGCTCACCATCTTTTGAGAAACTATGCCTGCCGTATGCTCCAAAGCGCTCTGTGAGTAGGATCTCTTGCTGGGTATCCGCCTTTTTAGCCCATATCTTATTATCGCAAAACTTATCTAAATAGCGATGAAAAACAATGTACTGGCCATCTGGGGAATAGCTTGCATCAAATTCTTTGTCGTCAGTTGCGGTCAATGAGCGCAAAGTATCAAAGAACAGTGGTGAAGGTTTTTTGGTGGAAAAATATTGATAGCCAATAGCCCCAAGCAAAATAGTGAAGGCGAGTAAAACAAACACATAAAGGTGTTTATTCCGACTTTGAGTGAGGTGTTTATCTTGTTGCACTTCAGGTTCAAGAACTGGCGTCACCTCGAGTTGCGGCTCAGCATTCGTCAGCTCGCTCGTTTGCCCTCCCCAACGTACTTCACATTCTAAGCTATACCCTTTTTTAGCATGCGTTTGGATGTAAGCTTGCACCTTACCATCATCCCCAAGCGCCTTTCTCAATTGCGCAATACTACGCTGCAAAGTATTAGGAGAGACCACGGTATCTGGCCATACTGTATCAAGCAAAGTATCAAGACTCATCACTTTGCCTTGATTCTGAGCCAAGCAAGTGAGCACCGCCAGAGCCTTTGGTGCAAGCGTTTGACATTCACCTTGGTGTGAAATCTGGTTACGTGATAAATCGACAAAAAAATCACCAACCCAATATTGTTCTACCATAAATCCCCAGTATGCCTAGCGCACGCGCTAACAATGCCAATTATTATAATTATCAGTATAAGGACAAACAGGGTAAAAATAAACAAAATCAAAAACTTAAGATTTAGCGACCTGTAAGCTTAAGGACAGTTAATAAACGTCTATTTCTCACATATGCGGGAGCTTTGTCTACCTCCATACCTGCGTTCGCTTTGGTAAAATACTACCAAAGCGAACAAACCTTAGCGGCTGCTTGCTTTTTATCCAGCTTCATACCAAAATCAATGTAACCAATATTAGTTACTTACTTAAATGTAACCAAATTAAGTTACCTTTATGATATCAATACCTCAAGGTGCGGTGATCACAGCAGACATTGTCGGCTCACAGTCGCTGTCACAACTACAACTTACAAGGCTGCAAAGCGAGTTAAAGGATTACTTAGCTGAAATAGCGACTGCGGAGCAGGGCTATTATAGTTTTTACCGCGGCGACGGCTTTCAGCTTGTGTTGCCAGATGCTACGAAACTGTTCAATGTGGCATTACAGCTACGGTTGTTTTTAATTAGCCGACATAGCGATGCCAGACTCAGCCTTGCGGTCGGTGAAGTTAATATCACAGCAGCAGATTTATCAACCGCGACAGGTGCTGCGCTGGTACTTGCGGGCCGAGGATTGGACGCAATTGGACAAGCAAGACTCAGGTATAACAATGACAGTAATGCCCACTTTGCACTAAATCTGGCATTTGTGGATTTATTACTTTCGAACTTAACCCAAAAACAAGCAGAGGCCGCTTTTATTCATATTTCACACCCTAAGTTGAGCCATGCCGATATTGCAAAACAACTCAACACCAGTCGGGTGAACGTAACTAAATTACTCAATAGCGCACACTACGCTTTATTAGATCAATTTTTAGCAATTGCACGCTCACACCAATAGTCGAATGCTCAACACTTAAATATCACGAGGTGGACTTAATGAACGAATGGCAAGTATTGTTATTGTGGTTAGTAATAGGCCACACAATCACTGACTTTTACCTCCAACCTATGATCTGGGTGCATGACAGAAATACCCGTCACTATAAGTCCATCAAGTTGTTGTGGCATAGTGTCGCGCATGGCGGGGCTGCACTTGCAATCATCCTACTTTGGCAGTCGACTTTGTTTTGGGGAGCACAGTGGAATGCGCTGCTCTTTGCGCTAGCGGTAGGTATTAGCCACTATTGTATCGACTTAGCTAAATCCTATTCTAGCAAAGGTGTTATTCCTTTTGTGCTAGACCAATGTGCACATATTGCCATATTAGTGGCCGTCACTTGGCACATTGCTGAGCCTGAAATTGCGCTCAGTGCCTTTGCAAAGCCTTTTGCTAATGTCCAGCTGCTAATATTGGTTGTGGGCTATTTAATGGTATTGCATCCTGCATCGATATTCACCAGCATGCTGCTTGAGCGTTGGCAACTCAATAATTCAGCTCTTGATAGCCTGCCGCAAGCAGGAAGTTTAATTGGTCAACTTGAACGTGTATTACTACTGAGCTGCATGTTACTGGATAGCTGGGCTGCTATCGGCTTTATTCTCGCCGCTAAATCGGTATTTCGCTTTGGCGATCTAACCCAAAGCCAAGACAGAAAGCTCACCGAATACGTGATGTTGGGCACGCTTGTCAGTGTGTTGCTGGCCCTCGTGGTCGGCGTCTTAATCAAACCATTTATGCCCATTCAATTGTAATTTAATCAATTCCACGCCTTGACATTTAACCTAGGGCCTGTTTATCTTTCAAGTTTGTTTTTGCAGCAGTTTGATTGGTATTTATACAAGGCAGAGCCTGCGTAGCGTAGTTATTCTATGTGAGTCAGGCGATAAAGACTTTGTGCTCCTGCAAAGTCACCTTACCCCACATCCTTGTGGGGCAACACAGTAGAAATGCCAATCAAGCGCTGCCCTTTGGGTTCACCTGAGTGCGCTTTGTTCATTGTTGCTCAACTTTTGCCTAGATTACTAGGCGGCAAGTCGAGCGTCGCGACCAAAACACACTCAGGAGAACAAAAGTCAAACAGCAAAGGTCAACAGGCCCTCGTGCCTGCAAAATAAACGTAGGCACGATCTATCGCTAATTATTTGCCTCTATTCGTTTTATTTCCTCATTAGGAGCTGCCATCACAATGAATAACTAAGCCCTTTGTAACTGACGAACTTATTATTAATTTCCAGTGCAAGGCTTATGGTTATCTTTGAGGCTTCTCAGACCAATCTATAGACTCTCATTTTCTATTTTACTGTTTATGGCTTTTACGAGTCTTTGTGCCTTTAGCCTTTTGCACTGCTGCAACTAGGAGCATTAATGATGCCTTGGATACAGGTAAAGCAAGCAAACTTGACGCTTGCAAATGGTCAATGTTTATTTTGCGATGTCGACTTAACAATAGAGCGGCAATTTATTGCGATAACGGGCCCAAATGGGGCGGGCAAATCACACTTACTCAAAGTCTTATCCGGTGAACAGCCTCTAACCTCGGGCGAGCGACAAAGCCATGGAAAATGCTTCTATCTCCCACAAGATGCGACTAACCGCTTTACCACCGTTTCTGAACTACTCGGGCTTAAAGAGAAGCTAGTAGCACTGCATCGAGCCCATCAGGGGTTAGCCTCTGAGCACGATTTTGACTTAATCTCAGATGATTGGCAGTTAGAATCAAGTTGGCAAGCAACACTTGCACCGCTAGAACTCACTTTGGAAACCCCCTTTACAAGGCTTAGTCCAGGAGAGCGAATGCGTGTTTATATTGAGATACTACAATCTCAGCCTGCAATCCTATTACTGGATGAGCCGAGTAACCACATGGACAGCGTCAATAAGCACTGGCTAGCTGAGCAGCTAAAGCACCACAAACATGGTGTGGTTGCCGTCACACACGATCCTATTTTATTGGATGCAGCCGACCATATACTGCACATAAAACAGGGGGAGCTAACTCATCACTCGCTTGGATTTGACGCCTTCAGAGAGACACTCCTTCAAACTCAAGCTCGACAAAAACAACAACATTTGGCAAATCGCGCAGCACAAAAAGCACTTAAACAAGCCATGATTGCAGCGGATCTGCAACATCAGCGGCAGGCCAGTAAAGGAAAAGCACAAGTGCGCGCTGGTAGCCAAAGTAAACTGGTTACTGACTTTAAGTCAGACAGAGGAAGTAAGCGTCATGCCGGACAAACCCATAAAATTCAGCAAGCTCAAGATAGGGTTAAGAAAAATGCAGTTTACTATCGAGAAGACAAACAGCAGTTTCATTTTAATTCAGCTCTGCGAGCGAAAGAAAAGATCCGCTTATGCGAAGCCGAATTGTGCTTTGGACCAGAAAAGACAGTGAACCTTTTTGCGGATACAACACAAAAGCTCAGGATAATTGGAGAAAATGGCATCGGAAAATCGACCTTGCTTAAAACCCTTGCAGGTAAGCTAGAGTTAAAGCGCGGAGAAATCCAGCGCCCTACAACATCTGTTTACTTAGACCAGCACTGCGCTTGGCTTGAACAGGGCCCTTGCGTTTTAGACATTGCCGAGCGCTTACTTGACACGCCACATCAAAATATAATCACCAGTTTTGCAAGCGTTGGTCTGAGTCTAGATAAGATTTCAGGACCTATCACGAGTCTCAGTGGTGGCGAGAGAATGAAAGCGGCCATCGTGCTGGCCGTGCAAACGCAAGGCTTTTTACTGCTTGACGAACCAGATAACCACCTCGACCTTGAAGCACAAGAAGAACTTGCTGCCATGCTCAATCAGCTTCCTTGTGGATTTATACTTGTCTCTCATAATGAGTATTTTTGCACTCAGCTTGCCAACATAAAAGTTCTACCGCTGCGTGATTAATAGTCATAGAAGGAAGAAAAGGGGGAGGAAGGAACGCCTCCCCCTTTGGGCACTTAGTGGCGTCTCTGTTATGACCACTAAATTAAATGGGCTGAGACGACTGCACATCTCAAACCACATGGGGACGATGGGTTAAAGCGGTAATACCTCAAGGGTAGTGACATAGCTGCCGGCACGCTTTGTGGCGGGTGCTTGTGCTTTGTCGTCTTCATATTCCACTTCAAACCAATACATGCCTGGCTCAGATAGTGTTAGCGTCACTTCACCTTTGGCATTCGTTGTATATTTGCTTGGTTGACTGTTATCACGGTACTTTTCATCCTGACGTACCACTATCACTTCTGCACCCTTTGCAGGTTCACCATCCATCGTATACTGCAAGGTAATTGGTTCACCGGTGTACAAATCATTAGGGTGAGTAACTGGGCTTAGTTCTAGCCCTTTGCCGGTTGGCTTAAGCGCGGTGTTATTTGGTGCGCCCAAAGTTACAAATACTTCTAATCGTCTTGCAACGTCGGTCACACTTAAATCTTTTGCCGTTTTTGGTACTTCTTTGTTAAAGGCTTCTACTGAACCAACTTTGCCGCGTCCTGGCCAGTAATGCTTTTCACCGTTTTCATCAGTCCAGCGCGCCACCAGCGAGCGACTTTGATTAAACACTTTGTAAGTGCCTTGCTGATTGAGCTCAATGTCAAACACACTGCGATACTTAAGTTTTGCGGCGTTCTTAAGCTCAACCTTGCTTCCAGAAGGAGACAGTGCAGATAGGCGCTCTAGTGGATAAGCATAATGATCTGGGTTAAAGATCCCATTGGCGATGGCAGCATCAAACGTGATCCATTCGCTGTCACCAGATACCACGGTGGTACTTGGCTTTATCCATACTCGGTGTGCTTCACTTAACGGGCTATATGCGGCTAAGGCAACTAAGACACCAGAAACTAACGTTGAAATTTTCACGATTAAGGCTCCATTGTTAAAATTGTTGTAGCGAGTTCAGATTTACCTTCTGCAATCACAGTGACAGGTGCAGTGATAGGTAAGGTCACTGGCAGTTTCAATACTTCACGACCTCCAAGCTCACGAGCAGCCTCTACAAACAGCGTGTACTCACCCGCAGGTAAGGCTTTAAACTCATCGCGCCAAGGGGTTAAATCAATCTTTGCCGTACCAGGACGCCTTGTAGCACCAGTCACGCCATCTACAGGCATGGATAGGCTACGACCGCTTCTACGCCACCAAAGGCGTAAGTCTTTTAACCACTTTTCACCCTCTTTATCGGCCATGTTAACGTCATACCAAACAGCAATATCGGCAACTCGCTGTTGTTTGCTGTCTGCCAGCCATACTGCTACATAAGGTGGGTGATATTCCGCAACGTTTAAGCGCGGGATAGTGATTTCAACTTCATCAGCTTTAGCGTGCGCGGGTACCATCAGCACTAAAACAGGTAATACAAAGCCTGCTGCTACGAGCGGCCAAGTCGACTTTCTTCCTCGAGAATGCTTGTATAAAAGCCATAACCCTGTGAGTGAAAACACTACACAAGCTACTGAAAACACATCAATAAACATACGCCATGCAAATCCTGTATTACGTCCTTTGTGAAGATCGTTAAGGTATGATACCCAACCACGATCCGTGATCTCTTGATAAAACTCACCGCTATCAAGGGCGATGCTAAACCAGCCATCGCCACCAGCTCTTGGCAGCGCAACATACAATTCGTACTCACTCCACTGCACTTGCTGTAGTGCAGGTAACGCCGAGCCTGTGTGTGACTGATACCAAGATTGAAAGCTGTGTGGCAGCGCTGTTTGCTCTGCCGCCGCGTTAAGCTGGGTCAACAGAGCGCTTGGCAGCACCGCTTCTTTAGCATATGTAGTAGGTGCAGCTTCTATCTGGCTTGCGTGATTTAAGGTGATCCCAGTCACGGCAAACAGCAGCATTCCCACCAAACACACGGCAGAGCTCATCCAATGCCAAGTGCGCCAATCAAACAGCTTTTTAAGTCGCCGATTCGACGACTTAGCCGCTGAGCGAGCTCGTGTCATTAAAAGCTCCACGCCAATGAAGCCCAATAGCGACGACCATCTTCAAAGTAGCCGTATTCTGCTTCAGTAATTTCTTCATCGAAGAGGTTGTAAATCCCAAATCCAAGCTTAGTTGCTTCGTTCAGTTGATAATTTGCACCTAAATCAGTTAGGTTATACGAAGGTGCGACCAAGCTACTTTGCGAAGGCCCTGTTACAGGCTGGCTTTCTTCACCACGATAATGGAAGCGTAACCACGTGCTCAGCTCATCAGAATACTGATAATTAAGCGAAGTTTGGAACAGATGTTTAGGTAACTGGTTTAACGGGCTACCAGCATACACTCCGGTTTTTTGCTCCGAATCTGTGTAGGTATAGTTTGCGTTAAGCTTTAGTTTTTCCGTCAATTGACCCGAGAAGCTAATTTCACCACCTTGGGTTACGGCTTCATCAACGTTGACATAGGTTGTCGGTAACGAGCCAAACTCGTTAGGGCCGTCCGTGCATTGAGTTAGTGGGCACGAAACCCGTGAAATTTTATCGTCAAACTCGTTATAGAATACCGTTGCTGAGGTGCTGATCCCTTTAGCAAGCTCAACGTATACACCTACCTCGTAATTAATTGAGGTTTCAGGGCTTAAGCCTGGATTTCCATAAATATTGCCACCACGACTCACTTGGCCCCACGCCGCAGTACTTTGACGCAAGTTCGGCGCTCTAAAGCCGGTTGAGATCCCACCTTTAACCGTCACCGCCTCTGATGCAGTATAAACACCGTATAAGCGCGGGCTAACGTGGCCGCCAAAGTTACCGTCTTTGTCGTAGCGTAGGCCCATAGTCAGGGCAAATGGCTCAACGATGCGCCACTCATCCTCAGCAAATACCGACCACTGATCGTTGTCAACTTGCTGCAAATCACTAATGCGGTTACTGGTTTTGTCGGTCAAATCTTCATTAAGATAGGCAACACCGATTGAGCTAGTATGAGACTCGCCAAGCGGTAACGTCCAAAGAGACTGGAAGTCTACGTTTTTGACCGTCATCTCGCGGGATTTATTATCAAACTCTTCATGTTTTAGGTAACTACGAGAGCTACCAAATGACCAATAACCGTTATGCGTCAAAGAGATTGACTCACTATCGTATTCGGTTGTAGTGGACTCAGGACAACCACGGCGGCCACACGGCTCACCTGGCGCAAGCGGTGCTACCGTTTTACCTAGCGTGGCATCAAGCGTTTGTGAAGCAATACCATAATCCAATAACCATTCGTGTTCATCTGATGGTGTATAGGCCAGTTTTACCTTCAGCGTATCTGCATCGCGACCTCTAAAGCCAGACACGATTTCGTCTTCATCTCTGTGCGTAGTTTGGCCGTAAATTTGTACCCCTAAGGTATCTTTGATTAGCGAGCCTGCTGCAAAGAAATTAGCCTGATAAATATCACCTGAGCGACTGTTTTCTTGGCTGGTTGCGTCAACTCTGACTTCTCCATGCCACTCGTCAGGCGTTTTTTTAGTGATAATGTTAATTACGCCGCCAATTGCATCAGAGCCATACAGCGAAGACATAGGCCCGCGTACAACTTCGATACGTTCGATGGCAGCAACAGGAGGCGTCCATGCACCTTCAACACCTGGACCGTCACTATTTGGCCGAGTCTCACGCGAACTTTGTCTTTGCCCGTCGACTAAGATAAGCGTGTACTGACTGCCCATGCCGCGAAGGCTAATATCTTCCCTGTCTCCGCCTCCAGTTACTACAACTCCGGGAACATCTGTCATGGCATCGGTAAGGTCTCGATAAAAGCGCTGCTGTAGCTCCTCTTGGTTGATAACGCTAACAGACGCCGGCGCATTTTTTAGCAGTTGCTCAAATCCAGAAGCGGATACGACGATCACTTCCATCTCTTCTTTTATTTCTGATTTTGCATCACTTTGTGCAAGTGAGGAAAAAGGCAGGGCAGCTGCAACAGCTAAAGAGAGTGGCGCCAAACTACGACAGGCCATCAACATCGAGAAACCTCCATGATAGAATACAAGATAAATAACAATTATTTTCATTTGTAATGTTATGATGATTGCGTATTTTGGAGCAATGCGATTTTTCTTAAAGGTATTTTAAGCAGGGCTTAACAATGAATCAAAAATTGACTCGCGGACTTAAAGTGTTCGCCAAAACAGTAGAAGCAGGCAGTATGAGCAAAGCCGCTGACTTATTGCACATGACCACCTCAGCCGTTAGCCAGCAGATCAGTAAATTAGAGCAAGACATAGGCCTAAGTTTATTTAATCGTAATACTCGCAGCCTAACACTCACTGAAGCTGGTACTATCTATTACAAGTCCGCGATACAAATACTGCAAACCGCAGAACAGGCAGAGCATGAACTTGAGTTATTACAACATACGCCATCTGGCATATTGAAGATTTCTGCCCCCATCGGGTTTGGAGGAGGGCTACTCAGTATGCCACTGCGCTATTTGAGTGAACAGTTTCCACAAATAAAAGTCGATTTGATCCTGACTGACGAGCCCATTGACATCATTACTGAAGGTGTCGACTTGGCTATCTGTATAGGCCCTTTACAGGACTCAAACCTCATTGCTCGTCATCTTGCTGACTGGCAACTTATCCCCTGCGTTAGTTGCCACCATCCATTGGCACAACTCAATATATCGCACCCAGAAAGCTTAGCGCCTCACGCTTTGATTGGTCATTCGAGTAGCAAACAAAACCCCTATCATTTGAGCCATCAACAAACTCATCAGCAAGTGGCGCTGCCAACAGCACGTTTTATGGTGAATAATATGCAGGCTTGCATTCAGCTCACGCTAGATGGCATCGGCTATGGTGTTTTACCTGAACCAGAAATTAGGCACCACCTTTCATCAGGTAGACTAAAAAGATTGTGTACTGAGTGGTCATTAAGAGAATATAGTGTTTATGCCGTGACGCCACACCGCAATACTGTTGCAGCAAAAACAACCGCTGCAATTGAAAGCCTAAAAGAGTGGTTTACCCAAGTTTCCAACGACAGCCAAGTCTTTGTTGGCGACTTTAGTTTTATTTAACCTAAGTTTTGATTAGTAAAAAATAGCAAGCCAAATAGTTGGCTCTAAAGTGTCTGTGTAGCTTACTTTGTGCTTTTGGTGTGCGGGAATGTTAAGGCTATCACCCGCTTTTAAGGTTATCGTTTTACCGTCACCAAAGATTAGTTCAGCGCAGCCCTGCAACACCAGCACCCACTCGTTTTCATCTTGGTCATAATATCCAGAGCTAGGAGAGGTATGGCCGTTTGATACTATCCGTTCAATACGAATATTTGAATGAGAAAGTACCGTCTCAAAAACTTCTTCAGTTAAATCAGCTGGAATATCTTTTAGAAAGTTCATAAGCTTGAAACTAGGGCCTAGCAATTAGTCAAGGATAGAGAAATAATTTGCCGCAACAAGCACATCCATTTATCTAGTAGCGGCAAATTGGGAGAATGGTACAACTTGATCGATAGAAATGTTCAATACATCGCTCTCAATCTTTCAAAACAATCCATCAGGCGATTAGTGATACCAATTGAATTAATTCTCTAATCAATTTGAAGGGTGAAATAGCATATTAGCTTCGTTAAAAATTTCTCATTTAGAACAACTAAATAGCAAAATTTTTGCCTTGCTACTAAAGCTATTTCCCCGCTTCAAGATAGATCATTTACTTAATACAACTGGTATGAAAACCACCCAACTTTAGCGACTCCACTCGGACCTCTTGCCTAGCTGTACAGTCGCCATTAAAGTTACATAATTTAACAAAATTTGTAAAATATAATTTAACATTAAATGAATAAGTTTGGAGTTTTCTAAAATCCCTTGAGTTCCACACGCCATGGAGGATCCAGTCGATTTTCTCCTGCCCAGTACAATTTTATCTTGTTCCCTGCGGGATCAAACAATATGGCTTCTCGCCACAGGTAGCGCTGTTCAGTCGGGAGCTGCTCAAATAAAATACCTCGAGTCTCTAGCTCTGAGACCCACTCATCTAACTGTTCATGTTCAAAGTAAATAACTGCACCATTGCTGATAGGGGGCACTTCTAGCGACAACGAGAAGGTTGCATTACCTTCAGGACATTCAAATCGAGCATAATGCGGCGTATCAACAATTTGAGTAAAGCCGAGCGTTCGATAGAATTGACAAGCTGCAGTCATATCATCGACAGGCAGCGTAACTTGATTGAGGTTCATGATTGTTTTTCTTACTACAGTGCACTTTTTAAACATTTTGCCTTAAACGTAAAAAAATACCAGCCTAGATTAGGCTGGTATTACAATCATCACATCTTAATGCAAGTTACAAAGCAAATGTTCTCGACACAGAAAGTACAATACGTTCATCTGCCGTATCCCAATCTAGGCTCGTATTTTCAGCCGCCACTTCAATATCAAACCCTTTAAATGCAGTTTGATAAGCAAGGCGATAGTGATTGTAAGATTTATCGTTACCATCCCACGTATATTTATCGCCATCCAATGAATTGGAGATATCAAAGCTTGCTCTTAGTGCATGACCTTCTGCAATTTCAAAAGTATGTGCTACCATCGCAATAGTGTGACCCGCTTCGGTACCAAAATAATCCCAGCTGTACCAGAAATTAAATTCGGTTTGGCCAAATTCACTGGCGTAACCAAACTTAGTATAGATCTCTGGATAGTTACCGTCGCTTGAGTTGTCACCACCATGATAAGAATAGTAAGCAATACCATAGTCAACGCTCCAGCTTTGGTTCAGCTCGACGAAGCGACCAACGTAAAAGTCCCACTCTAGATCTGTGTCACCACCAAAATCGACGTTAGACGCCCAGCTTCCAGCATATACACCGTTTGAAAAGGCTTTATCTATACTGCCTTGTAGGGCTGGGTCATTTTGCGTTTGACTCACACCGTTAAAGGTATAATCAGATACACCCGTTAGGGTTGCAGACCAGTCTGCCGCCGCATAGTTAGACGCGAGTAAAAGTGGTAGTGCACAAAGTGTTTTCTTTAAGGTTGTCATGTAGTTGTATCCCTAGTTTACTGATTCAATTTTTCTAAAGTCGATAAGGTTGTCTTTTGGCGAGCTATCAATCTTGCTCACAGTTTTGTATTTGCTATAAGCAATGTAACCAAAACATGAGAAGAACAAGCCTATAACTAACGCACCAACCCATTGGATCTGTAAAAAGTTTAGTTTAAATAACAGCGTAAGCAGTGATAACGCCACGATATTAAATAAAATATAGTTTCTTTTTCCTAAACGGCTAACTGTAAGGTTTAGGTTGTCTGTATATAGGCGGATCAAAGAGTCGAGTGAGTTAATTACAAACACCACGCCAACGAAGACCATTGCAAAGTTTTTAATACCCGCAGTTGGGATCCCAGCCTCATGGTAGTGATAAAGCACACTAAACCATGCTGCGATTGGAATAGACGGGAAAATCAACATCGCCGCTAGCACTTGATAGGTTTTCAAACCACCGACAAAACGCGATGTGAATTGCCCAATCATGATACTCCACGCAAACCACCAGAATAGATAGAACTCGTGATAGTCATTCAGTGGCAGCACAAACTGATCTAAATTAGTAAAATAGCCACCGATCAGCGCCAAGTTGTTGGTATAACTCGACATTGCACTGTCACCAAAGACAAACGCTGACGCCCACATAAAGGCGATTAAACCGATAAAGACCCAAGTAGTCGTAATGCTTAAAAAGCGCACGTACTTCAGGCTGGTGCTTGAATAAACCGCAAAAGCAATCGCCGCAAACACTATCAAATAGAAACTAGGAATAACCGACTCACCGTCACCTAAGCTTGGCAAATACCAAGGTAGATTAGACAACAATAAGAATGCGGTAAACGCACAAGTACCGATAATAACTAGGTTATTAATGAATTTAACCCAAGGAATTTCAAAGAATTTCACTTTGGGCTCTATTACGCAGAAATAAAAGCACGTAAGAAAGTAGAACCCCCAGATTAAAAATCCCCAAAAGCCAAACTCTATGGCCAGCGGATTAGTAAATGCATACTCTGGGCTTGCTTTTATGTCTGCGTAACCCGCAAACTCCGTAAGCGGAAACATGATCAGGCCAACATCTAGGCCAGAAGTAAATAAGATTGCAATAAAAGTGAACGTTTTAACCGGTGTAACACCAACGCACTGTAAATTCCCCCACTTCAATAAAATAAAGGCAATTGCCAATAGGGTGAAAATGATGCCTGCACTAAGCCATACTGTCATTGTCACCCTCCCAAAATTGATAGAAGTAACTCATTTTTTTCTCCGTTGTTTTTATTTACATTATTCCCGCATTAATGCAGTGCAAACGATTTGCACTGCATGCCACTGCAGGCCTCATATGGGGCACGAACTTTCCCATACGAGTGGCGAAACTAGATCTCCGAACTACGTTGAACCTGTTGCCAGTTTTGTGTCATAGCAACGTTTGCTCCCTCAGCGACAAGTGGCGAATTGCCTAAAATCATATCCGCTGCTTTTTCCGCGACCATAATAGTCGGCGCATTGAGGTTGCCGTTTGGAATGGTCGGGAAGATAGATGAATCCACAACGCGTAGCCCCTTTACACCGTGCACACGGGTTTGCGAGTCTACAACCGCCATTTCATCCTCACCCATTTTGCATGAACAAGAAGGATGATAAGCACTTTCTACCGCTTGACGCACAAAGGCATCGATTTCTTCATCGGTTTGCACTTGCTCACCAGGTTGGATCTCGCTCTCCCGAAAATCATCAAACGCACTCTGCTCAATGATTTCACGCGTGCGTCGCACACAAGCTCTAAACCCTTCGATGTCTTCTTGTTCAGCTAGGTAATTAAACTGTATTTTAGGCGCCACCGTTGGATCTGCTGACTTAATCGTTACTTCACCACGGCTCTTTGGTTTATTGTGGCCGACATGAACTTGGAACCCATGACCATCAAAGGCACTCTTTCCATCGTAGCGAATCGCCGCAGGTAAAAAGTGGTACTGAAGATCTGGCCACTCAACGCCCGCTTTCGAACGAATAAAAGCACAAGACTCAAAGTGGTTGGTCGCGCCAAGACCTGACTTATCAAGTAACCATCTTGCACCGATCAAGCCTTTAGAAATTAACCCCAACTTGCCATTCAAGGTGATGGGCTGCTTACACTTGTATTGGAAATAAAACTCCAAGTGATCTTGAAGGTTTTTGCCCACTCCGGGTAAATGGTGTTTTACTTCAACGCCTGCGGTAGTCAACGCTTCTTTATCGCCAATTCCAGATAATTGTAATAAGTGCGGTGAACCGATTGAACCTGCACTTAGGATCACTTCCTTCGCTGCATTCGCTTTTTTCAGGTTTCCTTTCACACTGTATTCAACGCCTGTAGCGGTTTTGCCATCTAACAGTACTTTTTGTACCAAGGCACCCGTGACTATGGTGAGGTTACTGCGATGTTTAATTGGATCTAAATAGGCGCGACTTGATGAACAACGCTTACCACCTTTTACGGTCATATGCATTGGCCCAAAGCCTTCTTGCTGCTCACCGTTATAGTCTTTAGTAAACGCATAACCCGCTTGCTCACCGGCGCTAATAAAGGCGCGATAGAGCGGGTTTGCCATTTCATTACCATTATTGGTGCCAAGCGGACCTTGCTCACCACGGTACTCGTCGCCACCTAAATACCAAGATTCAGCGCGCTTGAAGTAAGGTAAACAAGACTGATAATCCCAACCTTGAGCACCACTGTCTTGCCACTCGTCAAAGTCTTTAGCATGACCTCGAACGTACACCATGCCATTGATTGACGATGAACCACCAAGTACCTTGCCGCGAGGACAATGCATAACGCGATTGTCTAAGTGCGGCTCTGGCTCAGTATGGAACTGCCAAGCATATTTATCGGTATTCATTGGAATAGATAGCGCAGTTGGCATCTGAATAAAAATACTCTTATCACTACCGCCAGTTTCGAGTAGTAGCACTTTGTGCGCTGGATTTTCCGATAGGCGGTTTGCAAGCACACAGCCTGCAGAGCCTGCACCTACGATAATATAATCAAAATCAGTCATCATACTCCTCGATTAAAATGGACTTTCAATATCGCTCATACCAATATACACAGACTTAGTCTGGGTATATTGATCTAGCGTCTCGATGCCATTTTCGCGGCCAATGCCCGACTGCTTATAGCCTCCAACGGGCATTTCAGCGGGTGAGTTGCCATAACTATTGATCCAACAAATGCCAGCTTCTAGCTGGTGGATGACACGGTGTACACGTTGAATATCTCTACTAAATACACCCGCGGCCAAACCTAAGTGGGTGTTGTTTGCACGTTGAATGACTTCTTCCTCGTCATCGAATACCAATACCGACATCACTGGGCCAAAGATCTCTTCTTTCACTATGGTCATGTCATCATGACAGTCGATAAATACGGTCGGTGCGACAAAGTAGCCGTTTGGCGCGGTTTCAGGACTAAGTGCCTCACCACCGGTCAGTACGGTTGCACCTTCAGCTTTGCCTTTTTCAATGTAATCCATCACCAGTGTGTGATGCTGCTTTGAGATTAGGGCGCCAAGATTTACGTTTGGATCGAGCGGATCGCCCGCGATGATATTTTGTTCGGTACGCTGCTTTAACTCAGCTAAAAAGGCGTCGTAAACCTTACGCTGTACAAATACGCGTGTGCAGTTGGTACACACTTCACCTTGGGTGTAAAAGTTGCCCAACATCGCGGCACTTATCGCTTGAGAGATATCAGCATCTTCAAAAACGATAAGCGGTGATTTGCCGCCTAGCTCCATCGTCACTTCTTTTAAATTGCTTGCCGCACTTTGCATTACTTTTTTGCCAGTACCCACTTCACCGGTGAACGATACTTTTTCAATATCAGGGCTGGTAGTTAGCCATTGGCCCACCTCAGCGGCACCTTGTACCACATTGAATACGCCCGCAGGGACACCGGCTTCAATAAATATTTCGGCCAGCTTAATCGCGCCTAGTGGTGTTTCTTCCGATGGCTTGAAAATGAGGGCGTTACCAGCGGCAAGTGCAGGGCCTGATTTCCAACACGCAATTTGCAGTGGATAATTCCACGCGCCAATGCCTGCACAAATCCCCAAGGGCTCTTTACGAGTATAGAAAAAGTCCCCTCCCACAGGCTGCTGAGTGCCAACTTGAGCGGGAGCCAACCCTGCAAAATATTCAATCACATCAGCGCCAGTTTGAATGTCTACACATTCCGCCTCTTGCCAAGGTTTACCTGTATCTAACACCTCAATCTTGGCAAGCTCATCGTTGCGCTCGCGCAGCAGAGATACCGCTTTATGTAAAACACGACTACGCTCAATTGGCGCCATCGCTGACCATAATGCAAAGCCCGCTTTGGCACTTTCAATCGCAGCTTGCTGAACATGACTATCGGCAACCTCTACCTCGTAGATCACTTCATCCGTTGCTGGATTTTTTACTGCAAACTTTTCGCCTGAGTGGTTTGCCAAGAACTGGCCATGAATAAAATTTTGATATACAGGGACTGTCACATTATCCTCCAAACTGCTTAATAAGTGATTGAATGTAGCGTTTTGCGAGCGTTTCACTGTGATGAAACGCATGATGGTCAGCTTTGCTTAGCACCGCTCTTAACCAAAGTCCGTCAATCATACCGGCGGCAAGCTCAGCCGCTTCTTTTGCCTGTGCTCGCGGCATAAAAGCAGCAAACGAAGTCGCTAGGTTACTCTGCAGACGGCGACTGTTAACGCGCTGTAGTCGGTGAAGTTCATCATCGTGCATAGATTGCGCCCAAAAACTCAACCAGGTACGCGTCGTATTTGACTGCTGCTGTACCATGGCAAAGTTAGCTTCTACGATATACATGAGTCGCTGCTCGGCACTACAACCACCGCAGGTTTTGTCCAACAAACTGTATTTCAAGTTGTTTAATAGATAGCGCACGGTTGCTTCGATCAAGCCTTGTTTACCACCAAAATAGTGGCTGATGATCCCCGATGAGAGACCCGCTCTTTTACTGATACTATTAATAGTGGTTGCTTGTAATCCTAACTCGGCAACTGACTCTAAAGTGGCGTCAATTAGCTGCTGACGACGAACAGGTTCCATTCCGACTTTTGGCATAGCTTTTTATTAATTGACCGTTCAATTAAAATAAAGCTTAGGGTGATAAAGATGAGACTTCAAGGTTGACTTTTTGTAAAAAGCCAAATTTTTGACGTTTGTACCTAGGTTAATCCCATGATAGCTAAGGGGTTTTAAAGGATTACAAAAAATCTTAAAAATTTTAAAAAATCTGAGATTTTGCAGGTATTTGCGATAATTTACCGTTTTGATGTGACAATTTGATTAAGTTTGGTTTGGCTATAAAACAACCAAAACCGAACCAAATGATGGAACTGAGTACGACTAAACATCCTTGCTAGTCAAGATTTGAAAGCAGTAACGGTTGGTAACTAGGAAACCTATTTGAGACAGTGGAAACCCCAAAAGACGCGTTTGACTGATAACTCGCTACTAACAATTCAATCTTAGGTTTAAGCGCTAAGATCGCCTCATCAATTTTACTTTTCAGCCTCGCACTAAAAACATTTTTACGCAGCAAAAAGTGTACTTGGTTATCATGTACCACGTAAGGCCAAGCCTGCGCAGCGTCAAGCCCTCGCTCTTTGATAAAATAGTTCCCCGTGATCACATCATCCACAATAAAATCAACGCGCGCTTTCATTAGCATTTCAACCCGCCGTTGCGCACTGGCAATACTCACAAATTGATCTTTATAGCGGGGATCTTGTTTAAGCTTATCAAGTTCCTCTCCATAGTAAGATCCGATGCTCAACCCTATGGTTTTCGATTGCTTTAGTAATGAAGCTAAATCGGCAAGCGCTGTGGGAGGTGATAACGAAAATAATCGCATACGTTCAAAACGGTAGGGCAGAGAGAAATCTCCGTATGCTTCTCTATCTTTAGTGTAGCTAACCATTACTGCGACATCTATCACTCCTTTTGACATTTCTTCAAAAGTGCGAGCGCTGGAAGGGAGGCGAATATAGGTGGTACACACGGCAACATGCTGGAACACCATTTCGGCAATGTCTACGTCTAGGCCCCAAGGTCCAAGCTCATCAAATACAGTTAATGGCGGCCAATCGGCAACAACGCCGATATTCACCGTTTTACTGCATTCGCTTGCACTGGCAGGGGGGATTACCAAGCCCCACACCAATATAGCCATGCCAATCAAGTTATTCACTGATATGTACTGCTTAACCATGACACCTCGTGAGCAAGTCTATGACAATCGGCCTTATAACATGACGGCTCTGTTCATTGCATAGGCACTATCTTTAGTAGTAACAATATATTTACCTAAAGCCTAGATTACAATGCCTAATTATTAAACTATTTAAGTCAAAAAGCGTATCTGTGCTCACAGAAACAAAAAAGCGTGACGTAAACCCCCTTTACATCACGCTTGTTTTGGCACTTCATGGCTGATATTCGAATACCTCTTCAATAGAGACATTAAATACATGCGCTATCTTAAATGCTACCTCAAGCGAAGGGGAGTATTTTGCAGCCTCGATCGCCATAATCGTTTGTCTCGTAACACCCACTCGCTCAGCAAGCTCTTTTTGTGTCATTTCACCGCTCATAAAACGTAGCATTCTGATTTTGTTTTTTATTGGTAAATCAGCCATACACAGCTCCCAAACGAGCTTTGACGAGCTGAGTTCCATAACCGACCAATTCAGCCAGCAAAAATGCAATCACTAAAATATGAAGTGGTGAAAATGGTAGTTCAAAAGGAAGCGCTTGCGACCAATTTTGCGCTTCAGCAGAATACTGGAAAATAGAGATACACACACCAACCTGAAGCACCCAGTAGGCAGGTTTGCATCCAGATAGCGCAATCAATTTTTCACGCTCATCTAACGGCTTATCCATATCTTTATCGCTAACAAAGCTCAGTAGCAGCTGACCTGCAATAGATGTCACGATAGAAATAACAATCACCTTAAGCAACAATCCTGATACCCAACTCGGATCTTGACGTAACTGCTCTGTAGCCGCTGTTATTTCGCCTAAATAAAAATACAAGATATAACCTGTTACCAAAAACTCTATCGCAATCGTTAAGTCACGGAAACTCAACGAGTCTAAAAACGCTTTAATCTTATTGTTGCTTTCCATGTTACCCTCACTTTACTCAAGGTTAAGTATTTTTTACATTGAAAGCGTAAACTTTGCTCAACAACAAGTCAAATATTTTTTACTTTAAGTAAAGTTTAAATAACCAACCTGAACTCGGGATAAGAAGTTAGTTATTAAACTAAAATCCCTAAGCTCAAAAGTGTAATATCACTCTAGCCAGAAGTTATTTCTTAATACAAGGCAAATTTGTGCGTCAATAGCTGGCCTATTGCAAGCAAATTTAACGCAGTAGTAAGGGGTAACAGCTGCTAGAGAACAAGTTGTTATCCCGGGTTCAGGTTAACTAGAAACGCTTTCGAAATTCGCTTGGTGTTAAGCCCATACATTTATTAAACACCTTACGGCAGGCTGTCGTATCCTCGTATCCTACCTGGTGCGCAATCCAATCAAATGGCTTGCTCGTGCTTTCTAATAAATCACACATTTTCTGCACCCGAAACCGTTGCAGATATTGATTTGGATTGAGTCCGAGCACCTTAGCAAAACGTCGCTGTAAGGTTCTTTGCGTAAGTAGAGCGATATCAGCTAGTTCTGTAATTGAAATATTGTGACCATAACGGGTGTTAATATATTGCTGAGCGCGCAGCACAGCATCGTCACCATGTTGAAAGTTTGGCTGAAATTGATGATAGTAGCTCTGCTCCCGCTGAGCCGTATCTACGACAAGCGTTTTGCCTAACTTGCGCATGACCAAGTGACCACTATATTTTTTGACTAGCTCTAATCCAAGATCAAGCCATGACATCATACCGCCAGCCGACATAATATCATTGTGATCGATTAAAATTTTTCGTGTATCAATAGGCTGGTTAGGAAAGTGCCGTTTAAATGCCTCAGTTAACCCCCAATGCGTGGTAAGTAAGCGCTGATGACTTAGCCCCGAGGCCGCAAGTATAAAAGCCCCCGCACAGGCAGAGGCGATAACTGCACCTTGTTGGTGCTGCTCGGTTAACCAAGCAAGTAATTGAGGTTCAGGTTTGAGGTAATAATCAGAACTAACACTCGGCGGCAATAACACAATATTGTAATCCCCCTTTACAGCACTACTAAAGGTGACAACATGTGTTGTAAAGCGGGTATCCTGTGACTCTTCGATACAAATTCTATCAGCTAGAAAAAACAGCTCTTCTAGACCATACACAGCCGACTTCATCGCGTGAGGATAGTGACAAATCGCCACTTTGATTGGTTTCATCTACATTGTCGAATTTGAACTCAAAAATGTCATTTTAGACACTCCAGTCAAAGTTACAACTCCAGCACAATACCTCTGCAAATTAACCAACGAGGTAAAAGAAATGAACAACAGCGGACTATTGGTGATCGACATTCAAAATGACTACTTTCTTGGAGGGTTTTTCCCGTTATGGAATAGCGAAAATACACTAGCAAACATCAATACTGCTATCAAAAAAGCAGCAGAGCAAAACATGGAAGTCATTTATGTCCAGCACATAGCTAATCCAGAGCAAGGAAAAGCACCATTTTTCAATGCCGACACAAGCGGTGTCGAGCTTCATAATGGCCTACGCCAAGCGCAAGAAAACGGCCACCATATCGTAAAGTCCTATGCCGACAGCTTTGAGCAAACCTCCTTAAATGATTTGCTCCAATCTAAAGGTATCGACACTTTATATATCTGCGGCATGATGACACAAAACTGTGTAACCCATACCGCGCTATCGAAATCGGCGGAGCAGTACAATGTCTACATTCTCAGTGATTGTTGCACTACCATAGATGAAATGATCCACAAAATTGCACTCAACGGTGTTTCAACACGAGTACCTTTGATTACCGTGTCGCAAATATAGCCTATAACTGCGAGATATAAATAGCAGCTCGTCGTGATAAATCACGACCTACAAACCCAACGTAGGTCGAGGCTTGCCTCGACACATATCTCAACACATATCTCGACAAGCACCTTAACAATCCAGATGAAAAAGCTCGTCGTGATAAATCACGACCTACAAATCCAACGTAGGTCGAGGTTTACCTCGACACAAGCAGAAAAACCAAAAAGGCTGGATTAACCAGCCTTGATTTGAATGACATCGAAATGAAAAGGTGCTAATTAGCCTGCGATTTGTAGGCTTGTCGATAGGCGTGAAGTAGCGGCTCGGTGTAACCATTGGGTTGAACTCGGCCTTCAAATACCAAAGATAACGCCGCTTTATAGGCAAGGTTTTCACTAAGCGGTTTATGGTCATTGAGCATTGGTTGGTAGAGGCTGTCACCTTCGTTTTGACCATCTACTACAGCCGCCATGCGCCTAAAAGTTTTTTCCACTTGCTCTTCGCTACAAATGCCATGATATAACCAGTTAGCGATATGCTGGCTTGAGATCCTAAGCGTTGCTCTGTCTTCCATTAATCCAACGTGATTGATATCAGGCACTTTTGAGCAACCTACGCCTTGTTCTATCCAGCGCACCACGTAGCCCAAAATGCCCTGCGCATTATTGTCTAATTCGGCTTGAATATCCTCCGCAGACAAATCGTTTTCTAACATCAGCGGGGGCGTGAGTAAGTTATCGAGCGATGCTTGCTGACGTGTTTTTATCTCAAGTTGGCGTGCAAACACATCTACATAGTGATAGTGCATCGCATGGAGCGTTGCTGCGGTAGGAGAGGGCACCCATGCAGTATTAGCACCGGACTCAGGATGGCCTTGCTTTTGCTCCATCATCAGCGCCATTTTATCTGGCATTGGCCACATTCCTTTGCCTATTTGTGCCTTTTTCCTAAAACCGGTTTTAAGGCCAATATCCACGTTTTGATCTTCATAGGCCGCTATCCAAGACTGTCCTTTAATTGCCACTTTGGGCAATACAGGGCCCGCCAGCATTGAGGTATGAATTTCATCGCCTGTTCTATCCAAAAAGCCAGTATTGATAAATACTACACGCTGCTTAGCAGCAGCAATACACGCTTTTAAGTTTACCGAAGTACGGCGCTCTTCATCCATAATCCCCATTTTAATGGTATTTTTGGGTAGCGAGAGCAGCGCTTCAACTCGGCTAAATAGGGTATCAGTGAAAGCGACTTCTTCAGGCCCGTGCATCTTTGGCTTCACGATATTGATACTTGCTGCCGTCGAGTTTTTAAACGGACTATTGCCTTGTAAATCATGCAGCGCAGCCGTGCTTGTCATGATGGCATCTAAGATCCCTTCGAACTGCTCGTTTCCTTCTGCATCCAGTATCGCTGGCGTTGTCATTAGGTGGCCAACATTGCGCACAAACATCATAGAGCGACCTTTTAGTGTCATACGCTGGCCTTGTGTATCTACGTAACTTCGGTCGGCATTTAGCGTCCGAGTCAGCGATTGACCTGACTTTTCGAAGGTCTCACTCAAGCTCCCTTTCATCAAGCCTAACCAATTTTGGTATACCAATACTTTGTCGTGTGCATCCACCGCCGCAACTGAGTCTTCACAATCCATGATTGTCGTAAGTGCAGCCTCAAGGACGACATCTTTGATCCCGGCTTTGTCTGCCTGTCCGATCGGGTGGTGTGGATCAATTTGGATCTCAATATGCAGATCATGGTGGCGCAACAATACCGCGCTTGGATTTTGTGCCTCCCCCTGATAACCCACTAGCTGATCAGGCTTTTGCAGTGCAACTTGGGTGCTGTCGTTGAGTGTAATCACCAAATTGCCGTCTAGAATCGCGTAGTTCGTACTTTCTATGTGAGAACCTTCAGCCAACGGCAGTGCTTTATCGAGAAACTGCCTAGCATAAGCCATTACTTTAAACCCACGGTTCGGATTATAGGCTTGAGTACGCTCAGCACCATCCTCTTCGCCAAGAACATCCGTTCCATAGAGCGCATCATACAAAGAGCCCCAGCGCGCATTCGCCGCATTGAGCGCAAACCTTGCGTTACTGACAGGCACCACTAACTGAGGACCGGCTGCGCTCGCAATTTCAGGCTCCACATGCTCGGTTTCGATGGCAAAATCTTCAGGCTCAGGCTGCAAATAACCGATAGATTCAAGAAATGTCCGATATTCTGCCGACTGCCAATCAGGATGAGAGAGATGGTAATCGTCAATTTGCTGTTGCAGGGTATCGCGTTTGTTGAGTAACGCTTGGTTTTGCTTCCCAAGTTCCGAAAAAATATCCGCTACGCCTTGCCAAAATTGATTGACCGCGATCCCCGTACCGGGAAGTAGAGATTGCTCAACAAAGTGCGCCAGTGGAATCGCAATTTGGAAGCCTGAATGAGTGACATACTTGCTCATGGAGAGTCCTTGATTAACATTTTTTGAACGGGATAGGTCAAACATAAAACAATTTTTGGAAAAACGAACCCCTTTTCCCATTCACAAAAAATATACTCGTAATAATAACTATAAATTTAAAAAATCTAATTTATCGGCCTAGTGTTTAATTAAGCCCGCAGCCAACCACTCTCACACCAGTTGGTTTCGTGTAACAAACAACCAGAATTTAATTTGATTTATAGTACCCGTTCAAAGGAAGCTAATTATGTCTCAGTATCAAACTCAGTTAGATCATTTCTCTAGTCTATGCCAAAGCCAAGGAAAAACTTGGCAGTCTATCAGTCCTGAGTATGCCAGCCGTATGCACCTACAAAACCGTTTTAAAACCGGTTTGGACATTGCAAAATACACGGCAAAAGTGATGCGTGAAGACATGGCAGCGTACGACGCAGATAGCAGCCAATACACGCAATCGCTTGGTTGTTGGCACGGTTTTACCGCGCAACAAATGATGATGGCAGTAAAGCGTCACAATAAAACCACAAAACGCTCTTACGTCTACCTAAGTGGCTGGATGGTTGCTGCGCTGCGCTCAGAGTTTGGCCCACTACCAGACCAAAGTATGCATGAAAAAACAGCGGTTCCAGCTTTGATTGAAGAGATCTACACTTTCCTCAAGCAAGCCGATGCGCGAGAGCTAGATCATCTCTACAAAGATCTTGATGCAACGAGAGCAAAAGGCCAAGATACAACAGAGATCCTTAGCAAAATCGATAACTTCGAAACCCATGTCGTGCCTATCATTGCTGATATTGATGCCGGTTTTGGTAACGAAGAAGCAACCTACCTATTAGCTAAACAAATGATTGAAGCGGGTGCTTGTGCAATTCAAATCGAAAACCAAGTATCGGACGCAAAACAGTGTGGCCACCAAGCAGGTAAAGTAACGGTTCCTCATGAAGACTTTTTAGCCAAGATTAACGCTGTACGATATGCTTTCCTTGAGCTTGGTGTTGAAGATGGCGTTATCGTCGCACGCACTGACTCATTGGGTGCAAGTTTGACGCAAAAAGTGCCAGTATCAAAAGCGCAGGGCGACCTTGCGAGTCAATACACTAGCTATTTAGACACTACGCCAGTTACCTCGGCCGCTGACTTACAAGAAGGTGAGATGGCAATTAAATTGAGTGGCGAACTGCAAAAGCCAGTTCGCTTAGACAACGGTTTATACCAGTTCAGAGCAGGCACAGAAAAAGATCGTGTGGTACTAGACTGTGTAACCAGTCTTCAATCAGGCGCAGATCTATTGTGGATTGAAACCGAAAAGCCAAATATCGAGCAAATTGCCGAGCTAGTTAACCGAGTTCGCGAACAAGTGCCTAACGCTAAGCTTGTGTACAACAACTCGCCATCGTTCAACTGGACATTAAAATTCCGTGAACAGGTATACCAACAATGGCAAGAGCAAGGTAAAGACTTATCGGCATACCCAAATCCAAGCACGGATGCAAAAGTATTGATGGCGCCAGAGTTAGACGCAACCGAGTTGGCAACCGAAGCCGATTTACTGGTGCAAAACTTCCAGCGTGACTCGGCAAGAGAAGCGGGAATTTTCCATCACCTTATTACACTGCCAACTTACCATACAGCAGCGCTCAGCACTGATATTCTGGCTGAAGGCTATTTTGGTGACGCGGGTATGCTTGCCTATGTACGCGATGTGCAACGACAAGAAATCCGTCGCGAGCAAGCATCAGTTAAACACCAAGACTTGGCGGGCTCTAATATCGGTGACACGCACAAAGAGTATTTCTCTGGTGAGAACGCACTCAAAGCAGGCGGTGAAGCCAACACCATGAACCAGTTCTAAACATTGGATTTAGATAACGACTTATATAGTTCCTTAATCAGCAAGGGCCGTCAGGCCCTTTTATCTATGTGGATCAGATTTTTACTAGCTACTGGTCACTGAGATCACGTGTTTACCAACGTCAGTTATTCAGATCATATTTTTACTAACCTAGACCTATTTGAGATCAGAATTTTATTAACTCAACACCTAACGATCCCGATCTTTACAGTAAAGATCTAAGATCCGGACAAAAAAGAGCGCATTTGTGACTTTTTTCACTTTCACAAACCAAAATTTTACTAACTAAACCAGCGACAGGTCACATTTTTACTAACTTACTTAGTAAAATTTTGTTCTGAGTTTATTTTGACTAAAAATCAAAATATGACTAACCTCAGATTTATAAGCACTTCATTCTGCTGTAAACCCCCTTTACACTTTCCATATTTACCCCACTTTTCCATGTAAAACTATAAAACTGATTACAGTACATTAAAGTTGATACATGACCCCCATTAAGAACTTAATAAAAGCAGTAGCACTGCTTACAGCGATGCATTGCCAGGCCGGGAATACAGTTATCAAGGAAATAGAAGATTTAGAAAAGGCGGGCAAATACACCGAAGCCTTAGTTAAAATTGAAACGGCCAGCGTCAGTGAAGAAGAAGAAACGCGATATCAAGCGATTTATTTGCAGGCCATGATTTATCGAAAGCAAGACTTATATGAGAAATCAATATCTACCCTTAGCTATATCGAAAAGCAGTTTTTCCTTACCGAAGCGCGCAAGTATGATTTATACAGAGAGATAGGCATTAACTATCGTAACTTAAGCCAGCTTGAGCAGGCCGAGTCTTTTTACTTAAAAGCGCTCGCTTCAGCCGAGGCAATGGATAAATCAAATTTAGTGGCGCAAACCTATAATAATCTAGGTGTTGTTGCCGACCATAGAAATCTGCTTGCGCAATCTATGCAATATCACTTAAAAGCCTATGAATTACTAAAAGGAACTGATCAGTACGAAAAACAAGGGGCTAACTTTTATAATCTCGGTGATATTTCTGTGCGTATGGGGGATGAGGAAAATGCAGAGTATTTCTTTCAACAAGCTCTCGTTGCAGATAAAGCTTCAAAAGAATTACGCAACGTCGCAGGCACGGCCCTTCGCTTGGGAGAGCTGAAGTTTAAGAACGGTAAAACGGACGAAGCATTAGCGCAAACAAAAGAGGCCATTGAATTTCTAAAAGAACTCAATGCTAGGGTTTCACTCGCTAGGGCATATCGAAACTCCGCATTGATCCATATAGCCAAGGCAGACTTAGACAATGCCCTGTCGGATGCACTTGCAGGCATTGAATATGCCACTCAAACCAGTTCAACACTGCAACAATTTTACGCCTACCTGACGGAGTTAGAAGTTAGGCTAAAACGTAAAGAATTAGCCAAAGCAAAAACACTACTCACCAAGCTGGACGCCCTAACCGAAATAGAAACGGCAGAGGTGCTGCTCGAAAAATATCATCGCCTTAAAGCGATAACGCTTGCTGCACATCATGAATACGCCCAAGCTTTTCAATTTATGAAGTCGACTTCAAAGCTACAGACTCAACTTCATGAAACATTACTAGAAAAACAAGTAAGTACCTATAAAGCCAGTATTGACGCGCTTATTCAATCTCAACAACTGGAGCAAGCACGCTCTGCACAAGCCATAACCGAGGTTAACTTACAAAACGCCAAGCTATCCACACAAATGTGGGTGATCACTGCAATCTCGACCTTTTTAGCTGGATTATTTCTAGTCGGATTTTTTGTTGTCAAACATAGAAATGCGGCGCTAAAAGCAAAAATGTATCAATTGAATATTGAGCATAAAGATAAAATGCTGGCCGATATTTCCCACGAGTTACGCACGCCACTCAGTGTCTTAAAACTCCATATAGAAGCGATGGAACACAATCTTATTGATGACAGCACACTTGCGTATGCCAAGATCAACAACAAGATAAATCAGCTAAATGAATTGATCTCGAACGTATATCAATTGTCTCAAGCAGATCATGACGCGCTAGTGATCCATCCCCAGCAGCATGGCGCGAAAACGGTTATCCAAAGCTATGTGTACGATATTGAAAGATTAGTAACAAGTAATCAGCTGCAATTTATCGCCGACATTCACGTCGATGATATGAGTATTTACATTGATAAACCAAAGCTAGATAGGGTTATCGATAATCTTGCTAAGAATGCATGTTTATACACAGATAAACCCGGCAAGGTAAGGTTTAAAGCTGTGGTCAATAAACAAGAACTATTCCTACAAGTAGATGATAGCTCACCAGGCGTATCTGAGGCCGAGCAGAACAAACTGTTTGAACGCTTGTACCGTGTCGAGGCATCGAGAAGTCGTGCAACAGGAGGCTCAGGTCTTGGCTTATCTATTTGTAAGAGCTTAATTGAAGCGATGAATGGAAAAATCACAGTGAAGTCAGGGAAGTATGGCGGTTTGTGTATTCAGATAAACTTACCTCACGCGGTAGATGTACCAGCATAAAGTACAAAAGGCTAAGCAGATGCTTGGCCTTTTGTCTTTCTGAGCTTGCTTAGAAACGGTAGCTGATATTGCCATACACAAAACGACCATCGGTGTTATATGCCGAGAACGCAGAGTAAGGGAAGATCTGGTTAAACGTTGTATAACCAATATTACTAACAGTATCTTGAGGATATTGATCAAATAAATTGTTAGCGCCTACAGCAAACTTCCAGTTGTCACCTAGGTTATAAGCCACTTCTAAATCAGTGATCCATTTAGCGTCTAATACTTCATCGCCTTCTACTGCGCTAGAAGAGTCCACCGTTTCACCATAGCGTGTGGCACGTAATGTCGTCTGCCAATCGCCAAATTGCCAAATTGCAGCTAAGTTCCACTTATCTTTTGGTGTTCCATCTTCAAATCGTGCAATTTCACGACGAGCAAAGTACTCATAGCTGTCACCAAGGGCTTCAAGCTCAGCAGGGTTTGCTTTTACATGCGTCACTTCAGTGTCATTGATGTTTACCGCGGCACTTAAACGCAGATTACCGTAGTCGGCAAGATCAAAACTGTACGTTGCTACGATATCCACACCTTGAGTGCGCGAGTCGATAGCATTAGTGAAGTACCTTACACTTTGCGTATTAAGCTCACCCGCTTGCTGCAAAATATTAATGACCTCAGGACCGCCCAAGTTCTCAGAAAGGACGATGCGATCGTCGATGTCAATTCGATAGGCATCCACAGTAAATGAGAACGCGTCTAGTGTGTAGACAAAGCCCGCCGTCATATTGACCGACTCTTCAGGTTCAAGCTCTCGAGCACCCAGCGCTTTTGCAGCTGGCGTATCAACAGGGAAGTGGCCAACTTCACTCGGTACGCCATTTTCAAATACCGTAGCAATTGATTTATAGGACGTTTGAGCCAATGAAGGCGCTCTAAAACCTGTGCTTACTGCACCACGTAGTGAAAAGTTATTCGACACCACATAGCGCGATGCCAGTTTACTGGTGAAAGTGCTGCCAAAATCACTGTAATCTTCAAAACGACCCGCCAAGACGACATTCCAGTCCTGCGTTAAGTAGGTATCAAACTCTGCGAATAAAGCGATGTTATGACGAGATTCATCGACAGCACTTGCTGGTGAGAAACCAGCGAGCACCTGCGCACCACCAGCTGCAACGGGATTGCCTTCTGCATCAAGCACGGTGAGGTAAGACGCTTCTTCACCGACTTCAATTTCATAGGTTTCGCGGCGATATTCTGCACCAATCGTGAAAAATACGTCATCCGGTAAGCCCAAATCCAATGCCGTTTTAGCATCAGCATTCACAAGCCACTGCGAATAAACTAAAGCGCCGTTATTAAACTCAGTCGGACTTGTTACCCCCATCGAAGTATTCAAACTATTTACGACACCCAAAGCGAAGTCATTCACACCATAGTTTGTACTGATATCGTAATCCCACTCACCTTGAGTGCCTTTTACACCAACCGCAAAAGAGTAATCATCTACATCGCTGACGATTTGAGGCAAGAAACCATCTGGGTATACCGCAGTTAAGTTGCGGCTGTCATTTGCGCGACGATAGAAACCACCGGAGTTACCTTCACGTGTTGAGTAGCTACCAAATGAATAAAGTTCGGTTTCCGCATCTAGGTTGTAACCCGCATTATAAAATAGTGCAAAGTCTTCCACTTCAGCTTTACCAAAACGGTGGTTGTAGCGATCAAATGAAAACTCTCTTGAGTCAAGTTGACCATTTTCATCACGAGCATATTGCTCTCTTGGATCAAAGCCTGAACGATTAGTCGGTTTTTTATCTCTATATTCGGCAGACAGATTAATAAAACCTTCATTACCTAAAGCAAAACCAACGTTGGCACCAATTGTTGTAGTACTGCCATCATTACGCTTGCGGTCATCTCCAAGCACAAAGTCTAAATCGCCCGCAGCGTTTGCACGGGTTTGTAATAAGTCAGGGACACCTGCCATCTGCGTATCGTGCTCACCATAGGTCACACTAATACTGCCGCCTTCTTCGGCATCTTTAAGCACAATATTAATAACGCCAGCAATGGCATCTGAGCCGTATTGAGCAGCAGCGCCATCACGCAGTACTTCTATACGCTTAATCGCGGCAGCTGGGATAGTATTTAAATCAACCGCCGTTGAACCACGACCAACGGTACCATTTAAATTCAATAATGCGCCAGCATGACGACGCTTACCATTAACCAGCACTAAGGTGTGATCCGGTGCTAAACCTCTAAGCACTGCCGGACGGGCGTGATCCGTACCATCCGCCAGCGTTGAATTTGGGAAGTTAAAACTTGGCACGAGCGTAGTGAGTACTTGGCTCAGCTCCAGCTGACCGGTACTTTGCATATCTTCTAAAGAAATCACATCTACCGGCACCGTGCTCTCGGCAATACTACGAAGACTTCTTCGCGTACCAGTGATTTCGATGACTTCAACACTTTCTTTGGCTTCAGTGTTGTTACTTTCTGCTTGCGCATGAATTGAAATAGTTGAAAGAAGCGCAGCACCGACAGCCAACGAGATTGGCTTGCGAACAGCGTTTTCCAGCTTGTTATTAATAAATTGCATAGTTTGTCCCGTGAATATGTTGAACGCAGAGTCTGTAAAAGACCGATTATTACTTAATTTAGTCGATATGAAGATAAATCAAGACTGAATAGGTACCCAAGTAAATAACACAAATTCGGTACGACCCCCATTAGACTTAAGA
The DNA here is from genome assembly GCF_021530695.1 of Pseudoalteromonas sp. OF5H-5. Classification (NCBI taxonomy): domain Bacteria; kingdom Pseudomonadati; phylum Pseudomonadota; class Gammaproteobacteria; order Alteromonadales; family Pseudoalteromonadaceae; genus Pseudoalteromonas; species Pseudoalteromonas sp. OF5H-5. Next base: position 105,165 of record NZ_JAKGBF010000003.1, read on the forward strand.
CTAAAATGTTGGTACTTACTAATTCAATACCACCCTAAGATTAAGCAACTCTCATCAGAAAAGATGCGAATTTTAGAATTATTCTTTCATCGACAATAAAGAATTTTTAGATCTAACTTATACCTCATAAGGGCACTGGTCTGATGTTTACTCACTCCATCTTTACTCCACATTGAAGCGCTTAAATACCAATATGCAGAAACGGAGAGTACCAATGACACAACGGACGCTAAAACATGCTGAATGGTTGAAAATTGTTGAATCTAGAGCGAACCAGCAGCAACTTCAAATAAAGCCAAAAAATAAACTATCACCAGCTGTGATTTGGACTTTTGTACTAGCCACTATTATTTCACTGATAAGTGCATGGGCATTTGTTACCGAAACGCCTGAGGCACCCACTCAGCAGCTTAGTAAAGAATCCCAAATGCGTATCAACCGCTACTTTACCAAACAGTATATGGTTGGAAGCTGGCAGTTCTCACATTTAAAAACCAGTAAAGATGACATCAATGTGTTTATCCGTATCCCGACTAAATTAGCATTAACGGGACAGGCACTGAAGGGTTATATCGAGCAGTCACTATGCCCACCGGCCAATAGCAATGTTTGGCGTGATGTCAGCCAGTTTGCGCTTTATATGCACTTGTATTCGGATACGCCACGCCACAGTGACTATGCCAAGTGCAAGACACCTTAATCATTTCAGGTTAAATTCTTTTATCTTTCGTTCAAAGGCCCAATGGGCCTTTTTTGTTTTTTTGGATTTCAAGCGTTATTTCGAGCTATCGTGGTTGCCAAGCTGACTTACCGGCTCGAGCTCAAGTTTAGCTTTTTCTTCGAGTTCTTCGGGTAGCTCCTTGACTACGGCAACGCCTAGTTCTTTAAATTCAGAAGCTTGCTTAATTAAGTTGCCTTTACCCATATATAACTGAGAAAATGCTCGCTCGTAGCTCTCTTTTGCTTTATCAAGCTGCTTACCCACCCCTTCCATACTATGTAAGAAGCTATTGAGCTTGTTATAAAACTTCTCAGCTCGAAGCGCCAGCTCTCTGGTATGCTTGCTTTGCTCTTCAAAACGCCATAACTGTTTAACGATATTAAGACTGGTTAAAAGCGTTGTTGGCGTTGCCACCAATACATTGTTTTGTAAAGCGTCCTGATAAAGCGTTGGCTTATGCTTAACCGCCTCAACAAATGCAGATTCCACAGGGATAAACATGATGACCACCTCTGGGGAGTTAAGACCTGGTAAGCGCTCATAAGATTTACTACCCAACTCTTTGATCCGTGCAGTGATGGCTTCGGTGTGTGCCACAATGGCTTGATTCGCTTCACTATCGGTTGTGGCATTAATATACCTTGTATAGGCATTCAATGAGGTTTTAGCGTCAATTACCAGGTGACGAGATTGCGGTAAGTAAACCACGACGTCAGGGCGAAACTTGCCTTCGTCGGTATTAAAGTTGACTTCTCGCTGATAGTCGTAACCCGGACGTAGCCCAGCGCTATCTAGCACATTTTCGAGCATGAGTTCGCCCCAGTTGCCTTGTGCTTTCTTTTGCCCTTGTAACGCCGTGGTCAAACGATCTGCTTGCTCGGTCATGGCTTTATTGTTGGCTTGTAAGTGCAGCAATTCGGTTTTTAATGACGCCCGTTGCTTCAGCTCTTCACTATGAATGGCTTCCATTTTATCTCTAAAGCCCTTTAATTCACCCTGTACTGGCTGCAGCAACTGCTGGATTTTTTCTTTGCTTTGATGACTAAAGCGCTCGCTTTTCTCATCAAATATTTGATTCGCGAGATTGTGAAACTCTTCTTTCAGCTGGCCCTTCGCTTGCTCAAGCTGCGCGAGCTGCTGCTCAAAGCTCAGTTGCTTTTGCTCCAGCAAGGTTTGCAGATTGGCCATTTCAACTTCTAGCCCATGAGCATGCACTTGAATTTCTTCCTTGGCATCGAGCTCTCGCTGCCACAGCTGCTGATATTCAGCGGCTTGCCGTTGACGCTCAGCTAATCTCGCTTGCAGTTGCTGCTGTTGGCCATGACTTTGTAGTTGCTGCGCTCTTAATTGCTCAGCGAGTTGCTCAGCTTGGCTTAGTTGCGACCTAAGTGCTTGCTCGGAGGCGAGTTGATTATTGAGTTGATTCTTGAAAGTGCTGCGCATAACCCAAACGACGGGGAGTAGGGTAGCCGCACCGCCTGCAAATAGCGCAAGACTATACCATGCAGGCGTATTGGAGAGCATTGACCAAAGCATATTGAGATCTCATCGGTTCTTCTGCTTTGATAATACCTTAGATATAAATTTCAATCACTTAGTCATTCAGTGATCTGTTGACCATTGTAGCGATATCCGGCGCCATATACCGACTCTACAATTTTCGGAGATAAATCTAATCCTTTGATTTTCTTTCTGATATTTTTAATGTGGCTGTCGATTACGCGATCCGAAATATCAAAGTTATCAGGCTGAATATAATCAAGAATTTGCTGTCTTGAAAAGACACGGTTTGGTGCGTCATATAAAAGCGCAAAGACGTCAAACTCAACTTTGGTTAAGCCTAATGTACTGCCATTCAGTTTAACCGTTAATTCTTCCCGATTTACTTCGATAGGCTTTTGATACGCATTGGTGTTCACACAACGACGTAAGATCGCTTTCATGCGCATCACTAACTCAGCGGCGCTAAAAGGTTTACATACATAATCATCTGCGCCGACTTCTAAGCCCTGTAAACGATCCGCTTCTGCCACTTTGGCAGTCAGCATCACAATTGGTACTTCAGAAAATGCTCGAATTTGACGCATACACTCTACGCCATCTTGGTTCGGCAACATTATATCCATCAAGATTGCATCTGGTTGATTTAACTTTACCCAAGGTACAACTTCGGCACCGTCTGCAATATGAAACATTTCAAAACCGGATGCTCTAAAAAACAACAGCACCTGCTCTGCAATATCTTGGTCGTCTTCGACAAGCAAAATTCTTGATGAGGTAGACATAGGATTTATTTACTCTTTGCTTTTAACTTCTTCAATTGTTGTCTAACTTGGCGCTTTAACTTATCTGAAAGCGTGTCATCGAACAGTAACATGGTAAGTATACTAGACAAGTCTTCTGAACTCGCAACTTCATTAAGTAGATCATAGTCAGATTCTGATTGCGTCTCAATAAAGTTTAAGTGTGAAATTGTCGCGTCGTAGCAAAGCATAACGTTATCCTAATTGGTCTATGGCGTTTCTCCGTTGTAGTTATTAAAGCGCGAGATTATGGAATAAAAATGGAGTGAAAGATGTTTTAGGGCCTGTTGACCTTTGCTGTTTGATTTTTGTTCTTCTGAGTGTGTTTTGATCGCGACGCTCGACTTGCCGCCTAGTAATCTAGGCAAAAGTTGAGCAACAATGAACAAAGCGCACTCAGGTGAACCCAAAGGGCAGCGCTTGATTGGCATTTCTACTATGTTATCGCCAGACTTACATAGAATGACTATGCTACGCAGGCTCTGCCTTGTATAAATACCAGTCAAACTGCTGCAAAAACAAACTTGAAAGATAAACAGGCCCTAGAGCCAGAAAAAAGAAAAGCCAACTTAATTAAGCTGGCTTATTACAATCAGTAACAAAGGGGGAAAATCAACATATGCCTACTGTTTCAACAATGTCACAACAAGCACTATCATAGACCTTCACCTTTGTTGATTAGTTCCAAATTATTTTTAATTTTTTATCAGCGCTAGCATTTGCGACTCATCAAACTGACCAAGATTGACTCCAGAGTCTGCAAATAGGGCGTCAACAAGGGCTTGCTTATCGCGCTGCATCTTAAACACTTTCTCTTCGATAGAATTCGCCATAATCAACTTGTACACGAACACCGGCTTATCTTGTCCGATACGATAGGCGCGATCTGTTGCTTGATTTTCTACCGCAGGATTCCACCAAGGGTCGAAATGGATAACCGTATCTGCTTGAGTCAAATTCAAACCAGTTCCCCCTGCTTTTAGGCTTATCAAAAAGACATTGCACTTGCCTTGAGTAAACGCCTCAATGGCTTTATCCCGTTGTCTGGTCTGCCCTGTCAGCATAGTGTATTTCAACTGTTGCTGTTGACACTGCTCAGCAATGAGATCTAACACGCTGGTAAACTGGCTGAAGATAATTATCTTACGGCCCTCACTGAGTAGCACAGGCAGGTGTTGTGCAAGCCACTCAAATTTAGCGCCATGTTGGTCGGTCAGTGATTTATCAACCAATTGTGGGTGACAGCAGATCTGACGTAACTTTAACAAGGCATCGAGAAATGCCAGCTTGCTTCTTTCAACGCCTTGCTCCTGAAATAGATTGAGCAATTTGCTTTCTACTTGGTGCTGAACACCTTGATATAGCTTATGTTGTTCATCAGAGAACTCTAATTCTTTGATGAGTTCTGTCTTATTGGGTAGCTCTTTCACTACCTCAGCTTTGGTACGACGAAGAATAAAAGGTGCGATCAGCGATCTGAGTTCTCGAGCTCTAGGGCGATCTTGTTCTTTTTCAATTGGGATCTGGAAGTGTTGCTTAAACTGCTGCTTAGTGCCCAACACATCAGGCATGACAAAATCGAGCAGCGATTTAAGTTCGAGTAAATTATTCTCTACTGGTGTGCCACTTAAACAAAGTTTGAAACGCGCGGATAGACTCTTTACGCATTTAGAGATTTGTGCGCTTTCGTTTTTAATATATTGCGCCTCATCCAACACGATGGAATCAAAATCTAGTCCTTTATAATACGCCACATCGCGCTTAAGTAGCGGATACGTCGTTAGAATAAATCGTGCACCTGACAAGTTAGTGAGTGCTTCATCTCTATTGGAACCATGAATAATAGTGAGAGGTAGATGCGGTGCGAAACGTTTAAATTCGTCACGCCAGTTCCCCACTAAACTCGTCGGACAGACAATTAAACTTGGTTGTGTCACTAGCGTATTGTGCTGAGAAATAAAGTAAGCAATAACCTGAAGCGTTTTTCCAAGGCCCATATCATCGGCAAGAATGCCACCTAACTGGTGACGATTAAGGAACTTAAGCCAGTTAACACCTTGCGCTTGATAATCTCGTAGGGTGAAGCTCTGTCCCTCGCTGGCAGGGATCACGTCAAGATTTTCTATCGGTTTATCTAGCTCAGCGAGATACTCAAGTAGCTTTTGATCGTCTGAGTCAGCATGAATATGCGTCAGTTCAAACAGCTTTTTGGCATACGACAACGGAAATTTAAATTGTGAGCTCGAAAGGTAATAACTAAAACGAGATTTCAGCTCCAGCAATTCATCAAATATGGATTTGCTAATGGCATAGAACTGCTCGCCAATTTCGACGTAGCGATATTCATGGGCGAGGTTGTTAAGCTCATGAACCGGATGCTTATCCCAGTTGAGCGTAACGGGCTTGTCATCTAACATCACCTTTCCAAGCACATGATGTTGCTTATCTCTCTTAAGGCTTAACAGCACTTTTGGTGTAACAACGAGGCCATTGCTTGGCAGCTCGTCAACAATCCAACGTTTACCCTGCAAAAGCGGCCTGATCTCCCTGTTAAACCAATGGACTTCAACGCCATCCTCAGTTGGTAATAAAAATTCGTCGCCCTCATGGATAAAGCCGAGACCAGTGAGTACCTGCTCCAGCCTTGCTAATTGCTTTTTCGTCGCGCCTTTTCCAAGCGGCTCAATTGCAAAGCGAATTTTATTTGGCCTATCTAGTTTTATAAGCTTAGCAACATTAGATTGCTTACTCGCTAACTGCGAAAACCCAGCAGGAGGCGCAATGATATCATCCGTAAAGATATCTTGGAAACGCGCCATCACCTGCTCTAGCTTTTCAGCCGTGATGGTAGGCATAGTATGAAGATGGGCGATTTCCTGCGCGGTAAGCTCTGACTCAATTCTGCCAACGACCAAGTTTTCAGTATCTAGATACACCGGAGGTTCGGTTTTAATCAAGCGCCAGTGTTCAACATTCGCTAGACGGCTTTTAAGTTGGTATTCATTGCCTTCTTGATGCCAGTAAAAATCAAGCGTTTGCTTATGCCCTAGCTCCAAAGGTTGGCGCTGGTTACGATAAAAACAGCGATGGGTATGCACAAGTTGTGTGAGTGCATTAAAGCCCCAGACGCCAAATAACTCAAAATGACCCGGTGTATTTTGCGAGCGGATCCAGCTAAATAAGCGAAAATCGTTTTCTAATAGACCAGCTGGAGCGACTTGACTATTGAGCTGTTGCTCAGTTAACACTCGGCCTAAGGGGTAAACACCGTCGGGCCTATTTGGCGAGACCTTTGGACTTACAAGGATTTCGTTTGCTCGAGGCTCTAACACGAAGAGTAAGACGTTTTCTGCGTCTGCTTTATCAACTTGCTGCAACTGCCCTAGTTCGTTAAACCAGTCATTAACTAAATAAGCCTCACCAAAGCCGCCAGAATGTTCAATTTTAAGTTTGAGTAATACCGCAGCAATGTGCCGACATTTAGGATTATTTGAACACGAGCAGTTTGCTTCGACCGAAACGCTACTTTGCGTTTGGTTTATTTTGATGTGCTGGGTGAAGGTATTGCCGTAATTTCCCAATACCTGTGCATCAATTTGCGCGAAGTTTTCGCTGTGTTGAAGGTAACAGACTTGCTCGTCTTTCAAATACTCCTTAGCTTTCGCAAGTAAAGCTGAATTGAAGTATTGACGAAGAAAACGTTCAGACAAAGGAAATTGATTAGCCTGCTCCTGTTTGATTTCTTCAAATAAGGCGAAAAGTTGCTCTTTAGATAACTGCGAAGACATTAAGTGCACGTCAAAATTAAAATAAAAAGCCAGTATATGAAATTAGTGATTTGAGCTAAAGAGAGAAATGTAAGAAATTCGCTAAAAAAGGACTGGTTGGAGGTCAACTGACTAGAAAAAGCGCCGAGTTGCTTGATAATTCAACCAACGCGGCAATTTTTGAACGAACCTTAATTATAACTACTTAGCAGCTTTTGCAATTGTTCCAGACGCTTATCAGTCAATACTCGATTATCTATTTTCACGGTAACATCACCACTCTTTAGATTTCTCTGTACTCGAATGTAGTCGTTCTCTAGCATGGATTCGACACGTGAATCGCTACTTCCGAATGTGGTCAAGAATTTAGTGATCTGAACAGCACGTTTCTCGTCCGACATCTCTTCTGTCATAAAGTCTTGCGCTTTTAGTGCGGCAATTTGCTCTGAAAACTGCTCAGGCTGTTCTTGTTTTGCTGTGATGAGCTTTTTAGCTGCTTCACGGCCTAAATGATTTGCCGTTGGATACAACTGCAATACTTCGACCGGAATACTTTCATAAGCTTTCAACGCGTCTGCGATAGCTGTGTGAGAAACACCTTCCACGGCAGCGATTTCTCGATACGATCCTTTTTGGCCTTGTTTGATCAAGTTATGCTTAGTATCAAAATAGGCTTTACCCAATTCCCAAAGGCTCGGGGCGATGTATTGATCGGAAGATACCGCTAATGTTTTTGCATCTTCATCACTAAAGTCTTTCGAGCTCAACACCACATAATCCGCTTCGGCCAGCATACAGGCTTTACGGCGTCTAGAACCCGATAAAACGTGAAGTTTGCCATTGTGCTGCCAACATAGGGCAGGGTGGAGATTACGTTTATCTTTTTTAATGGCAGGTAATATATCTGCGACCGCTTTTTCGCTTAATAGGGATTGCTCACGGCGATTCTGCCCATAAACTGTGGTTTTACTCTCAATTTCGCTAAACGGTACCACTTCACAGGTCAGTACTATGGTTTTTGTCGGATCGCTTGGCGCAGGCATAGTAACCACATCACCTACTTTCGCCTGATCTAAAAGATCGTCGAGGCTACTGCCTTCAACCGCAGTAGCAAAAGGATCTATTCGAGTGTCATTTTTACGTTTTCTAGCCATTATTAATACCCTTTTATTCTGCTAGCGAAGACTGTGTTGAAGGCCAATTTGAACGGATCAGCATTTCTAATTCATCAACCACGTCTTTGATATTTTCTTGCGCTTTTAGCAATGCTTCGCGACTTGCTAAACTATCAGAAGTCTTTTGATCAAAAATAGTGTTAAACGATGAAGAGCTCGCCGTAATTGCAGAGCTGTGATTGATTGGATAACTCATTACTTGACGGCCAAAAGCACTACGTACATCTTTAACGATATCGCGCTGAGAATGATTGCCTTTAACATAGTTAGTGACTAAAAATTGCATAAAGTCCCAGCCTTCGTGACCAAGAGCAGCAACGGTATGGTATATCTCACCAAGACGTTTCAGATATTTATTATTAGCGTCGAAGTCTACGGCCTCTGGATGTACAGGTATTAACATAGCCGTAGACGCCATCAATGCGTTATAGAACATAAAATTAAGTGAAGGCGCGGTATCTACTAGGATAATATCAAACTCGTCTTGTACGGGCTCTATAACCTTCTCTTTAAGCTTATGGTAATGACGTGTCTTTTCGTAGCTGGAACTTTCTTTTAACTCTGTTGCTGTTTCGTGTTCAAAGTAAAAGTCATCCATACCAGAAGGTAATACGCGAATATTTGGAATGTGGGTTTCTTGGAATGAATTAGAGACAAGATCTTTCCATGTTTCACCTTCATCTAATTCGATGCAATCTCTCATCAGATCACCAACTGTGATCGGTTCATGATCATTAGATGGAAAAAAGCTTGATGATGATCCTTGCGGATCAAGATCAATGATCCCGATGCGATAGCGCTTAATATTAGTTGTAGCTAGAGCTGCTGCGATATTCACCAAACTTGTTGTTTTACCACAACCGCCTTTCAAACTATTAATCACAATGACTTGTAATTTATCGCTAGGCTTTCGTTGATCAGCATTTACACCCAGAACATCTGCCATCGCAAAGATATTTGCTAATGTGTATGCATAATGACCGTTTGCGCCTTTCTTTATATTGATGGTATCAAAGTCACCTTGGTCATGACGTCTTTTGAGTGTTCTATTATTCACACCAAGTAGATCTGCAGCAGCTTTTTGAGTGTAAGTTCTAAGCTCTTTTTCTTCAGTTTTAAGATGAGCTCTATAATGTTGAATACGACCAGCAAGTGATTGTTCTGCTACTTCTGCTGTAGCTTTCAACAGCCGGTACGTTGATAGCGCATTGTTATTTATAGACATACACATTATCCTTTATTTGATAACGATTATTATAATGTCCATATATTTTGCTGTAAACACAAAAAAACAAAGACATTTGTAATTTTGATTTACATCTAAGTATAAATAAGAAAGTTTAGATATGGTTAGATATATAGGTATTAAAGGCTAAGGCAAAGAAATTATATTCTATCCAACTGTTTTACATGACTTTTTTTAATTTTCATAGATCTACTTTTTACTAGGTTAAGATCTGATCTCTTATAACTCCCAGATCGAAATTTTACTAACTACTATTTCAAAAAGTTATATATAAACAGCTTATACACAGAATTACTCACAGTTGTGGTGGTTGGGATCGATTTTTTACCAAGTAAGATCAAACAGTTATGCACAGGTGATATAAGATCAAGTGCTTTAAGGTATGTATAGATCTGATCTCTACCTAGCATAGATCAGATCTTTACTAATTAAGGACCTAGTTTTCCACAAGGGCGTCGGATTTGCCGTTGTAAATCCGCTAAATATGCCTTAAACAAAGGTTTTTCAGCGTTCATTTTACCTTTGTTAGTAAAAACTTGATCTGAAAATGAGCCATACTTAGTAAAACAATGATCCCAACAAAAAAAGTTACTTCGGATCACTTTTTTACTAACTTTAATCATTAACTTTTTCTGTCGAATATGTTGTTATTAGACGTCATGAAAATTTGGAAGTAAAACAATGAGCCGGAAGGTGAACATCTCTGTTGACAATTTGCCCGATTCACTTCGTGGACAGATCCATGGTGTAGAAAGTGCAATCGATAACGAAAGTTTGGCGTTGTTTACGGACAATAAAGATGTTCGAGTATCTTTAGAAAATGCAGCCCATGGGTTAAGAGCTTATTCTAACACCTTTAATCATTACGATTTATGGGGACGCTTTGTTCGTTCTGGACATAAAAAATTACCATTAGAAGAAGCGCCCAAAAAAACAATCGTAACGAGAAAAATATCAGAAAAAGTAGATGGTATTCTATACGAAGGTGAGATAAAAATTACCCCTGCTGTTGTTAGTACTAAAAGAGATGGTGATGACGAAGAGTTTTTAGTTTGGCCATCTGACCGAGAAGAAAAAGTTGAGCGCGCACTGATCCGCCTAGCTTCTAAAGGTAAGATTGTTAAAATAAATTTTAAGTCCGGTATTCAATACGCGGTTATTTTTTCGATGAACGAGCTTGCTCAAGAATTAAAAGCTGTTGGTCAATCAATGCCTTATCCGCAAATTAAGGAATCTTTGGAAGCTCTTCAAGGTTCTAAACTTTCGTTCAAATATACGGCTACAGATACTAAAAACCCAAGTATTGATGATTCATTTTACGAATCAAACATGAACTTTCTGTCGTCGCTACACTTTAGTGGTAAAAAAGGGCAGGGTGGGAACATCAAATGTGTTGCATGTTTAAATGCATTTGTTCATAACATGATCGATAACTTGGAGTATAAAGGCTATTATTTCAACAGTGCTCAAGAGTTAAAACGCGGTTTGTCTCGTTGGATGATGCTACGTTTGTATCATCTATGGCGTTACGCAGCTCCAGGTAAAACTTATCATTTTCGCCTAATTTCAATTATGGAAAAGTATGGTTCAATTTATTCTGATGATGAAATAACAGAGAATAAATTGAAGGCACTTCGTCGTGATATGACCACAACAATGAAAGATTTGATCGAGAAAGGGGCGATATCCGAATACAATATTTCAAATGTTAAGGATGAAAAGTCCGGGAAAATCGTTGATTATGTGTACGAAATGCACCCATCAGCTCAGTTCTGTGATGAAATATTGGCTCTCAATAAACACCATAAACGTATCGAAATTCAAGGCGGAAAACGGATCGTTGAAAATGTTGAAGTAATTGATGAAGATACATTAGAAGAAATCGTTAAAAAATAAAATTTCTTTGTCTTGGCTAGAATAGTATTTCTAGCCAAGACAAAGAACTTTAGCATCAAAGCTGATTTCTATTGCTACTGAAGGTACTTCTGACCGAAATATATTACTACCTAATTCTTAAAAACGATGCAGTCTAAAGAGCTAAAAGCCTTCTTAAAAATTTTCTGTGGTGGAAAATACTGACATAAATAAATCTTGAAACTACATCAGCGGATCAAATTAATTCTCTAATCCTTGGAAGAGGGGAGAAGTATATCAATAATTCAAATCTTCCTATTTAGAACAATCAAATAGAAAAAATTTGTTATCCAACAGTAGATGATTTATTAGTGATTTCTAGATAAGAGTCCGTGGTCGATAAGCTATTTCAGAGCTTAAAATTTAATGATAAATCAAAATTTAACCTGAAGAAATTTAGTACTTAATCTGTGAAGATAACGATTTCATCATAGTCTTATAATACCAATTAGCCTTGATACTTGTTCAATTTGAAGGAGCAAATCTGATGCTAACTGCGTTAAAAATTTCTCATTTAGAACAACTAAATAGCAAAAATTTTCGCCTTGCCTATATGGATGTAACTTGGCGATAGCTGGATGCGGTAATGGTGTTATCGACAAGATTTTCTTCGCCTCAGAAGAGATCACTTAATTAAGCTAATTGGTATAAGTTTTAAAATGGATAGAACACATCATACTATAATGAGGACAAGTCAGTTAGCACTTGTATGGACTATACTAACTCAACAAGATTATGTTAAATTGCGTGCTATCGTTAGATTCCGTATGAATTATACCTTACTATTACTCAAATCTTTCTAAATAAATTCTATCGACTAGAAAGTTGTACTCTCGCTTTCTTGGATGATCATCTTTTTGTGTAAAATGACTTAACTCTCCAAGTTTAGTGTCTGGATGCGGGTTAAAGAGTATAAATGGAAGTGCGGCACTTACATGATAGCGATTTTGAGCTGTATATCTCACATTCACCTCAGGTGTTACTCTGGTTGGCCTTCTAATTCTGAGCTTTGCATTTTCTGATAGACTAGAAACTCTATATTTTTCTTGTTCTACTAGCTGTTGCCACTTTTCCTGATCTATCATCCTCGGATTTGAATATAGTGAAGAGCGATTCAACATCTCCATAGCAAGTTCTTTACTCAAAACTCTGGTTGCATGTTTTTTCATCCAGGTAAATCGAACGGAATAGGGAGCTTCGGATTCGCTATGTATTTTTCGATAGGCAGCCAAAGTCATTAAGTTAGGAACTGCACTATGAACAGCTTCGAATCTGGCATCATTGTTAGAAATTTCCAGAATAGCATTTTTAAAATTTTCTTTGGCAAGATTCACTGCATTCACCCTAGAGTTGATAACTTCTTTAGGGTCATTAACTAACAAAAGACCAGGAAACCTTTGCAACAACTTTCCGCTTTCTCGGTCGTTTAAGTAGAGGTCGCGATAAGCATCTAAACATTTAGAGAGTGCTTTTTCACCTTCTATTTTTTTAACAGTTATATTTGTTGGAGCGGTTTCTTCATCTTGTTTTTTGATATCAGGCAGTTCATAAAATGTTGCCTTTTTTATATCGGCTTCTGTCAGTTCATGGCATAGCTGGTTAATGTGTTCATTAAGAATATCGAAAGTTGAACGTATATTAAATTTATTCATTGTATGATGTGTTCTTGTTATCTCTCTCGAATTATATCAAAAATAATGAAATCTCGCTAAGCGATTTTATTATGAGTATCTAATGGAACAAAAACTAACCATATCACTTGCCGTTTGCTAAATTAAGCTAAGTATCGTTTTAGTCGATCGTTGTTGAGAACTTAGTTATTTGATCAATTAGCTGTGGGTATTTTGTGATGATGCATACTTTTATTGATATTGTAAGTATGATGTGTTCCCTGAGATATATGTAAATTATATCAGAAATATTCTGTTAGCTCATATTTATCTTCACTTATTAAGCTTTTATTTGGAGCGTCTAGGTTTTAGAGAAATAAAATATCTGCTAGTGAATTTTAAAATAGGAAAGTGATTCTATGTCGTCTTGATGAAATTGCTAATTAGTTTTGTAGAGTTGAAATTGTTTTATCTTACTTTGTATGATGTGTTCCTTTCCGATAGACTAAATTATATCAAATTTTTTTGGATTTCTCCTATAAAATTAGATTTTTGTCACTTTTGAAGGGAGTTTCTAATGGGCAATACTATTAGGCTAAAAAGCAGTGGCTAGTAACCACTCAGAACAACAAGGCTACTTGTCAGCTTTTTGATTAATTTTTAAATTTAACACTGATTTTATATTTATGAAAAAACTGTATGATGTGTTCCTTTATCCTCGCGATAATACTCTTTTTTATAAATTAAAGTCAACTTTTGATACTGACAGAGTCTTCTTCTGGTTCAAGATTTTAGTGTTGAAAAACAATAGTAAGTGTTCACTTATTTTGTTTCGACCGAGCACTTTTCCGTAGGCATGAAGGTTCAATAAATTCTAGTTAGGCCGAAAAGGGAAGGTGATAGATGGTTAGTAAGTGTGTACTCACTTTGCAATAAGCATCATTTGGGATCCTTTAAAGGGATTGGCTAAATTGTAGAGTAGAACACTGAGTTTAATTTTGCACTTTCAAAGAGAACAATCGTACCACTTCTTTTTCTTGGCTATGAATCTTCGAGTAACATCCGCACTTTTGTAGTCGTACCTGACTAAAACACGAAGACGGTTATAGCACAAGTTTCTTTTGCTACATGCACATGTACAGTTCGGAGTTGCAATGCTAGTACTAACTTTATAATAACTAAACCAGCTACTTCAGTGATTGCTTACTATTATTCAAACTTCACCGGAATAAATACTAATGTCAATGCCGTACTCGATTTGTAGCGAAGTTAAAATAACGGAAAAAACGAGTAGATAGAAGACACGTCTCCTGTGCTTTTATTATTTAAATATCATATAGTTTTTACACCTGAATTCATGGTCTGATCGTCAAAGAGCAAAGTAGACAGAGATCTTTTCAAGCGTCTGAACAGCTTGTTTGCGAACGAGTCAAGCTAGATTAGCTAACTGTTCATGGAAAAATATCTCTGAAACTAACTGGCCAGAAACTAGCGAGAGTTTTGGAAATGAAAATAGCTATTAAGCGAGTAACCTTATGCCCAATTATATTAGGCAAAGTGACTACCCCTTGATACTGTAAGAATAAAAGTCGTTGTGTTAGATATCAAGAAAAGAATGAGGGGCAAGAGTAAACTCAGTAGTACTACGTAATCAATATCACCTTTTTGACAGTAGAGTTTTGTTTTTATCTAGTGATAGATTGTTCGGCGTTCTCGCCGTTTCAATAAGATAGCTTAATCAGGAAAATTTATTTTAATAACTCAGATCACTGAAGAGAAATCTCCCCAATTTTTCAGCATTGAGTTCTCATTGGAGGAGTTAGCTGTTGGAAGTACCTATACGTGTTAATACTTCCAAATACTATATAGCACATGTGATTAGTACTCATAGCAATCACTATAGACTCATTTTTTCTTGCTTCCTTCCTACTCATAAAATACGACGAGTCACTACAGCAATTACTAGTCTGAACTTAAATAAACATCAATTTAACATAATAATAGGCTAAAGTCAGTGTGTCATCTTTGTATATAAATGCTCTGTAAGATGATTTTCTGAAGAGGTAGGTGGGGTCCTGCTTGATCACAAATTCTTGAATTGACTTCTAATCAAGACACTCAAAGTGAAAAAAAAGACATCGACAAGATTATATTTGATATTGGTATAGGTTCCAGAGTCTTCAATTCACTCTAAAATGAGTGATAGTACTCATTATAGCGATTTAAAGATCAGATCTTCCAAGTCTGATAGTCGACAACTTTAGGTCTGCTTTTTTTGCTAGCTGAAAAGATGTATTAAAAATACACCATATCTCAAGAAGTTCAATACTTTGATTAATTTTTAGAACAGTTTTAGCTAAAGCATCATATTATTAAACCAACAATAGTATGATGTGTTCTTTGATAAAAACAAACTAAAGTTTTTCCTTGATGAATAAGGGGGCTTGGGGTACTGTTCAATGGTGGTAACACATATTGGAATGAGGAAAATACAATGGCTAATTGGAGCCCAAATAGCTGGAGAGATAAACCTATCTTGCAGCAACCTGAATACCCAAATTCAGAGAAGTTAAAATCAGTTGAAAAAGAACTAAATTCAGCACCGCCGCTCGTTTTTGCAGAAGAGACGCGAAGCTTGTATAAAAGCCTTGCAGATGTTTGCGAAGGTAAAGCTTTTATATTGCAAGGTGGTGATTGCGCAGAATCGTTTTCAGATTTTAGTGCAGCTAATATTCGTGATACGTTCAAGACACTTTTGCAAATGGCTGTCGTATTAACATATGGCGGTAAATGCCCGGTAGTAAAAATTGCTCGAATGGCAGGGCAGTATGCTAAGCCCCGTTCTTCAGATTTTGAGACTATTGATGGTGTTTCTTTACCTTCATACCGTGGTGATATCGTTAATAGTTTTGAGTTTACGGAAGAAGCGCGTATCCCAGATCCTGATAGATTGATGAAAGCATATCATCAGTCAGCAGCAACACTTAACCTACTTCGCGCGTTTGCGCAGGGTGGTCTAGCAGATCTGCATCAGGTAAATCGCTGGAATATGAGTTTCGTAGCTGCGAATCCGTTAAAAGACAAGTTTCAACAGCTCGCGGAGCGTATTCAAGAAGCGCTTGAGTTTATGGAAGTTTGTGGCATTGATTCAACAGTAGCACCAAGCCTGAAGGAAACTCCGCTTTATACCTCACATGAAGCGCTATTGTTAGGTTATGAAGAAGCGTTAACTAGACGAGACCACTTATCTGGGGACTGGTACGATTGTTCTGCTCACTTTGTTTGGATTGGTGAACGTACGCGTCAATTAGATCACGCTCATATCGAATTTTTCCGTGGTATTAAAAACCCTATTGGCGTAAAGGTTGGCCCAGGGATGCAAGAAGATGAGTTAATTAAACTTGTCGATGCGCTTAACCCTGATAATATTCCTGGTCGTCTAACACTTATCACACGCATGGGTGCAGATGTGCTGCCAGAAAAACTGCCTAAATTAGTTCGTAGAATTCAAGAAGAAGGCCGCAAAGTTATTTGGACTTCGGATCCGATGCACGGAAACACTGAAAAAGCGACGACTGGATATAAGACACGTAGCTTTAACAATATCCTAAGAGAAATCAGTCAGTTCTTCGCAGTGCATAAAGCTGAGGGTAGCTATCCTGGTGGTGTGCACTTAGAAATGACAGGGCAACACGTCACTGAGTGTGTTGGTGGTGCCTACGGTCTATCAGACGAAGACTTATCTCAGCGTTACCGCACCCAGTGTGATCCGCGTCTAAACGCAGACCAAGTTTTAGAGCTAGGATTTTTAGTTGCTGATCTACTAAAAGACGCTCGTAAAACAGTATAAACAACAAACAAAGGGCCGCATTGCGGCCTTTTTAGTATTTATGGCGCTTTAACCCAGTTTCAGAAATAATCTTTGCTGATATTTCCTCAACGGAATAACGTGTACTGTTTAAGTAAGGCGTTCTATTCTTTTTAAATAGCATCTCTACTTCTTTGACTTCGATACGGCATTGTCTGATTGATGCGTACTTGGAGTTTGCCATTCTCTCTTGCCTTATTGCGGCTAGTCTTTCGGGATCTATGGTTAAGCCAAAGAGCTTACCTTTGTATTTATCCAGACATTTGGGTAGTTTTCCACTTTCTAAATCATCCTCTGTCATCGGATAATTCGCGGCTTTTATCCCATATTGCAATGCTAAATATAAGCTTGTCGGTGTTTTACCGCTACGGCTGACACCTACCAATATGATGTCTGCCTCGTCATAATCTTTAATATTTGCGCCGTCATCATTTGCAAGTGCGTAGTTAACTGCATCTATTCTAAAATCATAAGAAGATTCGTGAATGCTATGCGTGCGGTGCATTTTTGGCACCGGCTGAACTTTTAGCTCTCTTTTTACTATTTCGCTGGCATAAGATAAAAAGTCGTAACAAACCCCTTGCGACGATAAAATAATATCGGACAATTCTGGATTAACGAATGTAAAAAACACCAATGGTTTTTCACCTGAAGTCTCAGCAACCGAGTCTATTAATTTTTTGATTTCATTTGCTTTTTTTACTGTTTCTACAAATGGTATCGTTTGGTGATTAAATTCTACAGGGAACATTGAAAGCGTTGCGTGACCAAACACTTCAGAGGTGATAGCGGTACCATCGGAAATATAAAATGCTGTTCTCATTTTGCTATTATTCATTCAGAAATTGTTGAAAATAAGCCATCGCGGTTTACGAAGACTGCCTTACCGTTGTAGAATGCCCTTGACCAAGTGGAAAGGTCAATTAATCTCTCACATTTAATACAATTTGTTTTGGAGACAGTTCCGTGCAAGACTACGTTCTCTGGTATCAAGAGTTGGGTATGCAAGATGTACCTCGAGTTGGTGGTAAAAACGCTTCTCTAGGTGAAATGATATCTAACCTTGCTAACGCTGGTGTACAAGTACCTGGTGGATTCGCAACAACTGCTGATGCGTTTAATGAATTTCTTGAGCAATCAGGCCTCAATGAAAAAATCCACTCAATCCTAGATACTCTCGATGTTGACGATGTCAACGAATTAGCCAAAGTCGGCGCCCAGATTAGACAATGGGTTATCGATACACCATTCCAACCAGAATTAGATAAAGCAATCCGTGACGCATATAGCCAGTTACACGGTGACGCAAGCCAAGATGTCTCCTTTGCTGTTCGTTCATCAGCAACAGCAGAAGATATGCCAGACGCCTCCTTCGCTGGCCAACAAGAAACTTTCCTAAATGTTCGTGGCATTGATGCCGTAATGGTCGCTATCAAGCATGTTTTTGCTTCGCTATTCAATGACCGTGCAATTTCTTATCGTGTACACCAAGGCTATGATCACAGAGGCGTGGCGCTTTCTGCTGGTATTCAGCGTATGGTGCGTTCAGACAAAGCGTCGTCTGGTGTTATGTTCTCAATCGACACCGAATCAGGCTTTGAAGACGTTGTCTTCGTTACTTCTAGCTATGGTTTGGGCGAGATGGTAGTTCAGGGCGCAGTAAACCCAGATGAATTTTATGTTCATAAGCAAACGCTTGCAAAAGCAAAACCAGCTGTTCTTAAGAGAAATATTGGCTCAAAAGCAATCCAAATGATCTACTCAAGTGATGAGTCTCACGGAAAGCAAGTTGAGATTGTTGATGTAGACTCAGCACTATCTAACCAATTCTCGATTACAGACGCAGAAGTAGAAGAATTAGCAAAGCAAGCTGTTATTATCGAAAAGCATTACGGTCGTCCAATGGATATCGAATGGGCAAAAGATGGTAACGACGGTAAGCTTTATATCGTTCAAGCCCGTCCAGAAACCGTCCGTTCAAACGAAGATGCGAACGTAATGGAACGCTTCCAGCTAAAATCAAAGTCTGAAGTTATTGTTGAAGGTCGTGCAATCGGTCATAAGATTGGCTCAGGCGTAGTTAAAGTCCTGTCTTCAATTGATCAAATGGATTCGGTAAAGCAAGGCGATGTACTTGTTACTGATATGACGGATCCTGATTGGGAACCTATCATGAAGCGTGCCTCTGCTATCGTAACTAATCGTGGTGGACGTACTTGTCACGCTGCAATCATTGCACGTGAGCTGGGGATCCCAGCGGTGGTTGGATGTGGTAATGCAACCGATTTGATCACCAATGGCGACACGGTAACAGTTTCATGTGCTGAAGGCGACACAGGTTATATCTACAAAGGTGAACTTGAATTCGATGTTATTTCTTCTCGCATCGATGCAATGCCAGCTATTCCGATGAAGATAATGATGAACGTAGGTAACCCAGATCGCGCGTTTGATTTTGCGAAGTTACCACATGCAGGTATCGGTCTTGCGCGTCTTGAATTTATCATCAATCGTATGATTGGTATTCACCCTAAAGCACTACTTCATTTTGATAAGCAAGATGCAGAGCTACAGGCTGAAATTAAAGAGCTAATCGCAGGATATGAGTCACCAGTAGAGTTCTATATCAGCAAGCTAGTTGAAGGTATTTCTACGCTAGGTGCGGCATTTGCTCCAGAGCGTGTAATCGTTCGTATGTCTGACTTTAAGTCAAATGAGTATGCAAACTTGGTTGGCGGTCAGCAGTATGAGCCCGAAGAAGAAAACCCAATGATTGGTTTCCGCGGCGCATCTCGTTACATTTCTGAAGACTTTAGAGAGTGCTTTGCATTAGAGTGTGAAGCCATTAAACGTGTTCGAAATGAGATGGATCTAACCAACGTTGAAATCATGATCCCATTCGTTCGTACCCTAGAAGAAGCTGCTCAAGTTATTGAAATTCTTGAAGCTCATGGTCTAAAACGTGGCGAGAATGGTCTAAAAGTCATTATGATGTGTGAACTTCCATCAAACTGCCTGCTAGCCGAAGAGTTTTTAGAATATTTCGACGGTTTCTCGATAGGTTCAAATGACCTTACCCAGTTAACACTTGGTCTGGACCGCGATTCTGGTCTGATTGCGCATCTGTTTGATGAGCGAAATCCCGCTATCAAGAAACTACTTTCAATGGCAATTCAAACTGCTAAAGCTAAAGGCAAATATGTAGGTATTTGTGGTCAAGGTCCATCGGATCATGAAGATTTTGCTGCTTGGTTAGTTGAAGAGGGGATTGACTCTGTTTCACTTAACCCAGATACAGTACTTGAAACTTGGCTTTATCTAGCTGAAAAGTTTACTAAATAATTTAATGGCCCCAATGCAACACATTGGGGCCATTTCATTTCTGAAATGTCCTATCTAACTTTTCGCAGCCAAGCTTAAACAGACGCTGCACATTTTTTAGGTGCTTCTTTGCGCCTTCATGATTCATCGAGAAACACACCAAGGCCGCAAGTAAAAAGATAACCGATGGACCGGGCACAACAAAGAAGATCAATGCTAGAATACAAAACACAATACCAGCAAGGTCGTAAATAATTTTCATGTTATTTCCTCCTATACAATATGAGTATAAGGTATGTGGTGAAATAAACTATTTCCAATTGTAACAAACCATAAAATTCTCAAGTTGATCATTAATCCTTCGTGATACAATTAATTCAAAGCAAGTAAAATATACCGTCATGATCGCAAATATTAGTCAGCAGGATTCTGCAAACGAACTTATCAACCTCTATCAAAGTAAACTAACTGATGCAGGTTTTAGTGGGGACATTGATACGAGTTATGCAACTCGTCTTGTTACGTCAACCGACAATAGTATCTATCAGGAAATCCCTCAAGCAGTATTATTTCCTAGAACAAATCGAGACGTACAACTTGCACTTGAAATCGCCCAACAAGACCCATTTTTGTCTCTTACCTTTGGCCCTAGAGGCGGAGGAACTGGTACGAATGGTCAATCACTTACGCCCGGTATCGTGATTGACCTCTCGAGACACATGAGAGAAATTCTTGAGATCAATGAACAAGAAGGCTGGGTTCGAGTTCAGGCGGGTGTGATCAAAGATCAGCTTAATGACTTTCTAAGACCTTACGGCTATTTCTTTTCGCCAGATCTCTCCACCAGTAACCGAGCAACAATAGGTGGTATGGTAAATACTGATGCGTCGGGCCAAGGTTCACTCGTTTATGGCAAAACAAGCGATCATGTTCTTGGGCTTAAAACCTTTTTAGTGGATGGAACAGAACTAAATACCTCGAAGTTAGCGATCGATAAAGCCGAGCTACTAGCTGAGCAAAACTCAAAGACTTCTCACATTTATGCGAATGTCATCGAGATCTGTCGAAGCAATCGAGCACTTATACTAGAAAAATTTCCAAGACTAAACCGTTTTTTAACCGGTTATGACCTCGAAAATGTATTCGACGATTCACTAACTACTTTTGATTTGTCTCGAATTATTACAGGCTCTGAAGGTTCGCTTGGTGTTGTAACCGAAGCAAAGCTTAATTTAACGCCAATTCAGCCATATAAAACCCTAATCAATATCAAATATGACTCATTTGAATCAGCGCTTAGAAACAGCCCTTTCTTAGTGTCCGCTAATGCTACATCAGTCGAAACCGTAGATAGTAAAGTTCTAGGTCTTGCCAAAGAGGACATCATTTGGCATTTAGTATCGGACTTAATTCAAGATGTACCAGGTGTTGAGATGCAAGGTCTTAACATGGTTGAATTTAATGGTGAATCCGAAGATGAAATTTCGTCTAAAGTCGATAGTTTATGTCAACGATTAGATCAGCTTATTGCGAATAAAGAAGCAGGTGTAATTGGTTATCAACTTACCAATAATAAAGCAGATATCCTTAAGATCTATGCGATGCGTAAAAAGTCAGTTGGCTTATTGGGTAACGCAAAAGGTAGTAAAAAGCCACTAGCTTTTGCTGAAGATACAGCCGTTCCACCTGAAAACCTTGCTGATTTTATCATTGAGTTTAGAGCGTTGCTTGATAGTTACCAATTAGATTATGGCATGTTTGGTCATGTTGACGCCGGTGTTTTACACGTGCGCCCTGCGCTTGATATGTGCGACCCCGAACAGGAAAGACTACTACGTGTGATCTCAGATAAAGTCGTAGCGTTAACTGCAAAATACCGAGGACTAATGTGGGGTGAGCATGGAAAAGGTTACCGAAGTGAATATGGACCCGAGTTTTTCGGTGAGCAACTATTTAATGAACTTCGTAAAATTAAAAGTTTGTTTGATAAAAACAATCGCCTAAATCCTGGAAAAATTTGTACACCACTGGGTTCAAGCGATCAATTAGTGTCAGTCGATGCACAGAAAAGAGCTTGGTTTGACCGTACAATACCAACTGAAGTAAAAGTAAACTACGAAGCGCCAATCAATTGTAATGGTAACGGACTTTGCTTTAACTATGATGACAACTCACCAATGTGTCCATCGTACAAGGTAACCAAAGATCGTAGAAACTCTCCAAAAGGACGCGCTGGGCTATTTAAAGAGTGGTTACGACTACAAAGCAATAAAGGGGTCGATTTGATTGCTGCAGAAAAGCAATTAATCAATCATGAAAATGATACCACTTGGTGGGAGCGCTTTCTCAATACCCGAAAGAAAAACGAATATGACTTTTCCCATGAAGTTAAAGCATCAATGGATGAATGTTTAGCCTGTAAAGCATGCACAACGGCTTGCCCAATAAAAGTGGATGTTCCTACGTTTCGAGCTAAGTTTTTAAACTTTTACTACAGCCGTTACAATCGTCCATTTAAAGACTACTTAGTTGCGAATATTGAGCGAGCACTGCCTACCATGGCTAAGTTTCCAAATTTAGTTAACGCTCTACAAAGTAATCGCATATCCAACTTTTTTGTTGAACGGCTGATTGGGTATATTGACTCCCCATCGCTAAGTAAGGTGCAACTTAGCAAATTAGTTTCAAGCAAACACTTTTATTCAGAGCGCAGTTTTGAAATGTTAAGCGATGAAGAACAACAAAGCGTGGTATTTGTTGTTCAAGACCCGTTTACTAGTTTCTATGAAGCAGAACTAGTATCGGACTTTGTGCAAGTTATATCAAAGCTTGGGTTTTATCCGCTCGTGTTACCATTCAAACCGAACGGTAAGCCACAACACGTTAAAGGCTTTTTAAAGGAATTTAAATCGACCGCGAAGACTGCCGCAGAGTTTTTAAATACTGTCAGTGAGTATAACAGACCTTTAGTTGGGCTCGATGCCTCTTTGGTGATGTGCTATCGCGATGAATATAATGATATTCTCAAAGAGAGCAGGGGAGACTTTAAGGTACAATTAGCGCATGAATGGCTTGCAACAGTCGATATCCCAACGGCTGCGACAATCAGTCCATCAAAATTTACATTGATAAGTCACTGTACAGAAACAACAGCGATGCCTGAATCTAAAAATGTTTGGCAAGGTATTTTTAATAAGTTGAACTCTAATTTAGAAGCGGTTAATACAGGATGTTGTGGCATGGCGGGAACTTATGGCCACGAAGCGCAAAATCAGGAAAACTCAAAAGCGCTCTACGAATCCTCATGGCAGCATCATATTGATAACGCAGCTCAAGATGAAATATTAGTGACTGGCTTCTCTTGTCGGTGTCAGGTTAAACGCTTTAGTGGAGAAAAACCAAAACACCCGCTTCAAGCACTTAATAAACTACTAGATTAGTTTAGTAGTTGAACGAGCCCAGTTTGCTGGGCTTTTTTTATTAATAGTTTTAGCTGAAGATAAACTAAGCTAATTGACTTTATAGTATGATGTGTTCTTTGTGGCGTGTTGCGCGAATACAAGTCAGTTATTCTCGAGCCAGTATAATTTGACCGCTCAATAACATTGATCCAATTAAAGGCTTAAAAGCTATATTTACTATCATCTACACAACACCAGCAAACGAGTATTCGATAGTGCAGTCGCCGATAAGTCGATAAGTCGGTAAGCTATTATTATCGCTTGACCATAATTCGAAAGGGGATTGGCCGTTGTGTTTCCAGCTGTTTAAGTTTATCTATCGACTTATCAGAAAAGGTATGACCTTTTGGTAGCAATAAAATACCTTGATTACTGTGAAGCGCTAAACCTAATGTCATGCCTGGCTTGAGTTTTTCAGTTGTCAATATATCAACCGAACCGACTTGCTCTTGGCCTAGCTCGTTGTTACTCACTGCTGTCTCTAAAATATCAACGACTTCTGGGGAGTAGAAATTCCCTCTATAGGTTCGGATAAGATCTAACGCTAAATCGGCTTTCTCTTTATCAGAACCGTTAGCGCAGTATAAATTGTCATAATAATCTCGGGCGACTGCAAGTATCTGTGAGCCTAAAGGAATTTCTTTACCTTTAAGACCTTTTGGGATCCCTTGGCCATTAAATTTTTCAAACTGATGATAAATCGCCTCGGATACGTCAGATAAGTGCTGCGCTGGCATCAACATAAGCTGTGCAATGGAAGGATGCGTATAATAAATTTTCTTTTGGGCTTCGCTTAGTTTTCTGGGTGGCGATTTATAAATTTCTGGGTCCATAGCAAGTAAACCTACTTCTGCTAAATACCCTGACATCATAGCCGTTTCAGCTAATTCACTAGAGAGCTCTAGCTTCTTAGCTATAATTTTACATAATTTGGCTATGCTCTTCGCTTTTTTACCATCGATAAATGGATTTGCATTCAGAAAATTATAAAGTAACTCGACGGTAGCCCGATGTTCTTTACGTTCTTTTTGATTAGCTTGCTCTAGTTGACTTAACACTTTGCGGATCTGCACAGTGCGTTTTTGTACAAGTCCTTCAAGGTTTTCATTTAACTCTGTGAGTTGCGCATTTTTTTGTACTATCTCTTCATTTAGTCTCTTATTGACGCTTTTTAACCTGTATTTCTCTGAACATTCTCTCACAGTATGTACGAGTATATCGTTATCCCAAGGCTTTTGAATATATGCATGGATCCCACTTTCATTAATGGCTTTAATTGTTGAAGCAAGATCAGAGTATCCTGTGAGTAATATCCGTTGTGTATCTGGGCAAATACGCTTTACTTCATGCAAAAATGTGGCGCCATCCATTTCAGGCATCCGCATATCACTAATAACAACTTCAAAGGAGGAGTCTCGGACAAGCGCCAAGGCCGTCTGTGGATCACTACAGAGCTCTGCGTGTATTCCATTTTGACGAAATAAGCGATTTAATGACCGTATCACATTCGTCTCATCATCGAGACAAAGCACTCGTATCGCTTCATTTGAAGTCGTTGATAGCTCAGCAAATTCCAAAGTTCAATCTCCTAAATGAATTAATTTAAACTTAGTTCAAAAAGGAAGCCACGACAAGAAACCGTTAAAATACGCCTTAAGTCTAATATTACCCTTAAACCTGATTAATAACTTTTTAATATATGCATAAGAAACAAACTGGTAACTGTAATAAATTTAGAGATGTGGCTAGCAACTATCGCTTAATATTAAATAATTACAGTTTCATTTCCATGTGTCAGCGAACCAAAACTAAGCATATGAATCAATCATTTAGTGTTACATTTTGATGAAAAACACGGTTCAATTTACGCTTACGTTAACGTTATCGGCTGGAGAAAAATGTTGTTGCCATATTGATTTTATGTGTTAGGTTTATGTTGTTATTGTTAACCAAATACAATAAATGGTTGGAGAACCAAACTATGAAACAACATGTAAAGACCCTTAAATTATCGCAAATGGCTTCGATCCTCGGAGCCATTTTCTGCGCTAACTCATATGCTTATAATTGTGATGGCTTACCTGAATGGTCACAAAATTCGGCATACAATGGTGGTGCTCAAGTACAAAAATCGCAACAAGCTTTTGAAGCGAAATGGTGGACTCAGGCTGATCCGGTTACCCATTCGGGTCAGTGGGATGATTGGAAAAAATTGGGGGACTGTGACAGCGTTGTCACAAACACACCACCCACAGTACAGAGCTTACTGCCAGCTGATGGCAGCGCTTTTAAAGAAAATGACAGCGTTGCCATTTCTGTAAATGCAACAGATAGTGATGGCCAAGTAGCGCAGGTAGAGTTTTTTGTAGATGGCACGTCAGTTGGTATTGATACCACAGCGACAGGTGATAATTTTTCATTTAACTGGTCAGCAACCGCTGGAACACACGCAATTTCAGTAGTTGCAACAGATGACAAGCAGGCTGTATCCAACACATTAATAACCAATATTATCGTTAATACGGCTGGAAATCAGTTACCTACAGCAAACCTTTCGTTAGGCGGAGGTAATAATCTGGTTATTAATCAGCCTGTAGACATCGTTCTTGATGGTTCAGATCCCGACGGCTCAATAGCAAAACTAACACTGCTTATTAACGACCAAGTCGCATTTGAAAGTGCAACAGCACCAGCTCAGCATACTTGGACACCAACGCAACTGGGCGCCGTAACTTTAAAACTTATTGTTGAAGACAATACCGGTGCGACAGCAGAGAGCATACTCAACGCAAATGTGGTTGAAACACCACCAGTTGTAAACAACTGTGTTCCACATGGCCTATATCAGACCCCTAACACATCGCCTAACTACTGTGATATTTACGACGAGAATGGCCGCGAGAAAATGGGCACTGATCACCCTAGACGCGTCATCGGTTACTTTACTAGTTGGAGAACGGGTAAGAATGGTCAACCGAGCTATCTAGTTGATGATATTCCTTGGGATAAGATCACCCACATCAATTACGCTTTCGCGCACGTTGATGCCAATAACAAGGTGTCAATAGGCAATCCAACAGCTCCTAACAATGCAGCGACGAACATGACTTGGCCTGGGGTTGCTGGTGCAGAGATGGATCCGTCTCTTCCTTATACCGGTCACTTTAACTTGCTGAACAAATTTAAGAAACAGCATCCTGATGTTAAAACCTTGATCTCAGTCGGCGGTTGGGCAGAAACTGGTGGCTACTTTGACGAAACAGGTAAGCGAGTTGCCAGCGGTGGCTTCTATACGATGACGACCAATGCAGATGGCAGCGTGAATCACGCTGGTATTGATGCGTTTGTAGCAAGTTCAGTTGAATTTATCCGTAAATACAACTTTGATGGTGTCGATATCGACTATGAATATCCATCTTCTATGAATGACTCTGGTCACCCGGATGATTTTGCGATATCAAACCCGCGTCGAGCAGCATTGAATGCTTCTTATCAAGTGTTGATGAAAAAGCTAAGAGAAGCATTAGACCAAGCTGGCCAACAAGACAATACACACTATCTATTGACGATTGCATCACCATCTTCTGGTTACCTTCTACGTGGTATGGAGACATTCCAGGTCACCAAGTATCTAGATTACGTCAATATCATGTCTTATGACTTACACGGAGCGTGGAACCAGCACGTTGGTCATAACGCATCGCTATTCGACACTGGCGAAGATTCAGAGCTTAAACAATGGAATGTATATGGCACCAAAGAGTTTGAAGGAATTGGTTACCTCAATACCGATTGGGCGGTCAAATACTTCAGAGGCTCGGTCTCCGCAGGACGCATCAACATTGGTATTCCTTATTATACTCGCGGTTTTAGAGATGTAACAGGCGGTACAAATGGCCTTTGGGGGCAGGCTGCATTACCTAACCAGGCAGATTGTCCTCCAGGAACTGGCAGCGGTGAAAAGAATAAATGCGGTAATGGTGCCGTAGGCATAGATAACTTATGGCATGACAAGAACGATGTTGGCCTAGAAGTACCAGCAGGCTCTAACCCGCTTTGGCATGTTAAAAACCTTCAAAATGGCGTATTAGGTAGTTACCTAGGTGATTATGGACTAGACCCAGTTAACAACCCAGCGCATCAGATCAGCGGTACCTATGCCCGCCATTATGATTCGGTAGCGGTTGCTCCTTGGCTTTGGAATGCCACTAAGAATGTGTTCCTATCCATAGAAGATGAAGAGTCAATGGCCGCCAAAGTCGACTATGTCATCAACCAAGAACTAGGCGGTATCATGTTCTGGGAGCTTGCAGGCGATTTCGATTATGATGTGAGCAAGAATGAATATTTCATGGGTTCATCGCTAACAAGCTTAGCCTACAACAAGTTTAACCAAAGTGGCACACCATACTCGGTTAAACAAGGAAATAAAACCTTCGTAAAACCAGCTTCAGCAGTTGATGTTACGTTTGTTGCCAAAGATTTTCCAGCTGGAGATGCTAACTATCCAATAGCACCAACTTTTGCCTTTACCAATAACTCAGCGATAGATTTGAGTGGCGCGAAAATTTCATTTGATGTTCCTGTTGCGACTTCGGCCATTTTCAAATCTAACTGGAATGCGCAAGAAAAACTTGGCATGGCAGTTGACGTAAATGGCTCAAATGCTGCGGGAAATAATATTGGCGGCTTCGAAAACGAATTCCACCGATTCTCAATCACGCTTGTGAACGAGTGGGGTGGAACGCCTAAGTCTTTTGCTCCTGGCGAAACCATCAATGCCCAAGTCATGTACTACATGCCGATTTCTGGTCCTGTTAACTTTGTGGTTGAGAAAGACGGTAATCGCTATGCATTTACCAGTGAATATAACGACCTACCAATCGCAACACCTGGTACAGGGCCTACAGATCCGGTAACTAGCTGTAAAGGTACACCTATCAGTCAAATTGTGGTTTACCCGAACTTGCCACAGGGCACACATGCAGCTCAAGGTGATTTAATTGTTGAAGGAAACGCGGTGTATGAAGCGAAATGGTGGAGCAATAAGCAACCATCAGTCAGCAGCGACTATACCAAGGTTTGCAACTTGTAGATAATAAATGGGGAGCTTTGCTCCCCTTTATAAAAGGCGAATAAGCATGAATAGTTTACACCGTAAATATGCGCTTGGTCTTTTGGGCGCAACCTCAGTTTTGCTTTCAAGCGCAGTTTCAGCTCATGGTTTTATGGACTTTCCCAAAGCAAGACAAGCGATCTGCCAAGCGCAAGGAGGTTATTGGTGGCCGGATGATGGCTCAAATATCCCAAATTTAGCGTGTCGAGCAGCTTTTCTAGACTCAGGCCATTTTCAGTTTGTGCAAGAGCATGAATTTTCGACCAATACCGCTGACTACAATAACCTAGAGGCAGTAAAAGCGAATATCCCCAATGGTACGCTTTGCTCAGCTGGTGACCCAAACAAAAGTGGCATGAGTGTTGTCTCACCACACTGGCAGCGTACAGTTGTAGAGCCAAACGCTCAAAATAAACTTGCCATTAGCTTTAGGGCGACAACACCTCATAATCCCAGTTTTTGGCAGTTTTTCCTGTCAAAGCCAAACTACGATGGCGATACATCTCCTCTGACTTGGAATGATTTAGAGCTTATTAATGAATTTGGCAATATTGATTTCGTTGTGGATCCAGAAGGTAAACGCTTCTATAAAATGGAAATAGATATACCGCAAGGCCGTGAGGGCGATGCAGTTTTATATACCCGTTGGCAGCGGTTTGATGTCGCAGGAGAGGGATTTTACAATTGCTCTGATATCACAATAACCTCAACAGGCACGCCACCAGAATGGGTGAGCAGCGGCTATTTCTTAAAGCAAGGGCAAGATGCTAAAGCCGGTGATAGCGTGTGGTTTAGGACGTTTGACCAATCTGGGAATGAATTAATTAGCCATAACTTGAATGTAACCTCCACTAATGCATCAACATGGCAAGCTGAGTTGGCTCTTTATCTTAATAGCAATTACGGAAATAAGGTCAACATTGGTGTTAAGCAACCGGATGGTTCAATTGCGTTTGATGCAAACGCCTTATTAGCAAACGAAGTATTTTTGCCACATGCCGCTTACACCAGCAATCTTAGCGTTGTAAAAGGGGGTGACAACACCGCTCCTACGGTGAATCCAATTTCTAACCAAAGCATCGCAGAAAATAGCCAAGCGACAGTGCATGCTCATGCGTTTGACGACCAAAATGACCCACTGACATTCATTTGGAGTATTCCTGCACCGCTTAGCTTTAGTGGCGAAGGTGACACGATTTCCATCTCAACACCTGAAGTGACGGCTGATCAAACCTTTCAGGCTGAACTTAATGTCACCGATGGCAAAGCAAGCACGACCGTAAGTTTCTCAATTACCGTTCAAGATAGCACCAATAACCAATACCCAGCTTGGAATAGTACAACTACCTATGTCGCAGGCGACAGAGTAACGCATCAACAGAAAGTGTATGAAGCCAAGTGGTGGACGCAGGGAGAAGAGCCCGGCGCATCCGATGTTTGGAAAGCAATTTAAAGAAAACCCAAATTAATTGGGTACAACATGTAACTACAATAAGGTTGAAGATATGAAACTTAATAAAATAACCAGCTATATAGGACTTGCCTTACTGAGTGGCGGGGCACTTGCAGCCCCTTCTACACCAACATTAGATTGGCAGCCACAACAGTATTCGTTCGTTGAAGTTAACGTCGATGGGCTTGGCTCTTACAAGCAATTGGTAAAAGCCAAAGATGTTGTCGATATTAGCATCAAATGGAATGCTTGGAGTGGCTCTGGCGGTGATAACTATAAAGTATATTTTGATGATCTACTCGTAAACCAAGGTACGCTTGCAGCTGGTACTAAAAGCGGAGTAGTACAATTCCCCTACACTAAATCGGGTCGCCATCAGCTTTATTTAGAACTGTGTGAAGGTACTGTATGTGCAAGAAGCGCAGGGAAAGAAATCGTCATTGCCGACACTGACGGTGCACATCTAGCGCCACTTCCTATGAATGTAGATCCGAACAACCGTAATAACGGTACAATACCAGGCCGTGTGACGGGTGCATATTTCGTTGAATGGGGCATATATGGCCGTAATTACGACGTAACTAAGATCCCCGCTCATAACCTATCGCACATTTTATATGGCTTTATTCCGATTTGCGGACCTAACGAGTCGCTAAAATCCATCGAAAATGGCAATAGTTGGAGAGCGCTTCAAACTGCATGTGCTGACTCTCAAGATTATGAAGTCGTCATTCACGACCCTTGGGCTGCAGTGCAAAAGTCTATGCCAGGGGTGGATGCAAAAGATCCTATTCGCGGTGTATATTCTCAATTAATGGCGCTAAAACAACGTTATCCAGACCTTAAAATTCTGCCTTCAGTGGGTGGTTGGACGCTATCTGATCCATTCCATGGCTTTACAAATAAAGCAAACCGCGACACTTTCGTCGCGTCTGTAAAACAATTCCTTAAAACGTGGAAGTTTTATGACGGTGTAGATATCGACTGGGAATTCCCGGGTGGTGATGGTCCAAACCCAGACTTAGGCGACCCAATTAACGACGGTCCAGCCTATGTGGCGCTAATGCAAGAGCTGCGTGCAATGCTAGATGAGTTAGAAGCTGAAACCGGACGCCAATATGAACTCACTTCTGCAATTGGTGCAGGTTATGACAAGATTGAAGATGTAGATTACCAAGCTGCTCAGCAGTATATGGATTATATCTTTGCGATGACCTATGACTTCTATGGCGCTTGGAACAATGAAACGGGTCATCAAACCGGTATCTACTGTGGCTCTCATCTCAGCACAGACGAATGTAACGGTACAGGCGTTGACGACAATGGAGTGCCACGTAAAGGCCCGGCATATACTGGCGACCATGCAATTCAATTGTTACTTCAACAAGGTGTGCAGCCCTCTAAGCTCGTTATGGGCGTTGCAATGTACGGCCGCGGCTGGGAAGGAGTGCTAGATGCAAATGCCACAATCCCAGGTAATCCGATGACGGCGCCGGGCAATGGCCCGTTGACTGGTTCTACAAGTGAAGGCGTTTGGGAGCCTGGCATTATGGATTACAAGGCTATTGCAGCAAACGCTGTAGGCCAAGGTGGTTCAGGTGTTAATGGTTATGAAGTAGGCTACGATGAGCAAGCACAAGCAGCATATGTTTGGAACAGAAGTAACGGTAAACTCATCACTTACGATAGCCCACGCAGCGTTATCGCAAAAGGTCAGTATGCAAACACTCATCAACTGGCTGGTTTATTTGGTTGGGAAATTGACGCTGATAATGGCGACATTCTAAATGCAATGTATGATGGCCTTACAGCAGGTGAGATCCCTAATCGTGCCCCTTCTATCGGAGTTTCTGGACCAATCAATGTGACCTCAGGTCAGGTTGTGAATGTCGATGCGCAAGCAAGCGATTTAGACAATGATCCATTAACCTATTCATGGGTTGCTGCGCCTGGTTTGGCTTTATCTGCTAACAACACCGCAGCTGTCGCTGTAACCGCTCCTTCAGTCAATCAACAGACAAGCTACGACTTGACTGTAACGGTCGATGACGGCGCGTTATCAACAACCAAAACAATCGTTGTTGTTGTAAACCCAGAAGGTGCAAATGCAGCGCCTGTCGTTACACCGGTTTCAGATATTTCGGTTAATGAAGGGGCCTCGGCTACTGTCAATGTGTCAGCAACTGACCCTGAAGGCGCAGCGCTTAGCTATAGCTGGAGTGCACCAGCCGAGCTGAGCGTAGTAGCAAATGGTAGCTCAGCGACTATTACTGCTGCAAATGTCACTGCCGACACAACCGTCCCAGTAACTGTTACCGTATCAGACGGGGTGAACGCTGTTGATACAACATTTAATGTTACGATTAAAGACGGTGGCGCCCAATACCCGACTTGGGATCGCTCTACAGTATATGTCGGTGGCGACCGAGTAATTCATAACGGCAATGTCTTTGAAGCAAAATGGTGGACTCAAGGTGAAGAACCTGGAACCGCTGATGTATGGAAGGCAGTAACTAACTAATCTAACCATCCCCAATTAATGAGCTTGCCAGTCAAGCTCATTTTTTATTCACATAAACATAAAGTTACCCATTATCTGACTTTTATCACCAATTTCTTCTTTCTTTTTCTGCTTGGTCTTTCATAATGACATAATGAACTTCATAAAAGAGTCATAAGTTCTGGCAGTGCTTATTCGTCTATCCGTTTTATTATTCGTTTTAGTTTTTCCAAAAAGCTACGCGTCCGACTGCGCGAATAAGTCATCCCTAAAAATCGGCATTGGCTCTAGCTGGCCGCCTTTTGTTATGTATGGCACTCGTCCTTACGGCATAGACGTAGATATCACGAGAGCAGTTTTTGAACGCGCCGGGTTTTGTATCGAGTTCATTCAGCTTCCTTCATCGGCTCGTGGGATCACTGAGCTTGAAAAGGGCTTAATTGATGTCCTGCCATCCGCAAGTTTTAGCGTCGATAGAGCAAAAATCGCTTACTTCTCCTCGCCATATCGGCGTGAAAAAATGCGCTTGTTCGCTAACAAGGAAATAGATCTCGATAGCAACTTAATCGAGTTGTTTTCTGCAGGCTATACATTCACGGCCAATCCTGGAGCCTACTACGGTGAGGAAGTGAAACAAATAAAAAAAATCGATTGGTACGACAGGCGTTTGTTTGAAATCGCGAGCTTAGACCGGCGAATAGAAATGGTGGCTAAAAACCGCGTCGATTTTCTGATTGAAGATGAGGACGCAGGCTACTACTATATCAACAAGCTAGGCTACCAAAGCATTCAGCTACACCCTTATGTAGTTAACGATAACGCTATACATTTTATGCTTGGACGTCATGCATTTAAGCGTAGTGACATTGAGCGCGTTAATGAAGCAATCACCAATTTAAATGGCACAATAGCGAATATCTCAGAAAAATATAGAAAAGATTCAGGATGACTCAACAGCAGCAACTCTTTCAAACACTACAAAGTACATTTGGACATACGACACTTCGCCCGGGGCAATCGGAAGTCATTGAATCTATACTTCAAGGCCAAAGTGCAATCGCTATTTTTGCAACTGGTGCAGGCAAGTCGTTGTGTTATCAGTTACCAGCAATATTGAAGCAAGGGATGTGCTTAGTCGTTTCACCACTATTAGCACTAATGCACGAGCAACGAGATTACCTACAAAGTAAAGGAGTTGCGACTGCTTGTCTTGACAGTACTCAAAGCAAAGAGGAAACGTTACGCATAGAAAATGCGGTGCGAGACAATGCACTTAAAGTCCTCTTTATATCAGTCGAGCGGCTTAATAGCCAAAAAGCACGTACTTTGTTATCACAAAGCAATATCTCTTTTCTTGTCATTGATGAGGCGCATTGTATTTCTGAGTGGGGACATAATTTCAGGCCAGATTACCTAAAAGTGGCCAAATATCGCCATGAACTTGGTATCAACCAAGTGCTATTACTCACCGCGACAGCAACAAATAAAGTTGCACGCGATATGGCGGGTAAATTCGATGTATCCGATCAAAATATCATTAGAACGGGCTTTTACCGGAAGAATCTATTCTTAAGTGCGGCGCATATTAGCGAATCTCAAAAAGACGAATATTTACTCGCCTTTTTAAAAAAGGCAAAAGGCGCCGGTATCGTTTATGTCACGCAGCAAAAGCAAGCAGAAGAAGTAGCAAAAATGATAACTGCTTGTGGCTTTCCTGCAGAAGCTTTTCATGCATCATTGCAGAGCGAGAAAAAGGCCCAAATTCAAGCAGATTTTCTAGCGAAAGCTAATCTTATCGTTGTAGCTACCATTGCATTTGGTATGGGTGTAGACAAACCCGATGTTCGCTGGGTACTACATTATGATATGCCAAAATCTATTGAGGGATATAGCCAAGAGGTGGGTAGGGCAGGCAGAGATGGCGAGAATGCACATTGCGTTGCTTTAATTAATAATGAAAAAATTGCCACATTAGAGAACTTCGTTTATGCCAGTGCATTAGAGCGAGAGTCATTAACGCTGCTTTTTGATGAACTTTTCGGTGATCCAGCTACAGATTATCATCTAAATGAATACGATCTCGCCTATAAAACCAATATTAATCAATTGGTGCTAAAAACACTTATTGTCCAGCTCGAACTGCAAGGATACTTACAAGTAAACTACAGCTATTTTGCGGAGCTAAGCATCGCATTCACCCAAGACAAAGATAAAATATTAGCCAAGTACTCGCCTGAGCGGCAACTGTTTTTGACTCAGCTATTCTCGTGTTTTGAATTCAAAAAGAAATGGGGATTACTTTCACATCAAGCATTAAGCGAGCAAAACATCCCACAGGCTAAAGCCCAAGAAGTCGTTGAGTATTTGCAAAACCAACAACTGATTGACGTAAAAGTCGCTAAATATACGTCGGTTTATTCAAAGCCTATCCAACAAGTTAACATTAATGAACTGGTTGAGTCTTTCTACCAGCAATCACAAATTAAAGAGCAAGGCGAACTTGCACGGCTAAGGCATTTACTCAAATTTTTCCAACTGACTTCATGCTATCACAAAGCGCTCGCCAGCTACTTCGGCGATATGCACGCACCAGAGCAATGTGGCCATTGCGGAGTCTGCTGCGGTAAGCAACTGATCGTCAACGCACAAGAGAGCCACGAACTAGATATTGAAACAACACGAAATACTTTAAGAGACGCTTCGCAATTTGCATCGCAACGCGGCGTTATTTTTTCTACTCACCTCAAAGCGTTGTTTTTACTAGGCTTAAATTGCCCCTATTTTACTAAATATAAATTCAGACAACTTGAAGGATTTGGCAGTTTATCCGGCGTAAAGTATGAAAAGGCAAAAGCATTGATTATGGAGCGCGCATTATAAATGAAAACAGATATTATTAAACTCGCCACGATCGCGGAAAAAAAGACCAAATATATACTCGGACTAATGAGCGGTACGTCATTGGATGGATTAGATATTGCGTTATGTAAAATTGAAGGTGCAGGGAAAAGTACAGAGCTAACGGTCGAACAATTTACCACAATAGAATACAACCCTTCGCAAAAGCAGCTTCTCAGTGAGCATGCGTCTAAGTCTCAAGTAAATCTTAAAACGTTATGTCAATTAAATGCGTGGCTCGGCGAGTTGTACGCAAGTCTAATCAATAATGCCTTGAAAGAATGGCAAGTCGCAGCCGACACTGTTGATTTAATAGCGAGTCATGGACAAACACTTTACCATTGTCCAAAACAATCTTTTGCAGACGTTGAAAAATTAAATAGCACATTGCAGATCGTTGACGGCGATATTATTGCGGCAAAAACGAACATCATCACCATCGCAGACTTTAGACAAAAGCATATCGCCAAAGGATATGAGGGAGCCCCTCTCGTGCAATATGGTGACTATTTGTTATATTCGGACACAAGTATCGATAGGGTTTTACTCAATATTGGCGGTATTTCAAACCTTACTTATTTGCCAAAAAATTGTGCACTAGCGCAGAGTATGAGTAGTGACATCGGTCCAGGAAACACATTAGTAGACCAATATTGTCGCCACGTATTAGGGCTGCCGTTCGATGAAAATGGTGAGATTGCGTCAAGTGGAAAAATTCAATTGCCATTTCTCGAAGCCTTACTGTCACACGAATTCTTTGATATGCCACTTCCAAAATCAACTGGACAAGAGTTATTTAATCAAACCTTCGTGCATCATGCATTGGACGGAAAAGATTATAATCATGAAGATATCATCACGACACTGACCGAATTCACAGCTATCACTGTCGCAAATGCTGTGAACGAGCTTGGTACAACTGAATTAGAGCTATATGTTAGCGGAGGTGGAATTCATAATGTGTTTTTAATGGCGCGAATTGAAAGCCATTTGAATAACCGTGTTTTAATCAAGGATTTCTCACAACTGGGTATCAACCCTGATGCCAAAGAGGCCGCCTTATTTGCCCTACTTGCGAATGAAACCGTATCAGGTGGTAGCGATGCGCTGCCTTTTTCTATGGGTAAGATTTCATTACCAACATAGTCGCTAAAAAACGGATAATACAGCGCTGACCGCCGAGTTAAAAATACGTTTGAAGCCAGTAGTCTGAGTTGTAACCGCTTCAGATACTGGCTCGCTTACGATAATTCGTTCATTCAAAATGATATCAAACTCAGCCGCATTCTTTAGGTAATCGTGGAGTCCCACTAGATTCAATTGCATAAAGTAAGGACCTGCATCAAGCGATTGCTTTACTTTGATTTCTACAATCTTAGTGAGATAAGACTCCGGATCAACCACCAAAGAGACCTCGCACCTCGCATTTCGCTCGCCGTGCTTTGTTAGTACAACGTTAACTAGGTCATCAATACGCGCATCCATTGGCAACTCTATCACCAAAGAAAGTCCTTGCTCACCTGGTTGCAGACTAAGTTTCTCATAGGGTTGAACAGCACGGTACTGTCCCCTCATAGAACTTGTGATCTGTGCTGCATTAAAACTAAAAATACCAGGTTTGCTACTCATTACTTTCTTTCGTTATTTACAAGACAATGTTAATTGTCTCAAAGCTAGATTACAGAATTATGACTTATCAACCAAAGGCTAAAAAAGTCAAAGCTCGGCAATACCGAGCTTTAAATGCATTCTTTGTTCGTTTTATTTATCGTACTGCGAGCATAATGATTCCCGGAAACACAAAGAATGAACCTAATACGTAAGCCAAAGCTGCTGGTTTATTCTGCGCACCAATCTCCGCTAACTTCTCAGCTAGACGAAGCGGGATTTCTCTCAGTAGTGGTAAACCGTAAATAAGTGCTACCGCAAAAACGTTAAACATTACATGTACAAGTGCAATCGTTAATGCGACTTCTGCTGCAGGACCAGTGATAGATGTTGCCGCTAACAAAGCGGTAATTGTAGTGCCGATATTTGCACCTAGAGTGAACGGATATATCTGACGAGTGGTAAATACGCCGCTGCCAGCGAGTGGGATCATCAAGCTTGTTGTTGTCGACGACGATTGTACCATCACCGTAACTACCGCGCCTGAGCTTATACCTACAACAGGGCCTCTGCCTATCGCACTGTGTAATAATTCTTTCGCTTTACCTACTAACGCCTTTTTGAGTAATTTACCTAAGTAAGTCACAGCGAACAGGATCATCATGATACCGATAACAACCATGGCAATACCTGCAGCTGTAGAATCTAAAAAGCTAACACCATCTTTTACCACGCTAACCGCTGGTTTCACTAGTGGTTTGATAAAGTTGTAACTTTTTAACGATAAGTCAGCATCACCAACAAATACATGGGCAAGTCCTGACGCAAGTTTCTCTAACATGCCAAACATGATTTCCAAAGGCAGGAAAATAGCAACGGCTAATAAATTAAAGAAGTCATGTACGGTGGATGCGGCAAACGCTCTTCTAAACTCTTCTTTACTACGAATGTGGCCGATAGAAACGAGCGTGTTGGTAATAGTAGTACCAATATTTGCGCCCATTACCATAGGAATTGCGATACTAATAGGTAATCCACCAGCAACGAGGCCAACAATAACAGAAGTCACCGTTGATGAGGACTGCACCAATGCAGTTGCCAAAGCCCCTAAGAGTAGGGCGACGATTGGATTGGTTGCGAATGCGAAGATTTCCTTCGCCCCTTCACTTCCACCTGAGGCCAACTTAAAACCGCCACTCACAGTGCCAACTGCGACTAAGACTAAGTAAACAAGTAATACGATTGACAGCCAGTTAAAAAGTTTAGCTGATGCTGAAGTCTGAGATTGATTAACCATAGTTTCGCTCTTAGAGTAAGTAATGTTCATTCATTACACTTTTATTTCAGCCGCGCATTTAACCACCCAATTGTTACAGTTATATTTCAGTTTTATGTAACTCGACACGTATGCTCATTTTCTCATCGCATTTTTTGAAACAGTGGTAACTAATAGTAGTAATATGCTGTTTTTACTGATTATTAGTTATGTGATTGCATTTACATTTGTTTACTTCTCCAAATTTGATCCACATTTGCTTCACTATTTAAAAGTAGGATTTAGCTATAATTATTGTGCCTTATATCACTATGTTAAGACTTTTCTCGTTAATTTTTATGCTTTTTTCTATGGCGGCTGGTGCAGTTGACTTTACGCCTAGTGCCGAGCATAGAGTAAGTGAACCATTAACAATCCACTTTGGAGAAGTCGATGCTACGCAATTATCTTCAACGCTTGGCATAAATGAGCGCGAAAGCCAATCTATTGCAGAGGTACTTTCAAGCCAAGTGCCTGAGCTAAAGAATGAGCCTTATCAGTGGGCGTTGATCACCCCAAATATGCTTATATCCGAGGACAGAAATTACATCGCATTTGGCTTTGCCAGATTGCCTTGGCTAAGTGTTGCTTTGATTAACAACGGCGAGGTCTCATTTTTAACGCAGCACACCCTGAATACCGCGTTTAATATTAGGGAAGTAGAAGCACCGCAATTATATCTACCAATATCAAAAGAACACTTAGCAGGGGCAAGTCTTATTGTCCGCTATCAGACTTTTGCGAATGCCCCCGCTGACCTTAGGTTAATAAATGATAATGAGCTAAACAGTAATGTTCTTACCAGTACGGTGACCAATGCTGCACTAAGCGGGATCATAGCAGCCGTGTTTGTTATTGTATTGGTTAACTTCTACTTTAATGCCAATGCGACCAACGCTTACTATTGTCTTTGGACGCTATTGTTTTTGCTTATTGTGTTGGATATGTCAGGGTTCACATTTCAATATTTTTGGCCTTCACAAGGCAAATTTGCCACCTTATTTTCAGCTTGTTTGATGACTTTTGTACCAGTGTTTCACCTTCTTTTCGTCAAGCAATTTCTGCAATTAAAGCATCGAAACGAAACCTTACATCTTTTATATAATGGATTTTTAGCGGCTTACCTACTACTTATCCCAGTGGCAATCTATTCAAAATCGGTTCACTACAATCTAGTATTAAGCTTGAGTATCATCCCGCTATTTCTTTATACCAGCTATTGGTCTTTGAAACAGAGTGCTCCTGGTTCTGTAACTTTTTCCCTCAGCCTGCTAAACCATGTCATTTTTGTAAATTTCATTGCTATCGGTGGGACAATGTATGCGGGTTTTATCAACGTTCATCATATATCAAGCGCGATTAAATTTGGCTACTTAATTGAGGTCATGTTATTTACGCTGGCACTTGCGCAACAAAATAAGTCAGCCCAAAATAATCTGCTATCAACGCTACAAACTCAGGTGAATGCACTCTCGAATACAGTACAAACAGAAAAGCAGTTCAACCGTCAAAATCAGCAGGCGTTAGAAAAGAAAGAACAACGTTTATTTACCGATCTCTCCCATGAGCTGCGCACCCCCCTAACGGTGATGAAGGTACAAGTTGAATCTCTACAATACAATATTGTAGAGAATGTTCAGGAAAGCTACGGCAAGCTCATGGATAAAATTGACGAGTTAAATCACTTTATTAATCAATTGATGCTGGTCACTGACAATGAAAAGTTAGCAACTATGCTTAATCTAAGAGACTTCACGATCTGCAAGCTGGTAAATCAAGTACATACTCAGGCCGCTGGTTTATTTAAGGATAATAAGGAGCAATTAGAAGTTAACTATCAAATATCTGGTACAGAAAAGATAACCATCGATCTAGATGCGATAACTAACTGCGTCCTTGAGATCTTAGGTAATGCGATTAAGCATGGAGGAGATAAGGTCCAAGTAAAGATGAGTTTCTTTAGCGTCGACAGCAATCTAATCATTCGCATTGAAGACTCAGGCACTCCGCTATCCTATGAGGCACACCAACAGCTATTTGACCCGCTTTACAAATCACAATCTGCAAGGACCAATTCGGGAAAATCCAAAGGGATGGGCCTTGCGATGTGCAAAAAAGTGGTAGAAGCTCACTGTGGACAAATTGAATCCTTTAATAGTCTATTAGGCGGATTGAACATGGAGATCAAGCTTCCGTTAACTAAAGTGCCTGCTTTTAGTTGATATACAACAGTATGTTTTCGCGCTCACGTTTTATTATTTCGTCGCGGTATTAACTTAAGCCAAAATGCAATTTCAAGTGCCACACCCAATATCACAAAAATGAACATCCCAGTGTGGCTGCTATAGCTATAAGCAGCTATTGCCCCAATGAGGAGCGCCAATAAAATAGCGATTCTGTAAAGTGTCTTCATTTTATATCCTTTTCTATGGTGACTTAGCTAATTCATTTACAGCCGAATACCAAATTTACAGCTCACCTGAGATTGCCACTTGATTACGACCATTACGCTTAGCAAAATAAAGTGCCTGATCTGCCGAGGCAAGCAATTCTTTACCGCTGTATGGTGGCTTAGTCTGAGTATGTAATCCTGCACTTAATGTCATCTCTATACAATAGCTTTCGCTTATCAATGGGCTAGTCTCACATGTCATTCTGATCTTCTCTGCAAGGTCAAAAGCCTGCGAGCTATCGGTTTGTGCAAGTACAATACAAAACTCTTCGCCGCCATACCGTGCGACAAAGTCTCCCGCTCTCGTAGCACAATTGGAAAGTATACGTCCGATGTGAATCAGACAATCGTCTCCCGCTTCGTGACCATAGGTATCGTTAACCTGCTTAAAAAAATCGATATCGATCATAATAACACTAAGAGCGTGTTCAAAACGCTTTGCTCTTAAGCATTCACTATGCAAGGCTTCGTCTAGCGCTCGCCTATTGGCAACACCAGTAAGCGCATCGGTGCGACTCGCAAGCTCCAGTCTATCGTTAGCTTCCTGTAGCGCTTGAGTTCGGATGGCGACAGTCTTCTCTAATTGAGAGTTTACTTTTTGGATTTCATTGAATGCCGTTAATTGCGCTTGAAAACGCTTGTTTTTCTCGGTATTGAGTTTTTCACCTATTGCTATCGATAAACAGGCCACCTCAATGGCAGTACCTATTAATAGCGCATTTTCGGTAAACCAAGTTTGGCTGATTAAATCTAATTTATTTAGCGCAAGAATGATCCCGCCAATGAGCACTGAGCTCCAAGCAATCGAATAGTATGTCGCTAAGCGGCTTTTCCCAGCCAAACGTAAAATACGGCAGAATACGCCCCAGATACAAGCTGATACGGCATACGCTATGGTAAGTTTTATCATCACTGCATAGTCAAAAAACACAGAAGAAAATAAGAGTACCAGCCCTAATCCCAAAATTAAGCGACAACCTAGATAAAGCCACTTGTCCGAAATACCAATCTCGAGCAATGTCATAACAAAGTAAGTGCCGGTTAACACCGAACTGATAAGAAAGAACAAGATTGCTTGATCGTTCCACCAAAGACTATTTGGCCAAAGATATCGAAAGGCAAAACCTGACAAACAAGCAGAAAATAGCGCTAAACAAATAACGTATAAAACATAGTAAAATAATGTGGATTCGCGAATGGTAAAATAGAGGAGCACATTATAAGCTGCCATTATCCCCATCAAACCAAAGTAGATCCCCATCACGATACGAAAAACTTGGTCGTTTATCAAAAAGTCATGGTTTGTCCAAAGTACCACGGGAAGTTGCAGCGCACTGGATGAGCGTACTTTAATGTATAGTGCTACCTTACCATGCGTGCCGTTTGGGAGTGGTATAATAAAATGTTCATGCGCAAAAGGGCGGTCAACGAAAGGTTGTTTATCTCCTAATTGCTGATGAACAAATATATTGCCTTCTTGTAGCATGTAAACATCAAGTTGATCCAGCACCGGATAGGCTATCTCAAGTAAATAAGGCCCTTCTTTTTCGTCAATATTTAACGACGTACGTACCCAGTAACTTAGGTTGGAATAACCTAAGTTCAGCACTTTATCATCGGTAGTTTGCCAATGGATACTTGAGTTATTTATGACGTCGACAATTTTAGCATTTGAAGCCACGTACTCTAGTTGCAACGTCTCTTTGCCAGCAGCTACCACTTGACTACACAGAGACAACAGGAGTACAAACAATAAAAAGACGTACCTTTGCCTCAATCAACCACCCTCGCTACGTTCCATAATCGCAGACAAATAGCGCTCTCGCCAAAGATTATGAAATAAAAATAGTACTTTAATCATAGTCAGCCATAAATAGTTCGCCAATTTTGAATTACGTTCAACTATCCTATAGAATGCGCCGCTTGTTTGATGTGATCGATTCCAACGTCACAAATCAAATATGATGCAAAAAAGCGTAATGAAGGGGCAAAGTAATGAGCTTTTGGCAAGAAAAAACACTCGAAGAAATGACTAGAGATGAGTGGGAAGCGATTTGTGATGGCTGTGGTAAATGCTGTTTACACTCTTTTATCGACAGCGATGAGGAAGATGAATCATTTGAGAGCACCGACTTTTTACGCGAAGGTGAAGAGTTACTCTACACCGACGTTGTTTGCCAATATAACGATAAAAATAGCTGTGGTTGTAGCCGCTACAGCGAAAGGCAAGTTCTAGTACCATCTTGCGTACAGCTAACCAAAGAAAACCTCAAAGATATCTTTTTTATGCCAAACAGTTGTAGTTATCGACGACTTCATGAGCGCAGGGGACTGGCAAGCTGGCATCCTCTTAGAAATAATGGTTCCAAACAAGCCATGATAGATGCGGGGATCAGTATTTTTGGTAAGGCAACCTCAGAACTGGAAGTAGATTTAGAATCTGATTTTGAAGCGCATATAGTAGAGTGGCCCCACAAAGACTGCGAGTAAAAAACAGGGACTAGGATAAATGTTTTGCGGTGGAGCATGCATCTATCCTAGAAAAA
Organism: Pseudoalteromonas sp. OF5H-5; assembly: GCF_021530695.1. Lineage (NCBI taxonomy): Bacteria > Pseudomonadati > Pseudomonadota > Gammaproteobacteria > Alteromonadales > Pseudoalteromonadaceae > Pseudoalteromonas > Pseudoalteromonas sp. OF5H-5. Next base: position 148,439 of record NZ_JAKGBF010000003.1, read on the forward strand.
AGACTACTATTCGCCAATATCACCTTTAGACGGCAAAGCGGCAAATGCACCGTAGTGTTGAACGGCGAACGCACCACATTTTGCAGCATATGCGACTAAGCCTTTTGCCTCATTTAGTGTGATGGCAAACTCAGTATCTCGGGTAGGTTTAAACTTTCGAATGATCTCAGCAAGTAACCCCCCTACAAACGCATCTCCCGCAGCCGTGGTATCCACCGCGACAACATTTGGCGCAGCGACTTTAGCACTATCATTTTGTAGATAAATCTCAACGGGGTTTGCGCCGTCGGTTATTAATAACAATTGAGTTTGCTTATCCATAATTGCGGCTATGGTTTGCGCTTCGGTTTTACCCGCATGACTATTCGCGTTCAGGTATTCCAATTCTTCGCGTGAGAGTTTAACGACATCACTTAGTGCGATACAATGCCAAATTCTATCAAGAATATGCGCTATCGAACTCCATAGGTTCAACCTCAGGTTCATATCAAAACTAACAAGCATGTTGTTTGCTCGTGCACGCTCAAGCGCATAAACCGTGGTTTTATAGATATTCTCTTCAGTAAGACTGTTACTGCATATATGTAATACAGAATGCTCTGTAAACATATCCTCAGAAAAATGTGTTTGCCTGAACAACAAATCCGCCGCTGGTGGCCGATAAAAACTAAAGCTTCTTTCACCTTGTTTATCTAAAGAGACAAATGCCAATGCCGTTTTGGCTTTATCTGTATACTCAAGGTACCGGGTATTTACGCCATTAGCCTGTAGCTCTTCAGCTAAAAACTGGCCGAACATGTCATTGCCTAACATGCCGCAAAAATACGCATCAACGCCTTGCTTTGCCGCAGCTACTGCCACGTTTGCAGGCGCGCCGCCTGCATATTTAGTAAATGATTCTGGTGTTTTGCCATCCGATAAAAAATCAATCAACGCCTCACCAAAACAAACAAGTGCCATGTTATTCGCCTTTTAACTTCATTGAACGCAGGACTTCGTAACACGCGCCCATAGTGTGATAATCAGTCTTGCCCGCCGGGCTTTTTTCATCGCTGTACTTTTCGTTCTTGTTATTCAAAATACGATACCAAGCACCGTATTCATGGTCGACGAAGTTATCCCAAGCATATTGCCAAATTCTGTCGTACCACTGCCAATATTTTTCATCACCGGTTTCAAGTGCTAGTAGCGCAGCCGCAGCGAATGACTCAGCCTGAACCCAAAAGTACTTATCATCATCACAAATCGACTTATCCGGCGCAAAGCCGTAGCAAATTCCGCCAAATTCACTATCCCAAGCAGCTTTTAATGACTCATCAAACAAGTGCGCGGCTTTTTCCACAAGCCATGACTTTGGCATGTAGCGGTTAATCAACAATAATAATTTTGACCACTCAGTTTGATGACCGGGCTGAAATCCCCAAGGCCTGAATAAGTGTTTGGGATCGCCTTTGTTATACTCAAGGTCGACTTGCCATTGACTATCATAGTGCTCCCAAATCAGCCCTTCTGCCTTAGCGGCTTGACGATTTACCATATTGTCGGCAAGCATATATGCACGCTGTAAAAACTTTTCATCCTGCGTTGCTTCAAAGCAAGCTATTAGCGCTTCGCAGGTATGCATATTGGCATTTTGACCTCGGTACTTATCTGCCTGATTAAAGTCTGCATCGAATTCGTCTTTATAGAGTCCAAAATCAGGCTCAAAGTATTTCTCTTCTAACAGCTGCCATACTCGCTCAATTGCAGACTTGCTGTCTGATAACCCAACCTTCAACGCACAGGCATGAGCCAATAAAACAAAGGCGAGCCCGTAACAATGGTTAGTGCCATCTACAACATTTTCGCCTTCAAGCAACCACGCATAGCCGCCATTTTCCTGCCTATGGACAGTTTCTAAATATTCGATACCATGCTTAACCTTATCTAAGTCAGCTGGCTCTTTAAAATAGTCATAAGCCATAGCATAGTTAAAGACAAAACGGGTACTTGATACTAAGTGACGCGTGTTCGCATCATAAATCTCGCCATTATCCTTGAAGAAGTGATTAAAGCCACCACGTTCATCCACGCAATTTGGTGCGTAAAAGCTGAGCGTCTTTTTAATGTGTGCTTCTAAAAATTGCGTTGTTCTAAAATTCATCTAACTTTTAACCTACTGCTGAACATTTCCGTTACTTTAGCAGATAAAACATGGAACGATCCAACAAAACATTTGTGATTTTCATGTAACAGTGTGTAGAATCAAGGTGAAAACAGATTGGAGTATCACTTGTGAGCGAAATAAATACAAATCAAACCTTCGTCACAAGCGGGAATACCGAGAATAATAATTATCGACTTCCGCTTATTGCAATGACAACGCTTTTTTTCCTTTGGGGATTTATAACCGTTTTAAACGATGTCCTCATCCCACGTCTAAAAGGCGTATTTGACCTTAACTACACCGAAGCAATGCTGATCCAGTTTTGCTTTTTTAGTGCCTACTTTATTATTTCTTTACCTGCTGGGTATTTAGTTAAACGCTTTGGCTATAAAAATGGCGTACTAACGGGCTTAATCGTGGCATCCATTGGCTGCATCATGTTTTATCCCGCCGTTGTTGTTCACGAATATTGGATTTTTCTCTCAGCGCTTTTTGTGCTTGCATCTGGCATCACTGTTTTGCAAGTATCAGCGAATCCTTATGTAGCAGCACTCGGGCATCCTCGCACTGCGTCAAGTCGTTTAAACCTTGCGCAAGCGCTTAATTCACTGGGTACCACTATTGGTCCTATCGTGGGTGGCTTTTTATTGTTTGGTTCAGCCGGTACGCTAACCGTTGAAGCTGCGGCAAGCGCAGAGGGGGTAAAGGTACCTTATCTTATTTTGGCAGCTGCGCTACTAACAATCGCCGTTGTATTCGCGTTTTTAAAGTTACCCATTATTGCTGAGCATACTGAAGCCGTCGATTGTAAAGCGAAACACCATAACCTAATTGAAGCCCCACACTTAGTAATGGGTGTAGTAGCTATTTTCTGCTATGTCGGTGCAGAAGTTGCGATTGGGAGTTTCCTTGTAAATTACTTTGCAGAACCTGAAATCGCAGGACTTGAAGAGCACGCTGCAGCAAAACTTATCGGGTACTACTGGGGTGGTGCTATGGTAGGGCGCTTTATCGGCTCTGCTGCCTTAAAGACCATTGCACCTGCAAAAGCAGTGGCTTTCAACGCTGTCGTTATTATTTTATTACTGGCATTGACCATGAGTACCAGTGGCAACATTGCGATGATTGCCGTACTCGCGATTGGCTTGTTTAACTCCATTATGTTTCCGACAATCTTCTCAATGGCAATTGAAGGCTTGAGCTCACTAACTAGTAAAGGTTCTGGCTGGCTGTGTTTAGCCATTGTCGGTGGTGCTATTGTGCCGCTCATTCAAGGTGTGGTTGCGGATAAATTCCATATTCAGATCAGCTTTATTGTGCCATTGCTTTGTTATGTCTACATCGCATGGTACGGATTAAACGTGGTTAAGCTGTCGCAAAAGTGGCAAGCAAAACTGAATTAAGTTAACGAAAGTTTACAAGGCGAGCATAGCTCGCCTTTTTTATTGCATAATTTTTTCGTCGCAGAGTATTGAATACGTATTCATAAAGGGTATTATAAAACAAAATTGGAACGCTCCAATTCAAAACAAAAACTAGGAGAGAGTAATGCGAGCTAAAACTTGGGCGTTGGCAATCACACAAAGTGTGTTGTTATGCGCAACAGTTCACGCCACTGAATCAAATACACAGTGGGTCGATACCTTCATTGGTACTGGCGGTGATGGCCACACCTTCCCTGGCGCAGTCGTGCCATTTGGTATGGTGCAATTAAGCCCAGATACAGATAACCCCATGCGCGGTGTTTCCCCTCAACCAGAAATCTACAAGCGCTGCGCTGGTTATCACTATGACGACCATACTATTGTTGGTTTCTCCCACACGCATTTCTCTGGTACTGGTCACTCAGATCTTGGCGACCTGCTGATCATGCCAATGACAGGCGAAGTAAAACTCGATGCTGGTACCGCTGAAAATCCTGACATAGGATATCGCTCGCGCTTTTCTCACGACCAAGAATGGTCTGAACCTGGCTATTACGGTGTTGACTTACTCGACTATGGTGTGAAAGCCGAAGTCACTGCAACCACGCGAGTGGGTATGCATAAATACAGCTTCAACAAAGCAAAACAGGGTCATGTATTGCTTGATTTGACCTCAGCAATCTATAACTTTGAGAATAAAGTGATTTGGAGCGACATCCGCAAAATAAACGACACCACATTGGTTGCTTACCGCGCAACTAATGGCTGGGCGCGTAACCGCCAAATGTATTTTGCCATCGAGTTCTCAAAACCTATCGCTGACTATCAGTTTTATAATCTAGACAACAACCGTTATCGTTGTATGAATTGCTTAGGAAAAGACAGCAAACACTCTACGATTGAGAATACCGCAGTAAAAATGACAGCAGGTAAAGCCGTTAAGTTTGTTGCAAGCTTTGATAATTTAGACGAAACGCCACTGTTGGTGAAAGTCGGACTTTCTGCAGTTAGCCGCAAAAACGCATTAGAGAATCTTAAAACTGAAGTACCAAGTTGGGATTTTGATAACGTTCGCGAAAATGCCAAGTCTCAGTGGGCAAATTATTTAGATAAAGTCGACGTGGAAGGCACCAAAGCGCAAAAACGTCAGTTCTACACTGCGCTCTACCATGCGCTACAAGCGCCTAATATCTACCAAGATGTCAATGGACAGTATCGAGGCGTTGACGGTGAAATTCATGACGGCAAAGGTTTCGAGCACTATACCTTATTCTCGTTGTGGGATACCTATCGTGCATTACATCCATTGCTCACTTATATCGACCCAGACCGCGTATCCGGCATGATCCAATCTATGCTGGTACATTATCAGCAAAGCTATGAAAAAATGTTACCTATTTGGTCGTTCCATGCCCACGAGACATGGACCATGATTGGTTATCATGCGGTTTCAGTCATTGCTGATGCATATCTAAAAGGGATCAGAGATTACGATATTGATTTAGCATTAGAAGCAATTGAAAACACGGCTAACAACCCAGTGTACGATGCCATCCCTGAATACAAGAAATTTGGCTATGTACCAATGGACGTACTTCCTGAGTCTATTTCTATCACTCTTGAATATGCTTACGATGATTTTGCCATCGCAAAAATGTATGAAGCGATGGGCAATACCAGTAAAGCGAAAGACTATTACCAACGTGCGATGAGCTATAAAAATGTGTTCAATAAAGAAACCGGTTACATGCAAGGGTTAGATTCAAAAGGAAACTGGGATCCCGAATTTGACCCTTTTGAAGCAAAATACATGGGCCCATACACCGAAGGTAACGCGAAGCAATATAGCTTCTATGTACCGCATGATGTAGCTGGCCTGATTGAATTAATGGGTGGTGATGATGCATTTGAAGCGCGTCTAGATGCACTGTTTGATACCCACCTTTCTGAAGAGATGATCAAAGAGCACGAAGATATTGCAGGCCTGATTGGTAACTATGCCCATGGTAATGAGCCTAGCCATCATATTGCCTATTTATATAACTACGCGGGTAAACCGTGGAGAACCCAAGAGCGTATTCGTCAGATCATGGATACCTTAAGCTCAGACAAACCGGATGGCCTTGCAGGTAATGACGATGTAGGTCAGATGTCTGCTTGGTATATATTCTCTGCGATGGGCTTCTATCCTGTTGCGCCAGGCGACCTAAGCTACGCGATTGGTGCGCCTCAAGTGCCAGAAGTTACGTTGAAACTTGCAAACGGCAAAGCATTTAGAACCGTTGCGAAAGGTTTCAGTGACAAAAACAAATATATCAAGTCCATTAAATTAAATGGAAAACCGCTTAAGCGCAGCTACATCACACATAACGACATTATGAATGGTGGTACATTGGAGTATCAAATGTCTAGCAAGCCGAATAAAGCATGGGGTCAATCCAAGACGCAGAGACCGCCTTCATTGTCGGAGTATAAGTAATGGTTAAAGCAGGAATATTTCTTGCGGCTATGACCACATTTGCAAGTGCGCCGTTCGCACTTGCAAATGACATCGATAATGCCGCAGCGCGATTAAAACCGATCGCGTTTCAGTCAGACTTAGCATGGCGTCAATTTCCTCTACCAGCCGTCTCGCTCAGCAAAACGACTAAAATTAACCATTTCGCATGGCAAGAAATTGATAACAAAGTAATAGAGCAAATAAGTTATAACGTGGCTAGATTACTTTATAAAGATATGACTAGCGCGCCTAAGCTACCAACCCTCCATATCGTCTTTGAAGACCTAAAAGGGGTTGCATATAAAGAGGGCGATTTTAACGGCGCAACAATCCATATCAGCGCAAACTACATGGAAAACTTTTCTACATCGCACAGTGAAACAGAATCAGTCGACGAACTTATCGGTATTCTCTATCATGAAATTGCCCATGCTTATCAGCTAGATGATCATAACTACAAGGAAATAGGGCCAATCATTGAGGGAATAGCAGATGTTGTTAGACTAAAAGCTGGGTATATTCCTGATGATACCCAAAAGCCTGGTGGCAACTATAAAGACGGCTATAAAAATACAGCATTCTTTATCGATTGGTTATCGAAGCAAAGTAACCGAGACCTACTTCAGGAGATCAATGCTCAATTGGACCCACATGACGACATAAAGTGGGACTGGCAATACTTTGAGCAATCAGCAGGTGTTAAATTAGATACTGCTTGGCGACATTATCAAGCGTCGTTACTGTAACGCAAGGTGAGCGAAGTCTCACCTTTATTTAACATTCACTCTAAACCTCTCTCATTTCCTGCCGATAATCAAAGACAAACCTTTGAGTTTTTGATAAAAATAGTTACAAAGGAATCCAATTCCTAAATCTATTAATAATAATCGGCCAACAAGTGTATTGTTTGGCTGAAGAAAAGAACAATTTCAACAGGATCATGATGTTTAAAGCGCTAAAGTTCACCACCAAAGTAACCGTAGCAGCCTCCCTTGTGTTAGTAATTGTGCTCGGCTTATTTACCGTAAACAACTTTCTTGTTATGCGAGACCAAACTCAAGCTCGACTTACCTTGGTTTTACAAGAGATTTCAAGCTCGGTTTCACAGAATATCGCCAATTGGCTCAATGACAGACTTGAAATCGTGGTCTCGATTGCTGATGGACATAGAGCTGATGACTCCACTGAACAGATAAGAAGACGGTTAAAAACCGCAGACACTGCGGGGGATTTCAAAAACGTTTTTATTGGCACGCCAGATGGAACATTTGTGTTGGACGATCCAAGTATCCAACTTCCTGCTGATTTTGATGCGACTAGCCGCCCTTGGTACAAGCTCGCTGAGCAAAAACAAGATACCGCATTTACCGCACCTTATATCGACGTTACCACCAACGAATTCACTATCTCAGCCGTTGTACCTGTAAAACAAGGAGGCCGTTTCGCAGGTGTGGCAGGGGGGGACATCGACATGTCAACCATTACAGAAATTATCAATGAAATTGACTTCTTAGGGTTTGGTTACGGTTTCTTACTTGATGAAAGCGGTAAAATACTCAGTCATCCAGATACTAAACTGAATGACAAGCCGATGTCAGAGCTGTTTGGTAAACGCCTGTCATTAAATCGGGATTTCACGGAGCTTGAAATTGATGGCACAGAAAAGCTCGTTTCATTTGTAAAAATGAAAGGCATTAAAAATGTCGACTGGTATCTTGGCGTTGTCATTAATAAAGAAATTGCCTATTCGTCCGTATCTTCTTTTAGAAATATGGCGGCTATCTATATGCTACTTGGCGTGATTGCGATTGTGGTGATGCTACAACTATTGCTCAAGTATCTGATGCGCCCGATGTACAATCTCAATGCAGCCATCAAAGACATCGCCCAAGGTGAAGGTGACCTTACTCGTAGGTTAATCGTAGAAAATCAAGATGAATTTGGCGAGTTATCCGATTATTTCAACCAATTTATCGATAAAATTCATGCTTCTATTACGCAGGTAAAAAATACTACAGTAACACTTGAAAACGTCGTAAATAGTTTGGTTGCGCAAACGCAAGATACCTTATCTATGTATACAGATCAGTCAAAGCGCACCGATAGCGTCGCGACAGCGATCAACGAGCTTTCCTCAAGTGCACAAGAGATCTCAAACAATGCAACCCATGCTTCAGAACTTGCCAGTAACGCCAACAAGCTTTCTGTTGAAAGCCAACATTCACTCACTCAAAATATCGAAGAAATCGCTTCACTGACACAAAAAATGTCTCAGGCACAAGACACGCTGGATGGATTGGATAAACTCTCAGGCAGCATAGGGCAAGTGCTTGAAGTGATCAAAGGAGTTAGCGAGCAGACCAATTTACTGGCGTTAAATGCTGCCATTGAAGCGGCTAGGGCAGGTGAGGCCGGACGTGGATTCGCCGTCGTTGCCGATGAAGTAAGGCAATTAGCACAGCGCACGCAAGAGTCAACGCAAGAAATCGAAAGCACTATTGCACAACTACAACAAGGTTCTGCTTCAGCTGTGGCCGTAATGAAAGCGAGTTTAGAAGACTCAGCAAGAAGCGCCGATAGAGCCAATGCTTCAGGTACTAAAATGCAAGAAGTGAGCAATTCGATTGATGCCATAGACGGCGTTAACCATGCAGTTGCCAGCGCCACCCACCAGCAAAACACCGTTATCCAAACATTAGATAGCGACATTCATCATATTAGTGACCTCAGCCTGCAAGGCAGCAATAACCTAACCGCAACCCTTGAAGAGTGTAAGTCATTGAAACTACAGTTCGACGAATTAGAACAAATGGTGCTCAAGTTTAGAGTCTAACGCCATCTCACTAGAGCTTAAAAGCCGCTTAACAAAAGCGGCTTTTTTGTGATCCTTTTATGACACAAAACACCTGCAACATCTCATTAACCAACAAAATTTCCTTAAAAACAATAAGTTAATTGATTAATGTAATTTCAATGACAGCTGTCACATTTGTGTATTAGTTGCGCAACATGGTTGTCATTTTTCGTAATTAGACTGCACCCAGTTTTTTAGCAACTAGCAATAATTTATAAGGTGTATGCGATGAAGTGCGTTAACCACTTGCTTATAGCAGGTATGCTAGCAACGGCCTCTGCCGGAGCAACAGAATTAAATCAAGCGATGGACAAAAGTGCAGCTATCAATGAATCTGCATTAAAGTCTCAAGGGAAAATCGATGGTATTGCAGACGATATGCAGTCTCGTTTGCAAAAGTTCAAGACGTTGAACAAAGAAATCGACGGCCTATCTGTTTACAACGCTCAATTAGAAAAACAAATCAAAAACCAACTTGAAGAAATGGCAGCCATTAACACCTCTATGGATCAGGTTTCGGTGATCGAGCGTCAAATCACACCTCTCATGATGCGCATGATCACAGGTCTGAAACAGTTTGTTGAATTAGATGTGCCTTTCCTTCCTAAAGAGCGTGCTGAGCGTATTACTCAGTTAACTAACTTGATGGAGCGTGCTGATATTTCATCAAGCGAAAAGTTCCGCCGCGTACTTGAGGCTTACCAAGTCGAAGTTGACTACGGACGTACTATCGAAGCTTACACCTCATTACTTGACGTGAATGGACAAGAACGTGAAGTAGATTTCCTACGAATTGGTCGTCTTGAGCTGCTTTATGTCACAAAAGATGGCAGCCAAGCTGGTTTTTGGAACAAAGACAGTAATGCTTTTAACGCATTACCAGATACCAACATCAGCCAAATCAATAAAGGCATTCGCATCGCACGTAAGCAGTTAGCACCTGACATGTTAACGCTTCCAGTTCAGGCTGCAGAGTAATAGGTGAGACCACTATGAAATTCGTACAAAAATTCACTAAACACGCTATTTTCGCAACAACACTTGCGTTAACCGCATCTGCGCATGCTGAACAAGCATTAGATTTAGATTCACTACTAAAAACCTTAGAGCAAGGGCAAACGGCACAAACAGCCCAAAACAAACAACGTGAAGCCGAGTTCAAAGCGCAGCAAAACAACCAAATCCAAATGTTGAATGCGTTAACGGGTGAACGTAACCAAGCGTTGGCTAAATCAGAGCGTCTAGAAACCAATTTCGAAGAAAACGAAATAAAACTGGCCAACCTAAGTGACACGCTTAGCAAACGTATGGGTACATTAAAAGAGCTATTCGGTGTGCTTCAACAAGTAGCTGGCGACAGTTCAAATAAGTTCGCAACGTCAGTTGTATCAGCTGAAATTAAAGGTCGTGATGATTACATGACTGAGCTTGCGAAAAAGATGGGCTCAACATCGCGTCTAGCATCAATCGAAGACATTGAAAAAGTCTGGTTTGAGATGCAACGTGAAATGACGGAACAAGGTAAAGTGTCGCGCTTTAATACCGAAGTTATCGTAGCCGGTGGTACCAAGCAAAACAAAGAAGTGCTTCGCGTCGGTGCGTTTAACTTAATCGCTGATGGTAAATACCTGACTTACAACAATGATACACAAACGCTTTCTGAACTGACTCGTCAGCCAGCGTCTCGTTTCACCTCGACAGCGGGTGAATTACAAAATGCGAAGACCGGTTCTGTCGATTTTGCCCTTGACCCAACAGGCGGTTCAATTCTCGGTCTACTAGTACAAGCGCCAAATACCGAAGAACAAGTACACCAAGGTGGCGCGGTAGGTTATGTGATCCTAGGTGTTGGTTTACTGGCACTACTTATTGCAATTGAGCGTTTTGTATCACTCATGTTGATGGGTTCTAAAATCAACCGTCAGCTTAAAGATAGTGTTGCCCGTGACGACAACCCGCTAGGTCGTGTGATGAAAGTGAAAGAGCAATACCCAGATGTGGCTTACGATACGCTAGAACTTAAGTTAAGCGAAGCAATCCTTCGTGAGATGCCAAAGATCACTCGTAACCTGACTTTAATCAAAATTATTTCAGTCGTAGCACCTCTACTTGGTCTACTCGGTACAGTGACCGGTATGATCAACACCTTCCAAGCAATCACCTTGTTTGGTACGGGCGACCCTAAACTCATGGCTGGTGGTATTTCTCAGGCCCTCGTAACCACCGTACTTGGTCTGGTTGTCGCTATCCCAACCGTATTCCTTTACACACTACTAAACACACGTTCTCGTAACTTGCTCCTTATTCTTCAAGAGCAAAGCGCGGGGATCATTGCTGAGCGTAGCGAGAAAGGAGCGTAATCGTGGTTTTATTGCTTGATGCAATTAACGCTTTACGTGAATTCCTTGATACAGGTGGCCAGGTTCTCCTGGTCATCGGCTTCGTAACCTTCGCCATGTGGCTACTTATTCTCGAGCGCTTCATGTTTGTGTTCGGTAAATACAGAGGCTACAAAAACGAAGTCCTACAAGCTTGGAACTCGCGAAATGAGCGTAACAGTTGGAACGCAGAGCAGATAAGACAAGCAACTATCTCTCGCGTGGGGATCAAACTCAACGCCAACTTACCATATATCAATGTCATGGTGGCACTGTGTCCTTTACTAGGACTCCTAGGCACGGTAACTGGCATGATTGAAGTATTTGATGTAATGGCGATCACCGGATCAGGCAGTGCACGCTCTATGGCATCTGGGGTATCAAAAGCAACTATCCCGACAATGGCAGGCATGGTTGGCGCGCTTTCGGGTGTATTTGCATCGACCTACCTTCAGCGTAAAGCCAAGCGTGAAGTTGAGTTGTTAGAAGATAAAATGCTACTAGACCATTAAGCGGTCGTGTGAGGAAAGAATTATGAGAGCACCACTTGCAAAAGTATTCCAAGAAGAAGAAGCAGAAGAAATCAACATGACGCCAATGCTGGACGTTGTATTCATCATGCTTATCTTCTTTATTGTAACGGCCTCTTTCGTTAAAGAAGCGGGTATTGATGTTAACCGCCCAGAAGCGGCCACTGCAGTTAAAAAGCAAAGAGCCAATATCCTGGTTGCAATTTCAGATACTGGTGAAATTTGGATTAACAAACGCCAAGTAGACATCCGTGCAGTTCAAGCAAATATTGAGCGTCTTAAAGCGGAGAATCCGCAGGGTAGTGTGGTTATTCAGGCTGATAAAAAGGCAACTACTGACACGCTAATTAAAGTAATGGATGCATCACGCGCAGCTGGCGCATTTGATGTTTCGATTGCAGCACAGGAGTCATAGGAACATACCATGCGTTACTTAATTGCTTTAGTAATTGCAGGCATAGTTACCTTTTTCCTTTTCTTGGGTATGCAAGCGCTTATCCAAGGAGGGGAAGGAGCAATGACAGATCCTGTAAAAGGACAAGTACTAGATTTCGTCCGTCTTAAAAAAGAAGAGACGGTGGAGAAAAAAGAGCGTAAGCCACAAAAGCCACCAACACCTAAAGAGCCGCCTCCACCAATGGATGCACCACAAACCCAGAACAACAATCTTGACGCAACAGGCGGCAACTTTGATTTTAGTGCCAATGTGGACGCTGACGTAGATTTGGCGAGTGGTTTAGCACTTGAGTCCAGTGATGGTGAATATCTGCCAATCGTTAAAGTTGCGCCGGTATATCCAAGACGTGCTTTATCACGCGGAATTGAGGGGTATGTGATTGTTGAGTTCATTGTAACTAAACAAGGCACTGTGAGAAACCCTGTTGTAGTAAGCGCCGAACCGGAATCAATCTTTGACCAAGCAGCGCTTGATGCGGCATTGAAATTTAAATACAAACCTCGCGTAGTAAACGGTGAACCGGTTGAAGTTGCGGGTGTTCAAAATAAGATTTCATTTCAAATTAATGGCTAACTGCCATTAAGGATTGCGATTATGAAAATGTTTAAAAAAATTACGTTAGTAAGTGCGTTATTTAGCACAGGTTTAATAGCGCCGAGTCTCATTTCAGTCATACCAAATGTTAATTTGGCAACGGCTTATGCTGACTCAGAAACTAAAACCAAGCGTGTGCCCGCGCTACGCGAAAAAGTGTATAGTCAACTGGCCCGCGCGCAAAAACTTGCAGACGACGGGCAAGTTGCAGAAGGCCTCGCCGCATTAGATTCGGTGAAAGAACGCGTTTCGAGTATGAATAGCTACGAAGTGGCAATGATGTATAACTTCTATGGCTTTATTTATTACAACGAAAACAAGCTCGACAAGGCCATCGAATCTTTCAAAGCAGTTATTGCGGAAGAATCTATTCCTGAGTCCCTGCGTCTTTCTACGACATTTAGCTTGGCTCAATTGGCCATGGCAAACAATGATTTTGAAAGTACATTATCATTCCTTGATCAGTGGAAAGAAGCTAATACCCAGGCCCCAAAAAGCAACTTTTATATTTTAAAAGCGCAAGCACAATATCAACTAAAAAAATATAATGATGCGATAAGCAATATAAATACTGCGATTGATTTAGTTGAATCCGACGGTGAACTACCAAAAGAAAACTGGTTAGTTCTTCAGCGAGCGATATATTACTCATTAAATCAGCCAAAAAAAGTAGCAGATGTTTTAGAGAAAATGGTTACCCTCTATGACAAACCACAATACTGGATCCAGCTTGGCGGCATGTACGGTGAAATAGGTGCCGAGAAAAAACAGCTTGCAACATTTGAAACTGCAAAGCAAAGGGGCTTTATAAAATCGAAATCTGATTATATGCAACTTGCTCAAGTCTATTTAATGAACGCCTTGCCTTTTAAAGCAGCGGAAGCACTCGATAACGGAATAAAAGCAGGTGTCGTTGAAGACAGCGCCAAAAACCTAACTTTTATCGCAGAAGCATTCGTTCAAGCAAGAGAAGATAAAAAGTCACTACCTTTCTTCCTAGCAGCAACTGAAAAAGTTGAACATGGCAATTTAGATCAGAGACTTGCAGAGATCTACTTAAATCTTGAACAATATGATGAAGCCGCAGATCACGCCCGACTTGCTCTCAATAAAGGCGATTTAACGTTTGAGTCTAACGCCTATGTCGCACTTGGAATGGCACAGTTTAACCTGCAAAACTTTGATGCTTCTATATTGGCCTTCGAACAAGCTGAAAAGCACAAAAAATCAGCAAATCTCGCTAAGCAATGGATTAAATATGTGAAGCGGGAAAAAGTTCATGCTGAAACATTAAAACAAGCTTTATTATAATATTTTATAATCGCAACACCAAAGCCGCCTTCGGGCGGTTTTTTTATTTTTAAAAGTTCCAATTTTTATTATGAAGATTTAATTACAATCATTTTGTGTAATCTTCGTGTAATAAAACCCCATTAATTTAGTCACATCATTTAAACACAGTAAAAAAATAATTTTTTAAAAGTCTACTATTGGAGTTAGCAATGGAACTAAAAAACCTCTTCAGAGTCTCTGCAATCGTCGCTGCTATGGCACTTACTGGTTGTGGTGGTGACATCGAAGTTACACCTACTGTAAACGATAACAGCACTAACAATTCAAACAATACAACAAACAATGGCGATTCAGGCGGTGATACAGGTGGCGATACTGGCACAACTAACCCTTGTACAACTCGCGCTGTAGGAAGCACTGAAGTTCAAGGTACGTTCCAAGCACCACACTGTGTATACGGCACTGACTTTGCTTCTAAATCGCTAGAAGTACAAGGCGATGTTACATTCAAAAAGCTTGAGAATGGCGGCGCTCACGTATTCAAAGGTGCACTTTTAATCGGTAAAGATTGTAACACATCAACAGGTTGTACAATCGAGGCGAACGGTCCAACACTAACTGTAGAGCCAGGTGCTGTAATGGCATTCACTTCTGGTGAGTCAGTGGTTCGTATCGCGCGTGGCGCGAAGATCAACGCAGTTGGTACTGCAGCCGAGCCAATTCGTTTCACTTCAGCAGCAGAATTTGACGCATTTAACCTAGCAGGTATCGGTCCACAGTTTGCTGACTGGGGTGGTATCATGGTTAACGGTTTTGGTATCACAAACGAATGTACCGATGCAGAGCGTGATGGCGACCTATGTAATGCAGATTCTGAAGGTGTAACAAGCTACTATGGCGGTAAAAACAACGCAGATAGCAGCGGTCAAATCAAATATGCGCACATTTGGTATGCAGGTTCTGGTCCTCGTGATGGCGGCCCTGGGGACGACTTAAATTCACTAACACTGAATGCTGTGGGTTCTGGTTCAAGCTTCGAATTCCTTCACATTCACCAAGGTTTTGACGATGGTATCGAATTCTTCGGTGGTGCTGCAAACATCAAAAATATCGTAGTAACGGATACTCAAGATGATGCTGTTGACGTTGATGCAGGATGGCAAGGTAAAGGCCAGTTTATCCTTGTTAAGCACGGTACAATTCAAACTAAGCGTGACGTTACTTATGCTGATGACAACGGCGACGCGGTACTAATTCCTGCGGGCACAGAAGGCTTCATGGGTAACAATGGTTTTGAAACCGATGGTGAAAAAGCAGCAGGCCCTGATTACAGCCAAGCACCAGCATCTACGCTTAATTTTGCAAACGTAACTGTGTTAACGACTGATGGTAACTCAATTCGTGATGATGACGAATCACAAGGTATGAAGTTTGATGATGCTATCCGTGGTATGTATTACAACGCATTAGTAGTTAAATCATCAGCTGCGAATGGCACTGAATGTTTAGAGTTTAAAGATGATAAGGCTGCTGCAAACGCTGAAGCTGATACGCTTAACTATGTAAGCTCTGTACTTGCTTGTGCTGCAAACTTTAAAAATGGTTCTGACCCATTACCTGCAGGTGAAGGTAAAGAAGACTGGTTTGTTAACGCAGGCTCTAACCAAATTCTAAACGGTGCAGCTGACGTAATTGCAGCAGACGGCTTCTCAACAAATTCAAGCTCTACCGCTATCACTGTTGAAGCAAACGACCTAAGCAGCCTAAATGACAACTTCTTCACGACCGTTGATTACATTGGTGCGGTATCTGATAAAGATACGTCTTCTGAATGGTATCAGTGGGTTAAGAAAGCAATTGAGGCTTCAAACGCTGACTAATTATCCGTAATGACCTTAGTTATTACAATTAAGGCGCAGTCATTGCGCCTTTTTTATGATTTTTGGCAGGATTGCATATGGATACTCAAATGAAATTTAAAAAAGTTGCTTTAGCCATCAGTACGGCACTCACAGTCGCAACTTCTCTACCAAGCGTTGCAGAAGAAGAACAGGCAATCGAAGAAGTTGTTGCGGTAGGTACTCGTTTGCAAGGTAGTGCTGCGGCGGTAATTGAAGAACGTAAAAACCAAGCCTTCGTTGCGGATATCTTAGGCGCAGAGCAGCTATCTAGAACAGGTGATAGTGATGCAGCATCCGCGCTACGTCGTGTTACCGGTCTCACGTTAGTTGACGGCAAGTTTATCTATGTTCGTGGCCTAGGTGAGCGTTACTCAAGTGCTCGCCTGAATGGTGCCGCAGTACCGAGCCCGGACTTAACCCGAAACGTTATTCCACTCGATATTTTTCCAGCAAGCATTATTGAAAGTCTAGCGGTACAAAAAGCTTATTCTCCATCAATGCCTGCTGCATTCGGTGGTGGTAACATCGATATCCGTACTAAGTCTGTACCATCGGAGTTCACCGCAGGTATTGAGGTAGGTATTGGCCAAAACTTTAATTCTGATAAAGGCTTTACCTACAGCGGTACCACGGAAGGTATACCTCAAGTACTACAAGATGCAGTTGTAAGATATCGTGGTAACTTTGACATCGGCGAAGTTGTAGACAAAAACGGTTTCAAAGATAAAGACGGGCTAACACGTGCGGATCAAGCAATTGACGTGATCAAAGGTTTTGTGTCATCACTTCCTCGCGATATTCAAGTCAAAGAAGAGTCCCTAGATCCAAACTTTGATGTAAAAGCCAACATTGGCAATAGTTTCCAAGAAGATTGGTTAGGCGGCACGGTAGGCTTTATGCTTGCGGGTTCCTATGACAACGATTGGAATTATAGCGACCGCACAACAGGTGTTATTGACGACACATTAGCTGAAAACTGTACTTCAAAACTAGAAACCGCAGAAGACACAGCCAATTCCTGTTATGTGACACTTAAAGAATCTAAAGTAACGACTGAAACTGAACGCCTAAATGGTGTATTCAATATCGGTTACCGCTTAGATCAGCATAGCATTACTTATTCTAAGATTTATCTAGAAGATAACGAAACCGAATCAGAGTTTTCCGTGTTACAAAGCCCTAACGGCAGTACCGTTAGAACAATTGCGGGAACGGGCGCGGCACAGCGTTCACATCAGTTTGATTACGAAGAACGCACGTTGGATATCGACCAAGTGATTGGTCAACACACGTTCCTCGATTACTGGGGGGTAGGCTTTGACTGGCAGTATACAGAGTCAAAAGCGCAAACCGATATTCCAACAGAAATCGACTTTAAGTTTATTGATAACTATAACGAAGACGGTTCTTATAAAAACTCCATCGTAACCGGTGATGATAACCGTATAACGTACGCCTTTACCGACATGGAAGACAACGTAAAGTCTTACAGCGGCAATGTCACCTTACCGTTAACCTTCGAGGGTATAGAAATTACCCTTAAAGGTGGTTATGACTTTATGGACAGAGCGCGTGTTTACAATACCAGTAACTTCGTTGTAAACAACAAAAGTGGTATATCCATCCCAGTAAACTTTGATGAGTCTGAGATCTATGGATTATCGGGTTATCTTGACGATGAGTTTTTGAACAACAACACTTTCTTGTTGACCTTCAACGAACCTCAGGCACCAGCGGCAGACGATTATATCGCGGCTCAAAAGATTGATGCGGGCTATGGTGAGTTTGATATCTTCTTCGACAATACCTGGCGTATTAGTGGTGGTATTCGTTACGAAGACTTTAAACAAGTGTCACTTGCAACATCGAGTCTGATTTTCGACCGCATAACAATGGAAACGATTTACGATGAAGAGCGTATTTTAGCCGGTACCGTTAACGAAGATAACTTCTTTAACGCACTATCGCTAACGTATCTTTCAGACGGTAACTATCAAGTACGTTTTGGTTATGGTGAAACCACAGTACGCCCTGACTTACGTGAGTTAGTACCGGTTGCCTACTATGATCCACTAACCGATATCCGCACCTTCGGTGTAGCTGGCCTAAAGAGTAGCGACCTGAAAAACTATGACGCGCGCTTTGAGTACTATATGGATAATGGCGACAACTTCTCAGTTGCGGCATTCTATAAAGACATCACGGCACCAATAGAAACCATCTTACGGGTTGGTGATGAAGACTATACAGCAACCTTCGTAAATGGTGAGGAAGGCGAAGTATACGGTATCGAAGCCGAGTGGTTATATGACTTATCGAGTCTTGCGAGCGGCTTCTTTACGTCAGGTAACATCACCTTAAGTGATTCTGAAGTATCGATAGATCCTGCTCGTGCAGGTAACTTAACCAATCCAACAAAGCGTATGACGGGTCACTCAGAGTACGTAGTTAATATGCAATTAAACTATGATTCGGCTGATGGTCAACACAGTGGTTCATTAGTGTATAACGTCTTTGGAGAGCGTATTTTGGCTTCTGGGATTGGTGGTAGAGATGATGCTTATGAGCAACCATTTCATTCGCTTGACCTAGTATATACTTGGTATCCAGACTTTAACTCTAAAGTTAAATTTAAAGTCAAGAACTTGCTAAATGAAGATCAAGAAGTAACTCAATCTGACGTGGTAGTAAGACAAAAAGATGTTGGCACCTCAGTTAGCCTGAGCTACAGCTACGAGTTCTAAGGAACAACTAAGCTAAACCAAAGCCAAGGCCCGCCTTGGCTTTTTTGATCTTTATCAATCTTTCTAAATTTTTTTATTTGTTATTCGTTATTTCATAGACTAAGTTCTGTAACTTTGTGTATAGTTGGTCTATATATAAAAATATATCTAAATACTTCAGTAAGTTACTAGCTTGTTAATATACTTGTCATATTTAACTAGTAACATTATTTAAGAGCTTTAAAAACAAAACCATAGCTCGTTTCGTACCGAGTTCTTGTTGACGCAAATGCGTTAAATTAGGACAACCTTTACATGTTGTATCCAAACCCCGCCATGCGGGGTTTTTTATTTTTTAAAATCCTGATTTCTAGCTAGTCCACTGCGTATTCTTTTGCTATGGTAGCCATCTAGACATACGACTCACGCAATGATCCGTATAATCAAGAATTAAGGCACATAACATGAAAAAAGTAGGACTCGTCGGCTGGCGTGGAATGGTTGGCTCCGTGCTGATGGAGCGTATGCAGCAAGAAAATGACTTTGAGGTCATTGATGCACACTTCTTTACTACCTCGCAAGCGGGCCAACTTGGCCCCGTTGTGAAAGGCGGTGGAGAGCCAAAGCTGCTAAAAGATGCAAGCGAAATTCTATCGCTTAGCGAAATGGATATTATCATCTCTTGCCAAGGCGGAGATTACACCAAATCTGTATATCCTTCATTGCGTGAACAGGGCTGGGAAGGCTATTGGATAGATGCAGCTTCAGCACTGAGAATGGAAAAAGACAGTATTATTGTGCTTGATCCGGTCAACAAAGATGTCATCCAACAAGGTCTTGAGCAAGGTGTAAAAACCTTTGTTGGTGGTAACTGCACGGTTTCTCTTATGCTACTAGCGCTTGGTGGTTTATTCGAGCAAGACTTAATAGAGTGGGTGAGCCCAATGACCTATCAAGCGGCATCAGGTGCAGGCGCAAGAAATATGCGTGAACTCATCACTCAAATGGGTGAGATCCACAGCTCGGTTAAAGCACAACTCAACGACCCAAGTTCAGCCATCTTAGAAATCGATAAGCTAGTGGCAGAAAAAATCAAAGATGAATCTTTACCACAAGATCAATTTGGTGTGCCGTTAGCCGGCAGCTTAATTCCATGGATTGACGTTCCAATGCCGTCTGGGCAAAGTAAAGAAGAGTGGAAAGCACAAGTAGAAGCAAACAAAATCCTTGGCTCGTCAAAGCAGCCCATTCCTATTGACGGATTGTGTGTACGAATTGGCGCGATGCGCTGTCATTCACAAGCGCTCACCATCAAGTTACGTGAAAATCGAAGTGTCGAAGAAATAGAAGCGATTCTCGCTGCACATAATGAATGGGTGCGCGTCATTCCTAATGAGCGTGATATTACCGCAAAAGAGCTAACTCCGGTTAATGTTACCGGCACACTGAATATTCCGATAGGCAGGATAAGAAAGCTCACTATGGGTGAAAAGTATATCAGTGCATTTACTGTTGGTGATCAACTTTTATGGGGGGCGGCAGAGCCACTTCGTAGAATGTTAAGGATCATTACAGGTTAGTTTCTAAAGGCGCCGTCGGCGCCTTTTGTTTTTTTAATCAATGACTTTTGTAAGACCGATTAAGGCGTTTTCACTCTCACCATCGTGGCATCGAGTATCAGCACTATCTCTATTTTCAATGACTAAGCGATATACAGTGCGGTATTTTTCACCTTCGCGGATGGCATCTAAAACCGGAGCCAGAAGGTAGTGCTGTTCTGGATAAATGATAACAGGCTCAAGGTCAACTCCGGACTCACGCTTAAACCTAACTTCGTAGCTATTATTACCATTTGAATAAAGGTCGTACACGATACCTTTACACGTAAATACAACCGCATATGACTTCAAAGAGATAAGCGCAAGGCTCACTAACATTAGTTTGATAAATCCTTTCATACATTCCTCTATTTAATTTTGACGCCAATACCATTATCAGCAACAAGAAGGTAGCAACACTTCATTACCATTTGCTTTCAGAAAAATTACTTCAAGTAACATTCACCTATCCTTCCAGCCTCGAAACGTTAAATCCGTCACGATGTTCGTTACAAAATATCTCACCTTAATTTTGTTGGACTATAGTTACCTTGATTAAACAATAATCTACGCTCGCGCTACGGAGAGACGAATGGGTATTTTGAAAAGATTCTCGATTATGCAGCTCACGATGATAAGTTCTTTCTCACTGCTTGCATTTTTACTATTTTTAGTTGGCAAAAACGTTTTGAATAACTGGAGACAGTACAATGCGGCCGATCAAAATATCAACTATGTCGTTTTGCTCGACGCCATTGAGAAAGTAGCGCATCATCATGCGGTAGAGCGCGGCTTAACGGCTGGGTTCCTTGGTAATCCAAGTAGTGATAACAAACGAAAGGTCGACGCGCAACGTGAAATTGCCGACCAAACAATATCAACGCTTAAGAGTATTCACTCTTCACTGTTTCTTAAAGATAAAAATGTGCAAAAATGGTTACCTTATATTTTTGAAGTGGAAGCCAATAAGAACCGCGTAAGAGGTGAGGTCGACAGGAAAAATGGCAGTAATGCTTTTGCTTACTACAGCAAACTTAATCAAGTTTCATTAAACACAGCAGCAAAAATTCAAGCCTACGTATCAGATAGAACCTTATCTTCTGAACTTTCTATTGCTTTCCTTATTGCCCAAAGTAAAGAGCGCCTTGGACAGATCCGTGGCAAAGTGAATGGTGTGCTTGCAAAAAAAGCAATGTCAGACACCCTCAAAGACGATATCAAGTACTATCGCCAACAGCTAGAGATGTCATTACATCAATTAGAAACCGCACTCGAAGGTACAGGCCAAAGCAACGTACAAACTATTTTATCTTCAAGCGAGGCAAAAGCATTCAATCAAATTCTTGATACTCTTGAAAGCCAAGGGCAAGTTGACTTTAGTCGCTTACCTTCAAGTGCCGAGTGGTTTTCTGCGGCGACAAGTCTAATAGGTAAGTTCAAGACCAAACTCGATTCAGTGTGGGAAATGACAATTAAAGATAGCCAAAAGCACAAATCAGATATCGCATTTGAAAGTATCTTAATGTTTGTGCTTTTTGTCGTCGTTCTCAGCTTTATCGCGCTCGTCAACTTTCATCTGATTCGCTCGTTACGCTCGGAGCTTTCACAATTAACGAGTATATTAAAACGCGTAGCTGAAGAGGGCGACTTAACTTTAGATATGCGCTTAAACACGCGCGATGAGCTTGGGCAAATCTCCGAGTCAATTTACAATACGATTTATGCGTTTAAAGACCTAATGGTTGGCTTAGCTAAGTCCGTTCAGGTAGGTACGAAACTAGGCGAAAAAATGCATTTAGCAGCCTCTAACGTCAATGAGGATGCACAAAAAACCCAAGGCATGGCATCTTCCATTGCGGTTGCAATAGAAGAAATGGCCGCAACCAGCCAAGAAATTGCAAAACTCGCGCAAGATACGCTGGATGCCAGCGACCAACTTAACATCGAATCACAGCAGTTACTTGCAGACAACCAAAAAAACTTAGACACCATGAAAACCCTCTCGAAGAGTATGAACGCCGTCGACGAGATGGCCGCGAGTATGGAAAAGCAGGTATCTGAAATAAACACTATCTTGGATTCAATTCGCAGTGTTGCCGAACAAACTAACCTGCTAGCACTCAATGCCGCAATTGAAGCAGCCCGTGCAGGCGAGCATGGCCGCGGCTTTGCTGTTGTAGCCGACGAAGTGCGAGGACTTGCAAACAACAGTAAACAATCTTCAGAGCAAATTTCCACGCTGTTACTTAGCCTGTCAGAGATAAGCCAAAGCGTTGTTAAATCAATCAGAGAAAACACACTGCTCACACAAAATACCATGAACGAAGTAGAAGAAACGCGTAAAGTATCGCTCAGAGTAAACGAACACAGTTCGCATGTTGAAAAACTCACGACTTCGGTTGCCACAGCAGCCTGCGAACAGTCTGAAGTGGCCGCCGATATATCACAAAATACCGCTGCTGTACTTGACGCTGCAAACCATGAATTAGATACATCGAAAGCGTTAAATGAATTGTTTAAAGATATGAAACTAAACAGCGATACGCTACAACGTACAATGGATATATTTAAAATTGATAAGAGCTAGCACCCTATGAATATTCGAGAGTTGACAGAGGAAGACTATCCGAGAATTTTTGAGATCTATTCCAAATCTAAGCTGGATGAGCTTCGTTTTGAGAAGAAGACATTTAAGCTCTTACCTCTAGAAAATGATGAAAAGAGACTATCAGCGCTAAAGGAATCAAAGATATACGTTTTTGATGATGGGAATATTCTTGGTTTTGGAGCAATATTTGGGTCAGAGATTAGGGCACTATTTGTTTGCCCTAGTGCTAGAGGAAACGGAATCGGAAGAAAAATGCTTGAATTCCTTTTGTCACAAATATGCGGCAAGGCGAACCTTTTTGTCGCCAAGACAAATGAGCCTGCAAAGGAGTTATACAAGGCATACGGATTCGAAGTGTCTGATGAATTTCTCACTGAATATAATGGCGAGTCAGTGTATGCGAATGAAATGGTTCGTATAAAAGGGCAGTACTAGCAAGACGAAGTAATATGAACTTCAGATAGCTAGAACGTGTACTTTGACGTTTTTAGCTAATACGTGTCGCAAACGAAAGTTAGCGCTGATAAGGTCAAATATATAATAAACACATGAAATAAGTTCTCTATCGGTCAAACAACGCGTAAAAAACGGTCGTCGTTTATTTAACCGATACCGAATGTCTTCTTTAAAGCCTTTCTTGTTGCTTGAACGATTCAAAATGGCACCAAGTCAACTGTTAAATAAGGGCCTATCAATCTCACTCTGACAGCCAAAGTCTGAGCTTAACGAACCAAGCTCAGACATTACCAATCGCTATTATTCCACCAAATCCAGAATATAGGCGGCACCTGAGCCTTCTCCTTTGTCATCGCGGTGAGGAGCTGCGATGATGGCAGTGTTATTAGAAGCCGCAATATTCCAACCAAACCTATCTTCTGGCGCGGCATCATTGGCAAATACCTTAGACGCATATTGCCATTGGCCTTGTTGTTTTTTGTATAGATAAAGTGCCCCCGCGTTATTACCTTTTTCATCATGGTGCATGGCGGTGATAAACGCCATGTTCTTACTTAACGCAACACCGCGTGCAAATCTATCATCCGCTTTGGCATCCGGAGCCACTAATTTTTGAGTTTGTGTCCATTTATCATTTGTTCTCTCAAACAGATAAGCAGAGCCGGCATCTTTACCTATACCGTCGATATCATCTCTTCTGGCAGAAATAAGGGCTGTATCTCCAAAAATAGCCACGCGAACACCAAAAATATCGGTGTTCCCACCATCATTTGCCATCAGTTTTGCTTGCGAATTCCACTTTTTACCATCGAATTGATAAACATAAACTGCACCAGCTTTTTCTGCTTTTTCATCATTCAAATCTGCGCCGACTAAAATGGTATCGCCATCTATTGCTACGCTAATTCCGAATAAGTCCCCATCAGCCCCATCCCTTGCCGTCAACTTTGACTGAAAATGCCAGCTATTGTTTTCTCTCACGTATACATACGCTGAACCTGAGTCTTTGTGTGGCGCATCGCTATGTGGTGCGCCGATCACTAAAAATTGCTCGGTGAGGGCAATGCTTTGTCCAAAGGCATCACCCGCTTTTGCATCGTTGGCGGTTAAAATTTGTTTTTGTAACCAGCTATTTTCTGTGCGCTCAAAAGCAAACACCGCACCGGCATTTTCTCCTTTATCGTCCCGATTTATCGCACCAAGCATGGCAATATTATTCTTGAGCGCAACTTTGCCGCCAAGCGTGTCGCCCGCTTTGGTAGGCTGTGCGATGAGCTTTGCTTGTTGCTGCCAGCCAAACGCACCTAGCGTGTATAGGTAAGCTGCACCAGTATCCTGACTCGTATTAGTATCAACTTTGTGGGCACCAACTAATGCAGTTGTGCCGTCTATCGCTACGCTATAACCAAACTGATCTTCTGCTTTACCATCATCGGCCAATAACTTTTGCTGCACAGCCATACTTTGACAAGCTATCACTAACGCCAAACTAGGGAAGTATTTTAAAATAGAGGGGGCTTTCATCATTATTCTTTTTGTTTTCGATATAGGGAATAAACATAGTATTCCACTGCTTACGACTTAACAAGAGGTCGTGTTCTTAAGTTTTTTTGTTGGCGAGAAGGATTGATAAGCGTCTGGAGCAGTGACATTTTGCGATGGTAATAATGAGTTTCAGCATCTAATTCTAGAACAACCAAAACCCACCATATAAAACAATAAACTAAACCTTATCCAAGCCAATATTGGCCAAAAAGTTGAGGTAATTCAGCCTTTAACTGTTTTGGTTTATTTTTAAACTTTTTACCTTGTGGCGGAAAGTTCACAACACTGTGATACGGGAGTTCGTCTTGATTTTTTTCTTCAAAAAGCAACCCTGCAACTAAATCTAATTCGTCAATAAACGGGTAGGGCAGGTCATCTTTATTCGGAATAGCAAACTTATTAGCTAATTCGTCTGGTTCCGCAGTGAGTACGCTTACCGCTTCAGGGCCGCGACTGATGATCCAATTACAAAAATCTAAGAAGTCATATTCGCTATTACAGCCTGCAATCACGTAGGCCACTTTCCAGTTATCCCAATGCCACAGTGCTCTTAGTTCTTTGGTGTATAATGCATCGAACTGAGCAATTTCTTCTGAACTTAGCGGTGATAAACGCGTTTTTAAATAGTCATTATCGTTTGAATGATCGGGGGCGGTGACAAGCTGCCAGAAGCGTTCGAGTTCCATGTGCATAATCTAACTTGATAAAACCGAGATTATAGCCAGTAACCTAATGAGAGTAAATCGAAGCTGCCATGCAAAATAACTGCAGCGGGTTGTACGTAATACAACGTGCACACCCGCGCAAAAAGATAACAGTGACAGCTAAAAGATAAGTAGTTTTAACCTTTCAGCGCTTTGTCACCACGGCCAATACCTACCGCGCCAGAGCGCACAAGTTCAATAATGTCGCTTTCGTGACGTAATAGATCCAAGAAAGACTCAAGACGGTCGGCTGAGCTTACCATCTGTAATATATAGCTTTGTTTGCCCATATCTATAATGCTGGCTTGGAACACCTCGGCAACACGATTGATAGCTGCTCGTGTTACTTCGTCTCTGGCATAGACTTTTACCAGTAGCAGCTCTCTTTCAATGTGCTGCATATCGGTTAGCTCAATAACCTTAAGCACATCCACCAACTTATTAACTTGCTTGGTGATTTGTTCAACAATGCGGTCATCGCCTTGGGTCGTGATGGTAATACGAGATAGCGTTTTGTCTGCGGTTGTACCCACTGTTAAGCTATCAATGTTGTACGCACGTTGAGAAAATAAACCCACAATACGAGAAAGAGAGCCAGGTTCATTCTCTAATAAAATCGATAGTATTCTTCTCATTATGCTTTTACTCCTTTTTTCAACCACATCTCGTCTATCGCACCTTGCTTAATTTGCATTGGATACACATGTTCAGACTCATCGACCAAAATATCTAAAAATACAAGTCGGTCTTTAATCGACATTGCTTTTTCCAGCGCCGCATCAAGTTGCTCAGGCTTATCAACCCGAATACCGATATGACCATAACTCTCGGCAAGCGCAACAAAATCAGGTAGTGATTCCATATAAGAGCTTGCGTGACGTCCCTCATACATCATGTCTTGCCATTGGCGTACCATACCAAGCGAGCGGTTGTTTAACGAGATGACCTTGACAGCAAGGCCGTATTGCAAACAGGTTGAAAGTTCCTGAATATTCATTTGGATAGAGCCATCCCCAGTTACGCACAATACTTCACTTTGCGGAAATGCCATTTTTACGCCCATCGCAGCGGGTAAACCAAATCCCATGGTGCCAAGGCCGCCTGAATTAATCCATTGACGAGGTGATTTGAACGGATAGTACTGCGCTGCAAACATCTGGTGTTGTCCTACATCCGAGCAAACATACGCGTCACCACTGGTCATTTGGTATAGCTTTTCGATAACCGTTTGTGGTTTGATTTTTTCTACACCCGCAGTAAACGACAAGCATTTCTGAGCACGCCATGTGGTAATTGCTTGCCACCAATCTTCTTGTGCGGCTCGGTCAATGCGCTTCTCGCTTTTTTCGATACCGCGTAGCAATTGCTCCATTACCGTATCTAAGCAGCCCACAACTGGGATATGCGCTTGAATGGTCTTAGAAATTGAAGTTGGATCCACATCAACGTGAACAATTTTGGCATCCGGACAAAACTTCTTAACGTTATTGGTTACACGGTCATCAAAACGCGCACCTAACGCTAAGATAACATCGGCATTCGCCATCGCCTTATTCGCTTCAAGACTACCGTGCATACCTAACATGCCAATAAAGTTAGGATGTGTGCCACTGATCCCGCCAAGACCCATTAAGGTATTGGTGATAGGCGCGTTTAGTTTCTCAACCAACTCAGTCAGTTTTTCTGAGGTATTCGAAAGAATAATGCCGCCGCCAGAATAGATAACCAAACGCTTCGCTTCAATAATGGCTTCAACCGCTTTGCGGATCTGCTTGGAATGCCCCTTTACACTCGGGTTGTAAGTACGCATATCAATTTGTTCAGGCATCTGATAATCGAATTTAAGCGCAGGATTCAAAATATCTTTTGGCAGCTCAACCACAACCGGTCCCGGTCTACCAGAGTTGGCTAGATAAAATGCCTTAGCTAATACTTCTGGGATTTTTGTCGCGTCGCGGCAGTTAAAACTGTGTTTAACGATAGGGCGAGAACAACCAACAATATCCGTCTCTTGAAACGCATCATCGCCGATTAGGTTTGAAGGTACTTGCCCTGACAGTACAACCATGGGGATTGAGTCCATATAAGCCGTCGCGATCCCTGTAATGCAGTTTGTAGCGCCTGGGCCACTGGTCGCAAGAACAACACCGACATCTCCCGTTGCTCTGGCATAACCGTCTGCCATGTGGGTTGCTGCTTGCTCATGTCTAACCAAGATATGCTCAATATCTGATTGCTGAAACAACGCATCATATAGATCAAGAACCGATCCGCCGGGATAGCCAAATATGTATTTTACTTTTAATGCGCTCAATGCTTTTACTACTAGCTCGGAGCCGTTGTATTGCTCTGCCATTACCTCATTCCTCGTTGACTGTGCGTGCCTGTTATATTTATAAAATCAAAAAAAAACCCCGCAGGTTGCGGGGTTTGAGTATTTCTTTCAAGTAATAGCTCCCCGCTGAACTCTATGAAGAGACCAGTACCACCACGAGAACGATTAGTTGAAAGAAATTTGTCATTATTTTGCCTTTAAGTTGATGTCAAAGTTAGCCTACACAGTATTAGATATAAATTCCACCTTTCCACCTTTCAATTGTTGAAATATTACATTTCAATTTAAAATTCACCACCAATTGGATTTTTTATTTAGTAGAACTTATACGGGAACAAAACGATAAAAATGCTAAACTTAAAGCTCAATTGTACTAGGGAATCTTAGATGAATATTTTTAAACTAAGCATATTGGTATCGGCCACACTGCTATCAAATGCAGCGTCAGCGCAGGTGCTCTATAAAGATCAGGTTATCTATTGGCAGGAGAAAAAGCTCGGCCGCACGCTGAGTGAATACGAGCGGAAAATTGCGCTTGAGCAATTCACCAAAACAAAGCCTATTGCCAGCCAAATAAAAACACCTTATGCAATTAAAAATGTGCACCTTGGCAATACTAAGTTAGGTAAACAATTTGCGGTGAGCACGGCGCAAACACTTAATGAAGCTAAAATCCTTGCTATTCTGGTCGATTTTCCCGACTTACCTAACGACCAGAACCGACTAAACCCGGGTGATACAGATATGTACTACTCAAGCTATCCCGCGTCTCACTACCAATCACTACTGTACTCAGATAGCGGCTATAACGGCCCTAACAATGAATCGTTGCAATCCGCTACCCAGTTTTATCAAGCGGCCTCAGGCGGCAGCTTCAAGGTATCTGGCAATGCATTTGGTTGGGTAAGAGCCGCTCAAAATGCAGCCTACTATGGCGAACAAGAAGGCGATACCCGAGACTTAAGACCGGAAGAGTTGGTGTTCGAAGCAGTAAGCAAAGCTGTGACCCAATTTAATATCGACTTATCTGAGTACGATAAAACAGATTTGAACGACATAGATGGTGATGGCAACCGCCTTGAACCTGACGGCATTATTGACCATGTCATGTTATTTCATTCAAGTATTGGTCAAGAAGCAGGTGGCGGCGTATTAGATACTGACGCAATTTGGTCACATCGCTTCTTCGTATTTGATGAAAACAACCAACCTAAGGCAATTCCAGATACCAACTACAAGATTTATAACTACACCATTAATCCTATTGATGCTGCAATCGGTGTGGTTGTTCATGAGTTTGGTCATGACCTTGGGTTACCCGACGAATATGATTTAAATTCCAATGACATAGGCGAACCCGTTGCGCTGTGGTCAGTCATGTCTTCAGGCAGTTACTTAGGCCAATTAAGTGGCTCGCAGCCCACCCAGTTCTCCCCTAAAAGCCTTGAGTTTTTACAACAAAATTATGCAGGAAATTGGTTAAACCAAACAGAGTACACATTTGATGATTTGAGTACAGAACAAACGGTAACGCTCACGGATATTGGCGTAAACAATGGTACTACGAATCAAATAAAGATCAATTTGCCTGCACAACTAGAGGAATTCATTACGCCTCTGGATGGGAATTACCACTATTACTCCGGACAAGACGACAAACTCAATAACCAAGCAAGTTTTACCTTAAGCTTACCTAACGCAAGCCAAATTTCATTATCCATGCTTGCAAATTATAGTATCGAGCTTAACTACGATATTTTCCAAGTGGCGGTAAATGGGCAGCCAATAGCAGGAAATACAACAAAATCAAACCATCCAAATTATGCCAATGTCACTCACTACATGGATGGCGAGTCCTCTTCTTTTGGGGCTAACCCAATTACGCTAGATTTTGATATCTCAGCGTACCGAGGACAAACTGTCACCGTGACATTCGTTTATCAAACTGACGATTTTGAAACGCTTAAAGGTGTATTACTAGACAACATTAAGGTGACAGCGGATGGTTCGCAAATTTATACAAATACCGCAGAGCCAACTAACGACTTAGTCTACAGTGGATTTCGTAAGATTTCTGGCTATAGAGCTAAATCAGGTAACGCTTACTACGCCCATTTACGCTCATTTAGAGGGTTAGATGCTGGTTTGTCTTTGTCTGGTTATAATTCTGGTGTGCTGATGTGGTACAGCAACAATGAAGAGAGTAATAACTCGACTTCGCTACACCCCGGCTCTGGAGATATGTTAGTCATCGACCAAGATCAAAACCCTATTTTCAAAGCCGACGACACCACACCCGCAACGAGTATTATTCAGGTCAAAGATGCGACGCTTCGTTTGGATACGCAGAAAGCAGGTCTTGGCGATCAACATCTCACGCCAATCAGTACGTTTGATGATACTCAGGATTACACCTTCCCAATCCAAAAGGAGTCAGGTGTTAGTTTGCCGGGTTTTGGTGTTCAACTTAGATTGAATACCATAGAGGAAGATGCAAGTAGTGCGCAAGTCGGTATAATTTACCTCAGCGACCCTAAAATCACTCAAGTACAATCGCAAAACACCGTTAAGTTTAATGTCAAAGGCTTAGCATTAAACGAATCAGATAGCTTTTTGTGGAACTTTGGCGATGGTCAAACAAGTAACGCGCTTTCACCTGCTCATAGCTATCAAGATATTGGCAACTATACGGTAATGTTCACACGAACCAAAGCTGACGGGAGCAGTTCAGCGTTGAGTTCAAATGTCAGCGTAGGCAACGTCGAGCCAATCCCGCTTACAGTCGGTGATATCAAAGCGACCTCACTAGGGCAAGGCTTTGTCTTCAATGCTGAAATCATTGGTGGCAAAGCGCCTTATGAACTTGACTGGAACTTTGGTGATGGAGCAACAGCATCATCTAACTCAGTTGAACATATCTATGAGCTAAGCGGCACGTACACGGTAACGCTTAATGTGAAAGATGCCGAAGGTGAGGCGGTAACTAAATCAACCTCAGTGACTGTCGTAGTACCACTAAGCATTGAAGCCACAGCGACCACATCTAACTTACAGGCAAGCTTTGTCGCAACTGCTGCTGGTGGTGATGGTAACTATCAAGCTAGTTGGGATTTCGGTGATGGTACGCAAGGTTCTGGTTTGACTACAACGCATAGTTACGCTCAAGCGGGTACATATAATGTCGTGTTAACGCTATCGGATGGTGCAGATCAAAGCGCGAAAGGCACTGTTGAGATCACAGTGACGACCCCAACAACAACGCCG
The DNA here is from genome assembly GCF_021530695.1 of Pseudoalteromonas sp. OF5H-5. Lineage (NCBI taxonomy): Bacteria > Pseudomonadati > Pseudomonadota > Gammaproteobacteria > Alteromonadales > Pseudoalteromonadaceae > Pseudoalteromonas > Pseudoalteromonas sp. OF5H-5. The sequence goes on from NZ_JAKGBF010000003.1 coordinate 179,749, forward strand.
ACGGACTCTGGTGATAGCGGATCGTCTGGCGGCAGTATCGGATGGTTTGCGTTAATCGGTGGAATGCTAGTGGGATTAAGAAGAAGGTGGTGCTAACGCACCACCCAAGGATTAAATTGAGCGTTAAGAATTAAAGACGCTCAATTACCGCCTGTGTGAAATCGGTAGTGCCGTGGCTACCACCAAGATCGCGCGTAGTACGGTCACCGCTCTTGATAACGTCAGCTACTGCACTGCGGATTTTTTCCGCTTTATCAGCTTCGCCTAAATACTCAAGCATTTGAATTGAAGCTAAAATAACAGAAGTTGGGTTTGCAAGGTTTTTGCCTGCGATATCTGGTGCGCTACCGTGAACTGCTTCAAAGATTGCAGCATCAGTACCAATGTTTGCACCTGGTGCCATACCAAGACCACCGACAAGACCTGCACAAAGATCAGAAAGGATGTCACCGAATAGGTTTGTTGTGACGATCACATCAAACTCTTCAGGTGTCATTACTAGTTTCATACAAGTCGCATCAACGATCATTTCTGCTGATTCAATTTCAGGGTAACGCTCACCAACTTCACGAGCAACTTTAAGGAATAGACCTGAAGTTGATTTTAGGATGTTCGCTTTGTGAACCGCAGTTACTTTCTTACGACCTTCACGCTGTGCTAACTCATATGCGAAAGTTACGATCTTTTCAGCACCTTCGCGAGTGATCTTTGACATTGCTTCCGCTTCATTACCATCTTCAGAAACAACTTGACCAAGACCTGAGTACATACCTTGCGTGTTTTCACGTACGGTAATGATATCAATATCATCGTAACGTGCTTTAGTACCTTCAAATGACTTAACTGGACGAACGTTTGCGTAAAGGCCAAAATGCTTACGCAATGTCACGTTGATTGAAGTGAAACCTTCGCCAACAGGTGTAGTTAGTGGGCCCTTTAGCGTGATTTTGTTACGCTCAATTGCTTCTAGCGTTGCTGCTGGAAGTAATTCACCTGTTTTTTCTAAAGCAGCCAAACCTGCGTCTACGTACTCGTATTCATAGTCGCAACCTACGGCTTTTAAGATCTCGATTGCTGAATCGATGATGCTAGGGCCAATGCCGTCGCCACGGATAACTGTGATGGTTTGCTGTGCCATGTTTTTTCCTTTATCAAAAGTTGGAATACACCCAAGAAGAATTGCAGACTAAGTTTAGTAGAAATTAACAAAGGTGTACGTTCGCTTGTTTAAGCCGCGTTTTATAGCAATTAATTTGGTCTTATTCCAGTATGGAATGAAAAAATGACATACATATGATTTATGCTTGTTATTGATAGTATTTATAGAATAAATATCAGGCAATAGATGAGTAAAATCCGGCCTCTAGTAGCGCTACATCAAACTTTTGTGCGGTAACAAAACGACTTTCAGCTAATACGTCATCGACTAATTGTTTTTGCCATGCAGTTAACACGAAGGTGGGTGATATCACTTTAAGTGCAATAAGTTTAATAAAAATGAACAGTTTACACTGCGCATTGGTCTTAGACTTTTTTAACGTTTCGCTATCTAGCATTGCCTTATGAAGAATACTTTTTTCAAAGTACTGCAGATTAAAGTCTAGGTATTTATCTTTTGCTATCGCTCGGATCCCAAATAGGTTGGCAATTGATACTAGTTCTTCCGAATACTCACGAGAGTGGAGTGCAGTGGCATGTTGGATCTCTACCCCTTGTTTAGTCACTAAAAATACAATAACCGCTGCAAATGGCGACAATAAACGCTCAAATTGCTCACCATAACTTTCACCAACATATAAGGCGATAATTTGACTAATTACGCCATATTTGTGCACGATATCTTCTGTGAAAGGAAGCTTATGATTGGCTATGATCTGCTCAAGCAACACTCGCTGCGCCAGTAATCCAGCAGCATCAAGTCCTACCATGGCGAGAGAGTGCCTAACCGATGCGGCTTTTAGATTTTCACGGTTATACTGCTTTGCTGCGATCTGCAATGCACTTGACACTGAATCGAACTCGCAAATCAGCTTTTCAAGTGCACGAATACTTTGAAATTGACTGTGAGATAAGGCTTTTACTGTTTCTAGTAGATGTAAATGTTCAGAACCAAAAGGAAGTACTGCTGGTTCAGCAGCTCGGTCCCAAATATTGTAAAGTAACTTTGCATCTGTGGTTGCAGTCAAACCACAGTGAAACTGGAATTTACGGTTGGCCTTCGCCAGCTTTTTGGTTTGCCCATGTTCAACAACAGCAATTATTTTTTCACTGTTGCTTTGTATCACCAAAAAGCCCTCTTCGCCTTTAATCTCGCACAGCAACCCCGCAGGATGATTAACAAATGCCCCTGCAATTGCACTCAGCACTTTTAATGCAAAAGCATAACTGAGTTTGCAATAAAGAAGCTTAATCGCTCTGTCTAAAGCCACGCAATTTTGCTTGTGTGTTGGCGTTATTAAGCTTGCTACTCGGTGAGCAATTGCAACAATCAAAGAAGCATGGTCATTGAAGCGCTGAGGGGTAGGAGCCACTAGCTTGCTGTCATAGTTTGAAAGGCGAGATAAAATTCGCAAACATTGCAAGTTAGGTGTTTGCCCATCACTCAGTATTTGTACAGCCAATTGATGGCGAACTTTCCAAAGCTTATCTTGCTGTGCGTCTAACTTTTTACCTGCTGCGAGTTGATCGCTTTCTCTCGCTACGCATAAATAGTCCGCAAAGCTTGCAAGCAATAGCTCTTCGGTTACTGCACGAGAAAACTTTAAGTGATGACAAGCCATACAAACCAACACATTTTGATTCATGACCAGATTAGTGTTGTAACCCAAGTTTTGTGAATACAGCCCAAGCTGCCCATGCATGCTACTTGGCGAGGACTCATAACAGTCCATGTAAAGCTGTGCAAGTTTAACTAGGGTAGGGTAAATAGAGGACCACTTCTCTTTGTGATAATAAAGACGTAATACTTTGTGTGTACCTTGGGCTATCGCGAACAGCGTTTTACTAGTAACTATCCTTGCATCCATCTATCTTTACCAATTTTATTAAGTAAACGGTCTATTTTAAAACGGTAAAATAGCTTTCTTAGCAAGGCAAAAACATTGCTATTTAGTTGTTCTAAATGAGGCGTTGTTAACGAAGCTAATATGGTATTTTACCCTTCAAATTGGTTGGAAGATTAATCTAATTGGCATCACACTTTATCAAATGTGACCCGAGCACCTGGCCCCCAAAGCTTTAATATGCCATTTTCAAACAATAATCCGGTGCATTCATCTTCCGTAGTAATACCATCTGGTTTTACAAGCTGAGTGCGATAAAACACAATTTGTACAACCGTATTGTCTTGTTTTTTCTTTACATACGTTAGATCCGGGCTGCCCAAGGTATCCAATACTGTGTCTAACTCAGTCGGCTTTTCAAGGCTAAGATTACGAATGAAACGATTGTTAAACGCTTCTCGGTCCTGCCAAATCATCGCTTGCGGGTCATCTTTATAATAATTGATCACGAGAAACACCACAGTAACGTAAACCGCAAGGCCAAGAAATATATACTGTAATATTTTCCTAATCATCTAACTGCTCAATAAAGAATGGGTAAAACGAACCTTGTATCTGCAAAAACTGAGATACGCTTGTATGCAATATATCAAAGTCATCTACTTTCGCCTAGCGCTTAGCGACGATGTAATACATTGCCAATCAAAAGTCCCTTCAAACCACTCGTATATCCTTCAAACTAAAGCCAATTGCAATATCTCTTCTTAGAGTCACTAGCGCTAGGCTGGTAACATAGTCGCTTGCTCCAGCCTCTAATTTTGCTTTTGCAGCAGGCTTTACTGTCTCATCTTTTAGCATACTTTCAAAGTCGTCATGTTTTGCGAGTAGCTCTTGCGCCGTCTTGATACCAACCCCAACAACACCTGGAATATCGTTCGTCTTGTCGCCACTTAACGCCCAAAACATTTCGAGCTTGCTTTGGGTGACAGAAAATCGACTTTTGATATCTTCGAGCGAAATTATTGACTTTTTAAAATAGTCGTACACAGAGATTGCATCATTGATCAGGGGTAAGAAGCCTTTATCAGTCGATACTATCGTGCAGTTAACATTGGCAGCTGCGGCTTTACAGGCAAGCGTCGCTATCACATCGTCAGCTTCATCATGTTCGGGATTAAATGATTTAACACCAACACTTGCGAACGCTTGTGAAAACTTGTCGAGGTTCTGATTTAGAAATTCGGGCATAGGTTGACGGCTTATTTTATATTTTGGGTAAAAGTGATAACGCCAACTTTTATCACCATCAAAGACAGCAACTGCGTGTGTCGCCCCCGTTTTGCGTAACAAGCTACGAGTAGCTTGCTCTACACGAAGACAAGAGGCCTTTATATGGGCCTCTTGTTCTTTAATACCTTTTGGTTCATTAACAGCATAGATGCGCCTGATAAGGTTAAGCGCATCTATTAACAACAAATTATTCATTCACTCTAAGCTTTAATTTTATAACACGGTATATATTTGCTCCCAGGTAGCTTCATTCGCCCCTGAGCTACAAATGCACCCAACAGCTTATCCATATCGGCCATCAGTGATTTATCACCACTTAATTCATACGGACCATGCTGTTTAATTGCTGTAATACCTTCATCCTTCACGTTACCGGCAACAATACCAGAAAAAGCACGTCTTAAGTTAGCAGCCAGTAATTGTTTTGGTTGCTCTAGGTGTAAGTCTAAGCTCGACATATTTTCATGCGTTGGTGCAAATGGGTGCTGAAAATCATTTTCAATCTTTAATGTCCAATTAAAGTAATAGGCATCACCTTCAGACTTACGATACTCGCGCACCGTTGCCATCGACTGTTTGAGCTTTTTGGCTACCAGCTCTGGATTGTCTACGATAATTTCAAACTTAGACAGAGCTTCTTTCCCAAGTGTTTTTTCAATGAAAGCACTGAGTTCTTCAAAATATGCCGCTGACTCTTTAGGGCCAGTTAAGATCACAGGTAAGCATTGCTTTTCATTTTCTGGATGTAACAAAATACCCAGTAAATAGAGCAGCTCTTCAGCTGTTCCAGCACCACCTGGGAAAATAATGATGCCATGCGCAATACGGATAAAAGCTTCAAGACGCTTTTCAATATCAGGCAAAATCACTAATTCATTAACAATTGGGTTAGGCGGTTCAGCGGCTATAATACTGGGTTCGGTAAGGCCTAAATAACGGTTATTCGAGATCCGTTGCTTAGCATGGCCAATTGTTGCCCCCTTCATCGGGCCTTTCATTGCACCCGGTCCACAACCAGTACAAATGTTTAGGCCGCGAAGACCGAGTTGATAACCCACTTCCTTGGTGTATTTGTATTCAACTTCATTAATTGAATGGCCGCCCCAACAGACAATCATGTTAGGGTCTTTATTCACTTCAAGCGCATCAGCGTTACGCAGCATGTCAAAAACCATATGGGTAATTTCTACCGGCGATTTATTTTCACCGTGATATTTTTGACAAATAAAAAGTATGTCGCGGATCACGGAAAATATGTGCTCATGGATACCGGTAATTATTTGACCATCAACAAAAGCAGACTCGGGAGGATTGCTTAACGCAATTTTTATTCCTCGCTCGCGTGCGAGTAGCTGAATATCAAAATCTTCGTATTTATCGTAGATTTCAGAGCTGGAATCGGTATGACTACCTACATTCAATACCGCCAATGCACAATTTCTAAAAAGCCTATATCTCTCACTTGTGGTTGACTGCTGAAGTAAATCGACTTCCAATCTTGATAATAAGTTAAGAACCCCAGTTGGGTTTAGCTCTACTTGCATAGGCTTACTCCTTGTTTGTAATGCGCAGCGAATTGGTATAACTGAACAAAGCGGGGACGAGTATAATGTCTCGAAACTCAGCCTTTACCCAAGTTAACTCTATTTACTTAAAACACAATCTATCTCGCCCGCTATTCTTCGCTTCATAAAGCGCTGCATCAGCTCGGTCAAAAGCACTCAACGCAGTGTCCCCTTTGACAAACTGAGTAGCACCGAGAGAAATCGTAATTTCGACTTCTTTTTCTTTAAATTTGAATGGTATAGATTTAATGACTTGCCTTACTTTTTCAAGCGGTTTTTGCGCATGAGTCAGCGGCATACCTGGCATTAGCAAAACAAATTCCTCACCGCCGTAGCGTGCGATAAAATCGCTTTTCCTAATAGACTTTTTAAGGGCTCGTGCGATCACTTGCAATGTTTTGTCGCCCGCACTATGACCATAACGGTCGTTGATAGATTTAAAGTGATCAACGTCGATAACAACCAGCGTCACATCTGAGTCGTTTATCTCAAATAGGTGCATTTCATGGGTTAGACGCTCATCGAAAGCTGCTCTATTTGGTAACTTAGTTAAGCTATCCAATAGGCTTTTGAACTTTTGTTCGCTGAGTCGCTTTTTATAATTTGAAACTTTGGACTCTAAGGTGTTGATACGATTATTAATTGCATCAAATGAGTCAAGCAGCGCCTCACGCTCATTTTTTTCGAGCTTTTCACGCTCTATCAAATCAGCACTCAGTAGTTTCAACTCGTTGTCGACCAAGGCTTTAAGCTCAGTTATTGAGCTGGCGTTTTGGGTTTGCTGATTTAAGTTTTGAATTTTTAGTTCTATTTTATTGTTTAACGACTGTAGTTCTTTAGATGTTGATTTTGAACGCGCCGTTGTTTCAACAATAGAGCGATGTAGCTCTTCCAGTGTTTGATTCAGTGAAACCAAAAAACCTTGTGCGGATTGGCGCTCTTTGGCAATCGTTTGCGCAATAATTTTAATGATTTCTGTCGCTGCTGAATATAGATTATCTAAACTGTTGTTTTCCGCAACGCTTGCGCGGATCTCTTTAACCTTTTCTATTACTTCATCTTCGAAAATTAATTCGTTGATCAAAGCTTGAAGTTCAGCAGCTAGTTCTGGGTGGTGGCTGGCTGATGCCTCTTCTGTAATTTCTACTTTGGATTGTAAAACCGTATGGTAGATAGAAACCAAAGACTCTAACGCGGGGATGTAAGCATTAGTAGAGTTGATATCTTCAAGTTCTACATCCAATAAATGACGCAACTTTCTGCGCGACTCATCTGGTAATCCCTTGAGCTTCTGCAGTAACTTTCCGCTTTGCTGAATTGCCGTTTGCAATGCTTTTTGATTATTTGAATTGGTCACTTCTTGTGACTTTAGCGGCTCGGAAATTCCATCGATAAAAGGCACAAGCAGCTCAAAATCGACGCCTTTATTAAGTGCAATACGAAATTTAGCTAACTGATTATCAAGTGAAACATCTTGCCCTTTGCAGGCCAGGGATAACTTTGCAGCAAACTGAGTAAGGAGTTCTACTTGTTGTTTTCTTGCATCCTCAAGCGTTTTTCTAGCCTCTATGGCTTGCTTTAATTTCTGCTCGAGCATTAAGGCATTGTCAGTCACAGATTTCCAATCATAAAATAATCTCTTAGTTACCAAGTCTACAACAAATTACGCTGTTATGCGCGGAAATTTAACGTGGTAATGTATCGGAGTTTGCTGTTTACTCATCGATATTACTTAGCGTGTAAGTCGCTGATTTGGTAAATTGATTTTATCTCGAATTACCGATACAAAAATAATGAAGAAAAGCCTTATTGCCTTGGCATGTGCAGCAACATTTAGTGTTTATGCTGACGTCGACTACCGTATTTCAATTACACAACCGCAGCATCACCTTGCAGAAGTAGAAGTTCAGTTTCCAAAATCTTCTCAATCAAGCATCGATGTGCAACTTCCAGATTGGCGTACAGGTCGCTACGAGATATTGGATTTAGCCAACGGCGTACGCTTTTTTGACGCAAAATCTCAAAGCGGGCAATCACAAAAATGGGAAAAAATTGATAAAAACACATGGCGTGTACACCTTAGCGAGCCTACCGAGCTGACGGTTAAATATCAGGTTTATGCCAATGAGTTAGGTCTTCGAGCTAGACACATAGATGACACCCACGCGTTTATCGATGCATCTGGCTTTTTGATGTTTAGTGAATCTTTCAGATCAGAGCCTGTTTCTGTTGAACTCAATGTACCTAAAGGCTGGCGCTCAGTCTCCGGTATGGAGTTTGCCGATTCAAAAAACAGTTTCAAAGCCGATAACTATGACATATTGTTAGATTCTCCTATTGAGACTGGTATTAATCAGCTGCACAAATTTGAAGTGGATGGCCGTAGATATGAACTAGTTATTTGGGGCGAGGGCAACTATGACGTTGACCAAATGCTAGCCGATCTTAAAAAACTCGTTCAAACCGGCACGCTCATTTGGCACGATTATCCTTATGACCGTTATGTCTTTATGGTGCATGCAACCAGCGGTGCACGAGGGGCAACAGAGCACTTAAACTCGACGATTATTCAAAGACATAGAGACAGTTTTAAAGAAAGAGATGACTACATTGGTTTTATCTCTACAGCCGCACATGAATTCATCCACACGTGGAATGTCAAAAACTATCGTCCAGCAGGCATGGTTCCTTATGATTACGTAGCACCAAATTACACGGATTTGTTGTGGCTAGCAGAAGGCTCAACCAGCTACTTTGAGGATTATTTGCTGCTAAGTGCAGGGATCACCACCAATGACGAATATCTTAAAATGCTGACTAAGCGTGTTAATCGTCATTTGAAAACTCCTGGTCGTCATGTTCAGTCGGTTGCTGCAACGAGCTTTGATAAATGGATCAATCAAGGTGGCGATCATGGGATAAATTACAGCACCAATATCTATTCAGAAGGTGCGTTGGTGTCCATGGCACTTGATATCGACTTACTCGAAAAATCAAACGGAAAAATTAGCTACCGTGACGTTCATAAAGCACTTTACCAACAGCATAAATTGCCAAATAGCTTCACCAGTGAAGATGTTAAAAACATCCTAAAAGTGCTTACCGGTCAAGACTACAATACTTGGTGGAATGAATATGTTGATACACCAGCGAACATAGATTTTGACACATTACTCGACAAAGTAGGACTTGTTTATGATTATCCTAAGTCAGCAAAAGTGATTGCAGGCTTAGATGGTATGGCAAGACAAAAGGGTGAATTACTGGAGCTGACCCATGTAGCTCGAGATGGAAATGCATGGCAAGCGGGGCTAACAGCAGGCGACCTTATCGTTGCATTTGATAAACACCATGTTCGTAAAGATTTAAAAGCGAGCTTAGAAAACTTCGAGCCAAGTCAAACAATCACGGTAGATTTTATCCGTCGTGATATGTTGATGAATACGAAAATCAAGCTTGACCGCGACCACGATAAGCCTAAAAAGATAACATTTACGCCTAACCCATCAAACGAGCAAGCGTTACTTTATAAAGCTTGGATGGGTGTGTCTCACCCAAATGAAGTAAAATAACCATCAAAAAGGGCTGATGATTATCAGCCCTTTTTAGTCCACAGCCCTAAGCTAAAAAGCAATTAGCTAAACTTAGGGCAACTTAACCTACATAATACGAGAGAAGAAACGTGAACGGTTTTTAGAGCGACTTCTACGCATAGAAGAGCGGATCTGAGAGCGCGTGCCCGCGAGCCAGCTTTCACGATCTACCTTAGCGTTATCACCACGTCTTGCTTCTTCAGTTGCTCTAAAGCCACAGAATTCTCTGTATGCTTTTAAGTCTAGCGACAGTTCTTGTAACACAAGTTCAATCATAATCGCATCATCGACATAGCCTAATACTGGGATATGATCTGGAACGATATCTTCTGGTTCACTGAAATAAGCAAGAGACGCCATGATTTCACGCTTTTCATCTTCTGGCATTTGCCATTCTTCGTCTAACACTGCGTCAATTAGCGTTTGTAACGAAATCAGACGAGTGCTAACAAATTCAGGAAGGTTGGATTTTTCCATCGTTGCCACTAAATTACGCGCTTTAGCTATAATTTCGGCATCACTCACATCGCCACTTTTCTCAATAGCAGCTTTCATCATTCCACGGAAGTGTTCAAGATCTGAATCAGAGAGTTCAAAGTTGATTTCTATAGACACGTCTGTGCTCCCTCAACGTTGTTATTATTAATGGTTTAAGCAAAAAGTTAAACTTATTGCAATAATCTTAGATACTAGCACATCTTTTTCAGAAGTCTTCCCATAAATTACACTTTTAACACGAATTTTTCTCTATTCCGTACAAGTATAAAACCCATTGTTCAAAAGGCGTACAGCGGCTTTCGCATCATATAACTAGAAGTGTTGCTGATAGCGTTTGAGAACCAGTCCGCGATAAAACTTGTTTTTTATAAACTTATTTATCTGAAGCAATTGTTTACGCCAAAAATACCGCTTTGCTCCTGTAACACTTGGAGCTCTATCTATGGTACTCGCAAACTTTTCACCATGACTAACAGGACAAGGACTCATTACAAATACACTGAGCTGTTTTTCCCAAAAATGTTGATAATCAATATCTATAGGCCTACCGAAAGGAGTTGACTTAGATAATATTTTCTTCGCCCCCTCAAAACTTACAAGCTGAGCGACGGTTCCCGCGGGCACTTTATTTTGCATAAATAGTGATAACGATTTATTTAGCGGAAAGCTTGCAATCGGAGTGCGTTTGTTCTTTTGAGATTGAAATAGCTTGATCATATCCCAACCAAATGGCAATGAAGTAATCAGTTGGTCTATCTGTGCTAAGTCGTGGTGGAGTTGAAAATCATCTTCAAAAATAAAAGCATAGGGCAATTCTAACTCAACAATTTTTTCAAGTGCTTTGATATGACTTAGATAACAACCTATTTCACCCAAGGTTAAAGGGCGAAAATATTGCTTAGCGTTTTTTAACTTACAATAGCTCGTATCTATAACGTCTGCGCTCAGCTCTGCGCCTTTTACAGCGCTAATCCTTTCAAAGGGTAGAGAGAACTTATCAAACTGGAAAGTAGACTCCTTGAGTCTATCAGTGCAAGAATCTAAATTGATAAGAAAAATATTCGGTTTGGTCACGATAACTCTTAAATCCGCTAACTAATTACATTATGAGTGTGCGACTTTTGTATGACAATGAAATGACCAAATTCTGACATGAGAGTAGGGTATCAACCCTACTCTAAAGGAAATTATTACCAATCACTCGCAGCTGAGCAGTAACTCACTGCAGTTTGACGGTCTTCCGTTCTGTTATCATGGCGACTTGACATGCCGATGATTGCACCATTACCACCTAATGTCCAAGGTTGGTCGTAGCCTGTGTATTGTGTTGTAATACATGATTCAGCGAATAGTGCAGCGCCTGCGCTAGAGGTTGCCATAGATGCGCAATTAAAGTTAAACAAGCGGTCTTCTGTACCATTATCGTGACGACTTGACATTCCGACAAAGAATTGACCATTAGGACAAACAAAGTTAAACGCTTGATCGTATGAATTTACGTAACCGCTCCACTTAGTCGTTTTACGATAAATGCGACTACCACTATCCGTTGTAAATTTTGCACAGACTAAGCTAAAACGTCTGTCTTCTTGCTTATCTTGGTGGTAGCTTGAAATTGATTTAATAAACATATTACTTGGACAAGTGTAAGTAAATGCTTGGTCAAAATCATTTAAATACCCCGTATTGAGTTCACTATAAACACGTAAGTTACCACCAGCTAGCGTTGAAAAATCACTGGCAATTTCAGTGCTCTCAGTTTTCGCTAATTTAGTCTCAGTAACGTCATAACCTGAAACATCGTTATTAGTTTCTATTAGCGCAATTATCTCATCTAAATTCTTAGCTTGAGAAGCGGGGATCTCATATACACTGCCATTTACTGTATACTCGAATGGCTTAGCTTGTTCATTAGCAGAAGCAGGAGTGCTAAGCATAGCAACAGAGAAGGATAGAGCTGAAAGCTTTATTAATGTGTTCATCTTAATTCCTTTAAAAATAGTAGTTAATTTAGCGCCAACAACAAAAATAGCACCTGAATTAAACGCCACCTTTTATTAATAAACAAGCTTTTTTATTAACACAAAAAACCAAAGAAATGCATAATCAGCATCAATTAAATACAGACTGTTGCAGATCCCAACTCCGCTCAAAATACATACAGCTTATTTTTTCTAAATTTGTATCGCGTTACACCACAATTACTATTCACTATTTTTATATAAAAGACGCCACGCGAAGCGACATTAGAATTGAGTAAAGCAACAATGAAAAATTTATTAACGCTTAAACAGACAAAGTCAAGGGGATTGCAAACGAAGAATGCTAGGGTGGGATAGGGCAGAAGAAGCACAACACTTCTCCGTATTTTGCATTTATCTTTCAGTCACATTAAACGAAACTATCCATGGCGAGACTTTATCGAGGCCTTTGCCCAGTTCAATTGCAATTTTGCTAGTGGAGCTCGGCGAAGTAATGTCCGTACGCATTAGCTGGCCACTCTTTTGGCTATCACCAGCCCAAGAGTGATCTAAACATTGCCTTGCTACACTCTGTGCATAGTTATGGATTTTTACTGCGTTTTCGTACTCTTTGAACTGCTCAGAACAGGTATATTTTGATTTTCCACTAGCGCTTTCTATAATTTGGCATTTATTGCCAACTAAATGTGCCTTAGCCTGCCAAGAGTTAATTAACTTTGCGCCGACTTCAGCACCTTTAAGCGCTGAAAACCCTGTGGATGATGTACTTAGAAGCGTATTAAGTTTCTCGCAATTAGACATATCATCGAGCTTTTCTTGTTGCTCTGGGGTTAATGTTGAACATCCGGCAGCTGTCAATCCTGCCAGCATTAGACCAAGTAATCTTGTATTCATAAACCGTTCCATACTGTTCGTAGTAGCACCATTAAAGTTAGACTAATATTTTGCCACTGCATAGTTGTAAGACTATGAGAAGTTTACCTTATTTATATGAACAGGAGTTGATCTAATTACAGGTTTATCCCAATTTTACTAAGCTGGCTTGTTTCGGCACGATGTCTGGAACAAGCCAACGAAGGGATAGACGAAATGATTACTTACCCAAAGCGCAAATTACTTATGCCTATCTTTGAGCGTACTGACCACCTCACTGAGTGTAAGGCCCTGCCTCTGAAGTAAGACAATGAGGTGATACAGTAAGTCTGCGGACTCATTGAGCAACTCTTCGTTGTCGTTTTTCATCGCCGCGAGCGCCACTTCAACCCCTTCTTCTCCCACTTTTTGACAACTACGGCTTAAGTCTTTAGCAAATAAAGAGGCGGTATAGCTGCTTTCAGGTGATGCATTTTTCCTCTGGGCAATCACTCGCTCAAGCTTTCCTAAAAATGCAAGCTCTGGCATGGTTTCCGCAAAGCAGCTTTCGGTTCCAAGGTGGCAAGTTGGACCTTGTGGCTTTGCGTAAATCAGCAGGCTGTCTTTATCACAATCGGTATGCACTTCCACTAAGGTCAATACATTGTTTGAGGTTTCACCTTTGGTCCAAAGGCGCGATTTTGAACGCGAATAAAAAGTAACGAGTTGCTTTTCTAATGTCACTTCAAGGGCTTCTCTGTTCATAAAGCCTTGCATCAATACTACCCCAGTTAACACATCTTGTACGATAGCGGGAATGAGTGCTGATTTATCAAAATCTACTTTTGCTATGTTTTGTTTATTAATAATCATTGTCGTGCCGCCACATCATTATTTATTAAGAACTGCTTGAGCTTTGGAATGTCAATCACGCCTTTATGGAACACACTTGCAGCCAAGGCGCCATCGACATTAGTTTGTTTAAATACATCAACAAAGTCTTGCATACGACCCGCGCCGCCAGAAGCGATAAGTGGCACTTTACACAGCGCCCTAATCGCGCTGAGCTGCCCTATATCATAGCCATTGCGCACGCCATCTTGATTCATACAATTAAGTACAATCTCTCCAGCGCCAAGATCTTGAACTCGTTTGACCCATTCGTGCGTTTTGTATCGAGTACGACTTGCCGCATTCGGATCGCCAGTTAACTGGTATACTAAATATTCCTGAGTTTGCTTATCATAGAAGCTGTCTACGCCGACAACCACACATTGCTTACCAAATTCGTCATGTAACTCTTTAATGAGTTCAGGCCTTGCAATGGCAGGGCTGTTAATCGAGATCTTATCTGCGCCTTGCTCAAGCACTCGAGCCGCATCAGCCACTGATTTAATCCCACCAGCTACACAAAATGGTATATCGATATGTCTGGCAATTTCAGCTACCCAATTCACATCGAGTAAACGCTTTTCTACGCTAGCACTGATCTCATAAAACACCAGTTCATCAGCACCTGCCTCACTATAACGCTGGGCGAGATCAAGAATATCACCGACGACTTCATGGCCTTGGAATTTAACGCCTTTGACCACCTGACCGTCTTTTACGTCTAAACAAGGAATTATGCGTTTTGATAGCATGTTAGAGCCTCCTCAACGCTAAATACACCTTCAAGTAGCGATTTGCCAAGTATTACTCCACCTACTTGTTGCTTTGCAAGCTGTGCAATATCGTCAAGAGAGCTCACGCCCCCTGATGCTTGTACTTTAATTGCACCGTTATGTTTGGTTATGTCTTCATATAAGGAAAACGATGGACCTGTCATCGTGCCATCCTTACTGATATCCGTACATAAGAAATCACTCACACCTTGCTCAACATAAAAATCTAACAGCTCGAATAGATCGCTTTTCGCATCATTTAGCCAGCCGTGAGTGGCTGGAGACCAGCCGCTTTCGGTTTTGTTCACATCAAGTGCTATCACGAATTTGTCGGCGCCACATGCTTTAATCCACGCAGCAACTTCTTGCTGTTTATCTACCGCCATTGAGCCAATCACCACTTGGGCAGCTCCGGCATCTAACCATTGCTTTACGTCGTCTATACTGCGAATACCTCCGCCTACCTGAAAGGGAACAGATAAAGCCTTAGTCGCCGCTTGGATAGTGCGCCATTGCTTTTTGCTCGGGTCACGAGCGCCTTCTAAATCCACCAAATGGAGCTTGGCTGCGCCTGCATTTTGGTATTCAAGTAAACGCTCAGCTAAATTAAATGGGTAAAACTGTGCGGTTTCGTACTTGCCTTGATACAAACGAACAATATTGTTCTCTAATACATCTAAAGCCGGAATAATCATTGTTCGTCCTTTTATAGCTGCCAATTAATAAAGTTTTGTAAAAGCTGCGCGCCAACTTTGCCGCTACGCTCTGGGTGAAATTGCATGCCGGCATAATTGTCGTTTGCAACAATCGCAGAAAACGCTTGACCGTACTCACCCGAAACCAGTGTCGATTGATTGATGGTATGCGCAAAACTGTGTACAAAGTACACTTGGTCTTGTTCACTAAGCCCTGTAGTGAGCGCATGGGGCTTCACCACACGAAGATTATTCCAGCCCATATGCGGTGCAGTTAACTCGTTAGTCTCTAATAACTCAACCTTACCCGGAATGCGACCTAAGCACGGAATATCCCCTTCTTCAGTCGATTGACAAAGCAGCTGCATCCCTAAACAAATCCCCATCAAAGGCCGTTGATAGTCAGCTACTGCGTCTGCCCAGCCTTGCTCATTTAACCGCTTCATTGCCACATTAGCGTGGCCGACGCCGGGTAAAATGGCTCGCTCAAAGCGGGCTAGCTTCTCCGGTGCAGTGATCACTTCAGGCGTGACACCAAGGCGCTCAAATGCAAAACGCACTGAGTTAATATTGGCACAACCAGTATTAATAATTGCAATCATAAACACCCCTTAGAACTTGCCATTTGCTGTGACGCGTCTGTTGCAATTGCCATACGAATAGCACGAGAAAATGCTTTGAATAAACCCTCAACTTGGTGGTGGGCATTACCTTCGCTTACGCTCAAAATTAAACTCACTGCCGCATTATCCGCGAAGGATTTAAAGAAATGCTCAACCATTTGTACATCCAAGTCGCCCACTTTATCTCTTGTAAAGTCAGCGTTAAGTACAAAAGACGCGCGTCCAGATAAATCCAACTGACATTCTGCTTTACATTCGTCCATAGGCAGCGCAAAGCCATAACGTGCGATTTGTGATTTTGTGCCAAGCGCAGTCTTAAAAGCCTGACCAAGGGCAATACCGATGTCTTCTACGAGGTGGTGCTCGTCTATATGTAAGTCACCTTTCGCCTGAATATTCAGGCCAAGGTTAGCGTGAGTTCTGATCTGATCTAGCATGTGGTCGAAAAAACCAAGCCCCGTTGAAATCTCTCCATTTGCTTGTTGATCCAGATTTATCGCTACCGAAATCTGCGTTTCTTTGGTATTTCTGGCAATTTGTGCTCTTCGATTTAAGGTGGTTAACTGCGTCACAATAGCAGGCCAGTTATCTTTGTAGAGAATACCTTCAATGCAAAGGTTTTCTGCAAGCTGAATATCGGTTTGCCTATCGCCAATAACAAATGATTTGCTAAGGTTCACTTTACCAGAGCGCATTAATTCAGTGAGTAATCCTATTTTAGGTTTGCGACATTGGCAGTTGTCTTCGTCAAAGTGAGGACAGATCAGTACTTCTTCAAAACGGATCCCTTGGCTTGTTAAGATTTGCATCATTTTATCTTGAGGCGCATCAAAATCAGCTTTAGGGAAGCTATCTGTACCGAGACCATCTTGGTTAGATACCATCACTAGCTTATAACCAAACGACTGCAGTTGTAATAACGCTGGGATCACATTGGGTAATAGTGCCAATTTCTCTAGGCTATCCACTTGCTTATCGGTTATTGGCTCTTCGATAATAGTGCCATCGCGGTCGATGAATAAATAGGGGGCGCTCATGATACTTCCTCAGTCACTTGGCATTGTTTCAGCCAGTTTTCTACTTGTTTTAATTCCTGCTCATTGCCGATAGAGATCCGCAGCCAGTTGTCCTCGCCAAACAGCACAAATGGCCGCATGATTAACCCCTGGCGCATCGCTTGCTCCACAAACTGTTTGTCGGTTAGCTGTAAAGTAACAAAGTTGCCTTCGCCGCATAATATTGCGCTTACGAACTCGCTGTCTTGTAGCCATTGTATAAGCTTCTTTTTTGCTAGGTTCAAAATAGAGACTTGCCGGCGCATCTGCGTTATCGCATCTGACGTTAACGCTGTTGCTGCTATTTGTGCCACGACTGTAGAAACAGGGTAGGGCGCAATCACTTTTCTCACCGGTGCCAATAGCGCTTCACTCGCTAACATAAAGCCAACGCGCAGTCCTGCCAGTGCAAACGCTTTAGATAGCGTACGCAGCACAACAACGTTTGAGAACTCTTTGATAAGCTCGACACAGGTTTGTTCTTCACAGAACTCAATATAAGCTTCATCAACGACCACGATTGCTCGGCCTTTAAGCTTATCAGCAAGTGCAGCGACTTTGCTGGCAGGTTGTATTGCGCCAGTTGGGTTATTTGGATTACACACAAATACCAATTTAGCGTCACCAATTGCACTGATGAGTGAACCCACATCGTTATTAGCAAGCTGCGCTTGGCTTAATTCATTAATAGCGATGTTGTGGGTGTCTGCCGTTACTTTGTACATACCATAGGTAGGGGTAAAGATTGCAATGCTATCTTTGGCCGGTTCACAATATGTGCGTACTAATAACTCAATGCCTTCATCGGCTCCACGCGTCATCAGTACATTTGTTTGCTCGACCTTAGCGTAGCCTGCATAGGCATCAATTACCGCTTGAGGTTGCGGATCTGGATAACGGTTTAAGTTATCAAAGCACATTTCAAGCACACGAGCGTATGGACTTTCATTGGCATTGAGCCACGTGGTGCCGGTCAACTTTGCACTCTTTGCAGAGCTGTAAGCCTTAAGCTTTTCAATATTATTTGGTAACGCAATATTAGTCATTATTATTCTCCAACCTCACTTTAACGGCGTTCGCATGTGCATCTAGGCCCTCAGCTTGTGCCAAAGGTAAAATGGCAGAGCGCAAACCACGAAGGCCTTCTTTTGTGATGGTTTGTACTGTGTAAGCCTTATAGAAATCCATCAGATTTAAACTTGAGTAGGTTTTTGAATAACCATAGGTTGGCAATACATGGTTGGTGCCAGACGCATAGTCACCTGCTGATTCTGGCGTATAGTCACCAACAAACACTGAGCCTGCGTTTTTTACTAGCGGCAGGAAACGCTCTGCATCTCTTATCTGTAAGATTAGGTGTTCTGGCCCATACTCTGCTGAGATTTCAAATGCTTGCTCTATGCTCTCAACTAAAATCAGCGTGCTGTTTTTAAGCGCAGCTCTGGCAATATCAGCGCGACTAAGCTTGCTTAGTTGACGCTCGATTGCAGCTTCAGTTTCTTCGATAAGTTGACTGTCAGACGCCAATAATATGACTTGCGAGTCTTCCCCATGCTCCGCTTGAGAAAGTAGATCGGCGGCGATAAATTCTGGATTAGCGCCCTTATCTGCAATCACTAACACCTCCGAAGGGCCTGCCGGCATATCAATCGCAAGTCCCGGCACTGACTGAGAAAGCAGCTGTTTTGCCATTGTGACAAAGCTATTGCCTGGACCAAAAATTTTGTTCACTTTTGGTACGCTGTTAGTACCTAGCGCCATGGCAGCGATTGCACCTGCACCACCACATTCAATCACATCCGTAACGCCACACAGTTTAGCCGCATACAAAATCGCAGGATGTATTTGGCTACCGCCTTTAACCGGCGTCGCCAACACGATTGTTTTTGCACCACTTAGCTGCGCACACACGCCTTGCATCAAGACAGAAGAAGGCAGTGGCGCGCTACCACCTGGCACATATAAACCCACGGCTTCTATCGCTTGATATCTGAGCTCGCAGGTCACACCTGGCTGAGTCTCAATTTTCTTGCTTTGTGGTAACTGCAACTGGTGAAACTTCTTAATGTTGCTATACGCTTGGTCAATAGCACTTTTAAGTTCAGGTGCTAACGCAAATTCGCTTTCAATAAGCTCTGATCCTGTTACCCGTATTCTTGGATTAATACGTGCGTCGAACTGCTCGGCATAACCAAGTAATGCGTTGTCGCCGTTGCGAGCGACGTTATCAATTATCTTTTCAACTGCTGCTTTTACTTTATCGCCCACTTTGACCGCAGGACGGCTCAAGCATTCGCTGCGTTGCTCGCTGGTGGCTTGCTGCCAATCAAACATGCTGTTACTCCATCATCTTTTCAATTGGCATGACGAGAATAGAGTTAGCACCGAGCGCCTTTAACTCTTCCATTGTCTCCCAAAATAGGGTTTCAGAGCTAACCATATGAAGTGCAACATATTCATCACTGCCAGCAAGTGCAAGTAAAGTTGGTTGGCCTGTACCTGGAAGTAATGCACATACTTCATCTAACTTATTCTTTGGTGCATGCATCATGATGTACTTGCTTTCTTTTGCTTGTTTCACCCCTTTAAGGCGTGGCATTAACTTATCGATAAGCGCAAGCTTACTTTGGTCAGTCAATGCTGAATTTTGAATGAGGCAAGCATTAGATTCTAAGATGGTATCGCCTTGCATAAGGCCATTAGCCTCAAGCGTTGCACCGGTTGATACTAAGTCACAAATGGCGTCAGCAAGGCCTGCTCGAGGTGCTACTTCTACCGAGCCCGTTAACATGACCACGCTAGCATCAATGTTCTCACGCTTTAGATATTGCTTTAAAATCTCAGGGTAGGTGGTTGCGATGCGTTTGCCGTTAAACCACGCTTTATCCTGTTGACCTAGCTCTTGTGGCCACGCCAGTGCTAAACGGCAAAAGCCAAAGTCCAGTCTTGAAAGTTTAGTGACTTCAGCAAACTGCTCGTTGCGAACACGCTCAGCTTGAGCTTCTTCTAACACGTTTTCGCCGACAATGCCTAAATCACAAACGCCGTCCATTACAAGGCCGGGAATATCGTCATCACGTACTCTAAGTACATCAATAGGCATGTTGGTAGAGTGGGCGATCAAACGCTGTTCACGTAGGTTTAGTTTTACACCAAGTTGTTTGAGTAGGGCTTGACAATCCTTTGAAAGACGGCCTGATTTTTGGATTGCGATTCTTAAACGGTTGCTGTTGCTCATTATTTATTTCCTAATTCTTTAAACGAAAAACCCCGAGGCGGAACCTCGGGGCGAAATAAACTTTGACTATACTTTTTGCTTCGCCGGAGGTTCCTTTAAGGAATAACCCACCAGCGAAATACCTGACAGGTTATCCCGTATGATGATGGTGATGATGAATTGCTGTCAGTGTCATTAGCATGATGTTACCTTTGTAATATATCTGCTGTTCAAAAAGTTCATTTATAGATAAACACATTATTGTTCTATTTGGCAATCATTTTTTAACGCAAATTAAAGAATAGCTTATAACAGCCGATAATAAGTAAGATCAACAATAGGTTAGTGGAGAAATATATGGATGCGTTTAAACCGTTTTTAGGCCCAATCGTACGGCTAGATGTAACTCATAAGTCTGCATTTCATGTAGCTGGTGTGCAGCACTATAAGATTGAAAAAGTTAAGAAAGATTTAAAAACCGAGATCGAACTTAAACGCCAAGCTGCTGAGCATGAAAAAATTAAAGAAAGCGAAGATGAAGAGGATGAGGAGGAAAAATCTCACGAAGAACATAAAGGTGAGAATCTAGATACATGGGCGTGATCGTAAAATGTTTTGTTGCGTCTGTTAGTTTAAACTCACTTCACCTCGGTGCCAATACATTTCCAGAACTGGTAAAGATATTTTTCGTCTTCGCAATACTTAGACCAGAAAAACTGCCGCCTTTCAAAAAGTTAGTAACCGCTACCCCCAACCATATTAAAAAATAAGATATTTTTTTTATAAAGGTGTAATGCCGTGTAATTCAAATCTAGCATTTTCACACCTATGTTTATAAACGAAATGGTGGCTAGGATAAAAATTCTAGGCCGTAAATCCATTTTAAGTTAAGTGAAAGAAAGTGATTCGATGATATGGTGAATGTGCAGGACGCCACAAGAGAGGGATCACTAATTTCTTGTAAATTTCATCCGATAGGAGAGGAATGTCATGTCAACATTAGAAGCATCTTCAGAAAGCATTAATGTGCTCATTGTCATTGATACAGAGTACGTGAAAGCGCATTACCCCCACCCAAGCCAAGACCAAAATAATCCCACACCTATAGATCATAACAGTGAGTTTATGATTGCTTCAGATCCCAGAGGCATTGTTAGTGGACAAGGTACTGCGGTACTAAACTTTAGAGCAAACGCTGGGGACAATGTTTCCTTTAGCGGCACGTCGATTTACGGCAACGCCGATGATGCAGTGATTATCTACGGGATCAAACAATTTGGTGGTACTCAGGTATTTAACACGTTTGTGACTAACAGCGTAAATCGCACTGAAGCAGCAGTTCCAAATGTTAATTCCGGCAACAATAATGGTTTACCAGCGGCGCATGTAAGCACAAACTTTATGACGCTGGATTCTAAGGTGCGAAACTCAGGCACTGAAAACTTTCAAGTTCAGTTTGCGTTATATACGCTTAGTTCAGATGGTCAAAGCCAGTCGCTTTTAGGATATTATCAATGGGATCCAACCATCACTGTTAGCTGAACAAAGTAACTGTTGACCAAAATAGACTTATTTTGTACATATTTAAGCCGTGTAGCTATACCGCACGGCTTTTCCCTCAATCTTTATGCTCAACAAATTTCACTAGGGCCAGTAGCCACCACGTCAAGCCAAAGCTAATTTAACCTGACCGTTCACCATTTTACACTGGAGAAATAACATGCCGTATAAATCAGTAAAGAACCTTATAGCTTGATTCGTTGTAGGTCTGTCTGTGCTCGCGTTAGCCCCTGTGTTTTCCTGATAGTATAGCTGTTTTAGTATTTTATTTAAGCACTGCGCTTCTCCTCATTTGCTTGTTTACCATTTCTTCAGCTAATCACCGCAACTTTTAATTGAAGGCAATCATTGTTGGTGTCGGTATGCTGGTTTTGAATGATTACTTGCGATTTGGTGCTTAGCCACATACAATTTCGCGACCTGTCTGTTTGTAAACTACATTACTTTGGCTGTATCTACGACTTTCTCTTCTACGGGGCCTTTAGCCCAGCACTTCCCAGGCTATCAACCAAGGCAGCCCCAAATTGATATGGCTATTGCAGTAGAAGAAACCATACAAAATGGTGGACAATGCATCGCCGAAGCTGGAACAGGGACTGGTAAAACGTTTGCTTATCTCATTCCTGCCTTTCAGTCTAAAGGTAAAGTCATCGTCTCAACCGGCTCTAAGGCCTTGCAAGAGCAATTATTCCATCGTGACGTGCCAACCCTAAAAAAGGTGCTTGGCAGTGGGAAAAAAGTCACTTTGCTAAAGGGTAGGGCCAATTACCTTTGCCCTTATCGTTTATCACAGCATTTGAGCCATGTGCCAACCGACGACCCAGATGTTATGCACCAACTTGCCATGGTTGCAAAGTTCGCTTCTGAAACACACAGTGGAGACTTAGCCGACTGTGTGGGTATCGAAGAAGACGCAAAGGTATTACCCTACGTTACCTCAACTGCAGATAACTGTTTAGGGAAAGAGTGCCCAGACTACGAAGACTGTTATATCCGAAAGGCAAGATTAAAGGCAGTCGATGCCGATGTTGTGGTGATCAACCATCATTTATTTTTTGCCGATATGGCCGTAAAAGATTTAGGCTTTGCGGAGCTAATGCCAACCGCGGATAGCTATATCTTCGATGAAGCACATCAATTACCAGAAATAGCCAGTGACTACTTTGGTGAGACTATCAGCACTAAAGCTTTGCAGGCGCTTATTAACGATTTAAGGGTGATCTACCGTTCTGATATTCCAGATATGTTGCAACTTGGCAAAACACTCAATAAATTGGAAACCAGTGTCGCCGATTTGCGTTTGGTATTTGGTGGCGATGGTGCCCGTGGTGATTGGCGTGAGGCGCTGGCGAATAAACCAATTTGCGATGCCATGCATCGAGTGATAGCTAACTTAGACTTTCTCTATAAAGTGCTCAAACTTTGTCTGGATAGAAGTGAAAAAATAGAACACCCATTTGAAAAGGTCATGACCTTTAAAAATCAGTTTGAACGTGCCTTTGATACCAGTCAAACTGGATTTAGTTACTGGTTCGAAACCACAAGGCGCTTTTTATCTATTCATATCACGCCGCTTGATGTATCAAGTAAGTTTGCACAAATTGTCAAAACCACTGAGGCAAGCTTTGTATTTACCTCCGCTACCTTATCCGTTGATAATTCCCTTGAGCACTTTAGTCGTAGCTTAGGACTCAAACCGACCTCACAATTTATTGTTGATAGCCCATTTAACTATAAGCAGCAAGCCTTGCTTTGCCTGCCACGCTATTTGCCAGAAACCCGTGACGACTTAATGCCACATGCGCTGGTAAAGCTTGCAAAACAGGTGATTGAAGCGGCAAAAGGGCGTACATTTTTACTCTTTACCAGTTATCGCGCGATGCATTTAGTCTACGAAGGACTGAATACGGCACTGCAATATCCCATTTTTATGCAGGGTCAAGCATCGAAACGGATAATTTTAGAGCAATTTATTCGGCACGGTAACGCCGTACTACTTGGCACAGCTTCTTTTTGGGAAGGCGTGGATGTGAGAGGTAACACTTTGAGTTGTGTTGTCATTGATAAACTACCATTTGCTTCACCAGATGATCCTTTGTTGCAAGCGCGCATGCGAGACGCTGAAATGCGTGGATTAGAACCCTTTGATGCAATACAACTCCCCCAAGCTGTTATCGCGTTGAAACAGGGGGTTGGGCGATTAATTCGTGATGCTAACGATAAAGGTGTACTGATTATTTGCGATAATCGCTTAGTTACGAGAAAATACGGCCAGACGTTTTTAAGTAGTTTGCCCGATATGTCTCGCACGAGAGACTTAAACAAGGCAATCCGATTTTTAGAGAATATTGATAAAAATGAAAAATAACCTGTTGGCCATAGACGCCTCCACCGAAGCACTCAGTATTGCATTGCACTATGAAGGCAAGTTTATTCGCCACTTCGAGGTTTGCCCACAGCAGCATAGCCAAAAGATACTTCCCTTAGTTGAACGTATTTTACGCGAAGCCGATATCACGCTTAGTGAACTTGATGGCATTGTGTTTGGACGTGGGCCGGGCAGTTTTACTGGGGTTAGAATAAGTACAGCGGTTGCGCAAGGCTTAGCTTATTCTTCAGGTCTTAAGTTGGTTGGCGTTTCAACTTTGCAGGCGATGGCGCAACAAGCATACATGGAAACAGGTAAATCCAGTGTAGTGTCAGCAATAGATGCACGTATGGGTGAGATCTACTTATGCCAATACAACGGCGAAACTCGTGGTGTTATTCAACCGAGCACCGAAGAAACAGTTATTAAACCTGAAAATATCGATTTTACATCAACTGGCGCGGCCGGTGTTGGTACAGGGTGGCAAACATTCTCAGAGCTTGCCACACAGCTTGACTGCGAAATCATTGACAATATCACGTTACCGGATGCTTATTACATGCTGTTTATAGCCGACGATAGTTTCACACAAGGCTTATCTGTGGATGCAGCTGACGCCCAGCCGCAATATGTAAGGGATACTGTGACGTGGAAAAAGTTGCCAGGTCGAGAATAAAGGCGTATTTTTATACAAGCACTTCGTATTTATTGAGCTAAACTGTGAAACTAAATTCAATCATTCAACAAGCAGGTACATATCAAGTAAAGCCACAGCCTAAAAAGGCGGTGAGCCCTGCTATTGAAGAAGTGAGTACGGCTAAGCTCAATACCGCTCAGATCAAAACCAGTGAAAGGGGCATTGCGTTGGTGGAGCAGTTCCAATCGCAGCAACGTTCGACTATCTACGACCGCCCTAACTTTCGTACTGGACAGGCAATTAGTGAATACAAAGCAATTGCAACGGAAGCAAGACGAGATGAGATCAAAGGTATGATTGGCGTTTCTGTTTACGCGTAATACCAATTCGCTTAATTAAGTGGTCTATTTTGAGGCGAGAAAATCTTGTCGATAACAAGACGAAAATTTTGCTATTTAGTTGTTCTAAATGAGAAATTTTTAACGCCGTTAGCGTCAGATTTGCTCCTTCAAATTGAGCAAGTATTAAAGCTAATTGGTATATTATCTCTTCCAAGACT
The DNA here is from genome assembly GCF_021530695.1 of Pseudoalteromonas sp. OF5H-5. Taxonomy (NCBI): domain Bacteria; kingdom Pseudomonadati; phylum Pseudomonadota; class Gammaproteobacteria; order Alteromonadales; family Pseudoalteromonadaceae; genus Pseudoalteromonas; species Pseudoalteromonas sp. OF5H-5. The sequence goes on from NZ_JAKGBF010000003.1 coordinate 204,909, forward strand.
CGATAACAAAGAAGGTCAGCAAATGCTGACCTTCTTTGTTTGAAATAATAGATGAAGATTTTTACTTTTTAATAAATCCAATCAGTTTATCAGCAATTGCGGTATTGTTTTGCGAGCCGATAAACGCTTCTTTACCTTTACCATGGGCAAACACTTGTACATCGATAGCGGTGTGACCACCCGTTGTCCAACCAGTGAAAGATGCATCACTAATTGCCTCTTTTACGACAACACTAAGCGCCTTCGGACCTTGTGAAAGAGCTTCTTTTACTTTTAGCTCAGTCGCACTGTCATACTCAAGACCTGTGAGATCTTGCCATGTTGCTTTAACGTCTTTTGTCTTTGTGAGTGCTTTTGCTATCTCGCCCGCTGAACCTTTCACTTTAGCTACCACATCACGCTCCCAGCGATACTGACCATTCGCACCAAGCGTTAATCCACCGGTAGAGTGATCTGCTGTGATCACCAAGATAGTGTCTGGGTTGTTATCAACAAAAGCCTTTGCCAGCTTAATTGACTCTGCAAAGTCGTCCATTTCATGCATAGCACAAGCGATATCATTAGCATGTCCACACCAGTCAATCTGACTACCTTCAATCATTAAGAAGAAGCCTTTATCATTCTGGTTTTCCAATAATGATAATGCCGTTTTAGTCATTTTAGTTAGGCGCTGAGGCTCTTCATCAATTGCGAATGGCAGACCTACTTCTGCGAACAGACCCATCGCAGGAATTTTATTTAGCGTATCAAGCTTAGATAAAGCATCGACGTATTGATAACCTGCGTCTTTAAATTCATTAACTAGGTTTCTATCTTCACGAATGAAGTATTTAGTGCCACCACCAAGCATAAGATCTACAGGTAATTTTCCTGCGATTTTATTGTCTATGTAATCATTGGCAATGTCGTCATAGTTACGACGTGATTCATTATGAGACGCGAAACTTGCAGGTGTTGCGTGGTTGATTTGCGATGTTGCAACAAGCGCGGTTGTTTTACCTTTTCTTTTCGCCACTTCGAGCATCGTTTCCAAATGGTCTTTATGGGTATCTACCGCAATTGCGCCATTATAGCTTTTCGTTCCTGTACTTAAGGCGGTTGCGCCCGCAGCACTGTCTGTTACAACCGTGTCGTCGTCTGGGTAGGTATGCGCCATACCAACCAAAATAGAGTCAAAAACCGTTGGGTCAACCACTTTCGTGGAAGGGTCATCTTTAAAATAACGGTAGCCCGTTGTGTAAGCCGGCCCCATACCGTCGCCAATCATGTAAATAATGTTTTTTGGAGCAGCCAGTGTCGGAGCCGCAAATACTAATCCAACAAATGAGGCCAAAAGGCTAGTTTTGAAATTCATTGTTATTCCCGTGTACTTATCGTGATGAAGGTTTGTGATTCTCTACTATTTGATCAATTTAAACGCATTCGTAATAAAATGGATGTTCGATAAAAATATTTTCAACAAATCAAAGTAGTAAGTTCAAATATGTCACGGTAAGATGATAAATCAATGATGGTACAATGAACACTAAAAGAATTCGTCGATGTCTCTATATGCGATAAAAGAACAAAAAATCGGGCCATTCTCCTACCAACACTGGGGAGAAGGAGAGCAAACCGTTATCTACCTTCACGGTTGGCAAGATAATAGCAACAGTTTTGTGCCGTTTGCGCCATTTTGCAATACACAATACACGCATATAGCGCTTGACTTACCAGGTCATGGACACTCAGATTGGAAAAGTGCCGACGCCTTTTATTACTTTATCGACTATGTCTATGACTTAAAGTACTTTTTAGATTTAGCACAAATCAAAACGTGCCATATTGTTGGTCATTCTATGGGGGCGATGATAGCTAACTTGTTTGCAAGCTGCTATCCAACACGCTGTTTATCTTTGGTATTAATCGAGGGAATAGGAATTGTGAGTACCTCAGAGAGTGACACCAAAACCCAGCTCATTAATGCGTTTAATTCCCGAGATAAATTAAAACAATCTGAACCACGGGTTTATCCTGATATAAATACACTTACGCAACTGCGCAGTAAAATCAGTGATGTTTCCGTAGAAATAGCAGCGCTGCTTATGGCAAGAAATACCCTGCCGCACAGTGAAGGCGTGCAACTGGCATTAGACCCTAGGCTAAAGCACCACTCTGGATTTAGGTATTCCATCTCGCAGGCAAAATCCGCGCTCAATGGGATTACCATTCCAACCTTACTGGTGTTAGCGGAACAAGGCTATAACATGATTGTCAGACAATATAGTCAATTTAAAGGCTGTTTCGACTCACTCAAGCTTGAGAAAATACCTGGCGGCCACCATTGCCATATGGAAAACCCGGAAATTTGCTATAAGCTAATTGAAGCACACCAAAACTGCGACAAAACATCGTTCACAACTGAAGGAGCGTAAAGAATAAACTAATCATGGAAAGAAAAGTTCACAAAGAGCGCTAAAGCCTACGTTTCAACAGCATCTAGATTGTAAATCCTCAGATATTGTGGGAATATGGCGTTTTTAGAGTATTTGCTCAATTGTTAAAGTGCCTTACATCGTTTATGGTTTAGGGTGAATATAAAAATAACGAGAACACAGGAGCTAAGAGTGGAAAAAATCTGGCTTAAGCGCTACCCAGAAGGTATGCCTGAAACTATCGACCCAGAGCATTACAACTCATTGCTTGAATTATTTGAAAAAAGTTTTGCAGATTATGCTCAGTATCCAGCCTACACCAATATGGGTAAGACACTGACTTATCAGCAAGTTGATGAAAAGACCAAAGCAGTTGCTAGTTATATACAAAATGAATTGAAACTTGGCCGTGGCGATAAAGTTGCTGTCATGATGCCAAACTTGTTGCAAACCCCAGTTACTATTTTAGGTGTACTACGTGCTGGTTGTACCGTTGTAAACGTCAATCCGCTTTACACCGTGCGCGAATTAGAGCATCAGCTAAATGACTCCGAGTCAAAAGCTATCTTTATTCTTGCAAACTTTGCCCATACACTGGAGCAAGCCTTACCAAAAACCAGTGTGAAGCATGTAGTGCTGACAGAAATTGGTGACATGTTAGGTGGCTTCAAAAAGCATCTGGTGAACTTTGTTGTTAAGCACTTCAAAAAAATGGTGCCTGACTTTAGCCTGCCAAATACCATTCCTTTCAAACAAGTAATTGCAGCAGATCCTGCAAAATACAGTAAACCAGACGTGACGCTAAGTGACCTTGCCTTCTTGCAATACACTGGCGGTACAACTGGCGTATCTAAAGGCGCGATGCTGACTCATGGCAACATGGTAGCAAACCTAGAGCAAGTCTCAGGCTGTTTAGATACAGTATTAGTTAAAGGAAAAGAAGTCGTTATCACGGCACTACCGCTATACCATATCTTTGCATTAACAGCGAATTGTTTGACCTTTATGAAGTACGGTGGTCACAATATCTTGATCACCAACCCGCGTGACATGCCTGCGTTTGTAAAAGAGTTGGCAAAAGTTCCATTTACCGCTATCACCGGTGTAAACACGCTATTTAATGGCCTGTTAAACACACCAGGGTTTGCCGACCTCGACTTTTCAACCCTGAAAATGTCTTTAGGTGGTGGTATGGCTGTACAACGCCCTGTCGCTGAACGCTGGCAGAAGGTGACAAAGTCGAAGCTGATGGAAGGTTATGGCCTTACAGAATGTGCGCCGCTAGTTACTATCTGCCCACACGATCTTGAAGCCTACAACGGGTCTATTGGCTTACCTGCACCAAGCACTGACATTAAGATAGTTGATGACAACGGCAATGAAACACCTAAAGGTGAGCCCGGTGAGCTGTGTGTTAAAGGACCACAGGTGATGGCTGGTTACTACAACCGTCCAGACGCAACCGCCGAATGTTTAAAAGACGGCTGGTTTGCAACGGGTGATATCGCTACTTATGATGATGACGGTTTCTTCTACATCGTTGATCGTAAAAAAGACATGATCTTAGTGTCTGGCTTTAACGTTTTCCCTAATGAAATCGAAGAAGTCGTTGCCATGCACGAAGGCGTGTTGGAAGTTGCAGCGGTTGGCGTGCCTCATGAGGTTAGTGGTGAGCAAGTTAAAGTTTTTATTGTTAAAAAAGACCCATCTTTAACAGAAAAAGATATAATTGCACATTGCCGAGATAATCTAACGAACTATAAAGTACCAAAACTAGTTGAGTTTAGAGATGAACTACCAAAGACTAACGTTGGTAAAATACTGCGTAGAGCGTTAAAAGAATAACAAATAAAGCCGGCACTAGCCGGCTTTTTTATAACTAGCGTGATATGGCTAGTTATGTAAATTGCATGGGAGTAACAGTGCAGTATCAAGTTATTGAAAGCCAAACAGCACTAGATGAATTTGTCTTGTCTATTTCGAAAGCCAAAGTGCTCGCCGTCGACACCGAGTTCATGCGTCGCCGCACCCTATACCCAGAAATTGCTCTGTTACAGATCTTTGATGGTAACCACCTTGCCCTTATCGATCCACTAGCCGATATGGATTTTAGTAGGCTGTGGACGTTGTTTTCAGATACTAGTGTTTTAAAAGTACTTCATTCTCCGTCAGAAGATATCGAAGTATTTCTAAAGTTTGCAGGTTTTATCCCATCACCAATTTTCGATACCCAGTTTGCTTTACAGTTGTTAGGTGAGGGGAGTTGTATTGGTTTTGCTAATATGGTGAAGCAACTTAGAGACGTAGACATTGACAAAAGTGAATCCAGAACAGATTGGTTACGCCGCCCTTTAACTCAAAGCCAATTAGATTACGCCGCCTCCGATGTATATCATTTACTGCCATGTTTTGAGACTATTCAAGCGCGAGTAAATGAAAAGCAGCTATTTAACATAGTGCTTCAAGAGAGTGAGTTGCTTGCCCAAAAGAGGAGCTTCCGCCAACCTGATGAAGTACTTTATCTTGATGTCAAAAACGTGTGGCAACTTAAGCCTAGAGATCTTGCTACTCTAAAAGAACTTGCAGCGTGGCGCAGAGCGAAGGCAGAGAAAAAGAACTTAGCGCTAAATTTCGTGCTTAAAGAACATAACATGGTCGAAATTGCTAAACGTCGTCCAAGCTCACTGGGCAGTTTACGTAATGTTCCAGGTGTTGAGCCAATGGAAGTTAATCGCTCTGGCAAAGAAATTCTCGCCTGTATAGAAAAAGCAAAAGAAGTAAGTGAACAAGATTGTCCACAACGCGTGAGAAGACTTATCGACTTCAAAGGTTACAAAGCAGCGTGCAAGGATATCAAACAGGTTATCGCCGAAGTCGCCAAAACTAACGATATTCCTGTTGATGTGTTTGCTTCGAAAAAACAAATCAATCAGGTGATCAGCTGGTCGTGGAAAAAGTCACCGGAAGAAAAGCAATTGCTGATGAAACCCGATCTTGCGTTAGGCTGGAGGGCTGAGCTTGTTGCAGATAAGTTAGACAGTTGGTGGCTGTAGCACTCCTGTCGATTTAAAGGTGAAAGATAAACAGCGAAAGCGATAATAACATCCACCTTCCGAAGAAGGTGGATGTCGCTCAACTAGTCTTTTGGTTGTTCGATACCAAAGTACACGCAATGTAACACAGGTAATACAATTAACGTCAGTATGGTCGCAAAACCAAGACCGAACATAATGGTGACCGCCATGGACTGGAAGAACACGTCAAATAATAGCGGGATCATACCCAGTATGGTTGTGATAGCAGCCATAGACACCGGCCTTACACGACTCACACCAGAATCAAATACCGCTTGGTAAGGGGACTTACCAGAGTCTATTTCGATATTTATTTGATCCATCAGTACAATACCATTTTTAATCAACATGCCGGATAAACTTAGCAAGCCTAGCAGCGCCATAAAGCTAAATGGTGCTTGTAGTAAAACAAGGCCTGCCGTTACCCCAATAATAGCAAGCGGCACGGTTGACCAGATCACTAATGGCTTTTTCACCGAGTTAAAGAGCAATACAGTGACCATAAACATCGCTAAATAACCGATTGGTAATGAGCCAAAAATGGCTTTCTTCGCTTTGCTTGACGACTCATACTCGCCGCCCCATTGCATCTCGTACCCTTGGGGTAGCTCAATGGCTTCGATATCCGCCTTCACTCTTGCAAATAACTTAGCTGGGGTTTCATCACCTATCACGTCGTGATCAGCCATTACCGTGATGGTACGTTTACGGTCGCGGCGCATGATCAGGCTATCTTCCCAAGTGACACTAAAATCATCCACGATTTGTGAAACTGGTACGTAGACGCTAAGGACAGGGCTGAATATTTGTAAGTCACCAAGATTTTCAACATTGAGCCTCTCTTCCTCAGGAGAGCGCGCAATGATAGGCAACAGTTGTGTACCATCTCGATATAACCCTACCTTGTTACCTGACACCGAAGTCAGTAGCAACTGATCTAAGTCTGATTTACTGATCCCCAATCGACGCGCCTTCAATTCATTAAACTGTGGGCGTACCAGCTTGGTTCTTTGTCGCCAGTTGTCACGAATATTAAACGCTTTCTCGTCTTGGCTGATAATACCTTTGGCTTCTTCAGCTAGTTGGCGTAACACAACAGGGTCTGGTCCCGAGAACCTAGCCTCGATTTTTGCATCAGTTGAAGGACCAATTTCCATACGCTTTATTTTGAGACGTCCGTCTAGCTCATTTTCAAGCTCATAATCGCGAAGCTTGGCAATCATAGCCACTACTGCTTCTCGGTCTTTTACACGTACAATTAACTGGCCATAAGCGTCGTATTGTTTTTCAGGCGAATAGGTCAACATAAAACGAGGCGCGCCTTGCCCAATCGTTGCAGTTACTTCATTAACCATCGGATCGGCCAGTAAAAAGGATTCAATTTTCTCAACATTCTGCGCCGTGCTGCGTATATCTGCACCTTGATAATGCCAGTAATCCACATAGAACATCGGTGTATTTGAAGCTGGGAAGAAAGATTGCTTAACCGATTTAAAGCCAACAACTGCAGCGACTAATAGCAGTACCATAGAAATAATAGTAATAGCACGATTTTTAAGGCAGAAGGTCAGCATGGATTTATACACGGTGAAGATCACACCTTTATAAGGGTCGTCTTCTTCGCTAGTATCTGATGACTTTTCTTTAGGCCCTTTAAACATCATATTGGCAAAAAATGGCGTCAGTGTAATAGCCGTTACCCAACTTAGCAGTAGTGAAATTAACAACACCCAAAATAGCGAGCCTGCAAACTCACCACTGGCGTCGGAGCTTAAGCCAATCGGAGCGAATGCGGTGATCCCGATAACGGTTGCGCCAAGAAGTGGCCATTTTGTCTGTTCAACAATGTTCACAGCAGCTTTTACTTTAGATTGACCCCGTTTAATATTAATCAAAATGCCTTCAGTCACTACAATGGCATTATCGACTAGCATCCCCAGTGCAATGATCAAAGCACCTAATGAAATACGTTGTAAATCAATGGCGAATATCTTCATAAAGATAAAGGTACCCAGCACGGTAATAAGCAAAATACCGCCGATTAAAATACCACTCTTTACACCCATAAAAATAAGCAAAACGATAATTACAATGGCAACGGCCTCTAAAAGGCTAACGATGAAACCATCAACCGAGGTTTCTACTTCTGTTGGTTGATTGTAAACTGTGTTGATCGTAATACCGTAAGGGCGCTGATATTCTAATTGCTGTAAGTGATGTTCGATTTCTTTACCCACCTCAACAACATTTACACCAGAAGTAAAAGAAACCCCAACCAGCAGTGCACGCTTTTGATCAAAACGTGTAATATGATTCGGCACCTCCGCATATTCGCGTGTTACTTTTGCCACGTCACCCAAATAAATAAGCTCTTTGGCGCCGGGCTTTGAGATAAGTAAACCCTCTAGCTCTGCAACGTCTGTAAACTCACCAGTAGGGTGCAGGCGAATAGACTCGTCTCCAACGCGTATTTTACCCGCATTAGATACCGTATTTTGAGCTTGTAACAACGAGAAAATGTAACTAGGCGCAATGCCGAGTTGTGACAGTTTTTGTGTTGATATTTCGACGATCACTTGTGCTTGCTGCTCACCCGCAACAGTGACTTTACTCACACCTTCTACTAGCACTAATTCGCGCTTTAAAAAGTCAACGTAGTCTTTTAGCTCATCATACGAATAGCCTTCACCGGTGATCGCGTAAAGTTCACCGTAAACATCAGCAAAATCGTCGATAACGCTTGGCGTCATAACACCTGGCGGTAGCTTCGGCGAGAGATCATTTACTTTACGGCGCAGCTCATCCCAGATCTGTTGTAAGTCTTTCTTACGGTACTTACTCTTCATCTCAACAGTGATCTGCGACTTACCGGGAGAAGAAATTGAAGTAACATAATCAACATACGGCAGAGATTGAATCGCATTTTCAATCGGGAAGGTGACTTCCTCTTCCACTTGTTGTGGCGATGCACCAGGATACATGGTCACGACCATGGCTTTTTTTAGTGTGAATTCAGGATCTTCTAGCTGGCCTAAGCCCAAATAGGATACCGCCCCAGCAATAAGCAGGAGCAAGGCAAACATCCAACTGATAACCTTATTCTCAATTGACCACTTGGCTAAACTCATATTACAGACCTCTTTCTTTAGTCCAAGGTCTCACTTTTGCGCCTTCTTGCAAGTAATGCACGCCCGCAGCAACAATTTCTTCACCAGGTTCAAGACCCGACATTACCTCAATACCGGTATGATTAAGTTGGCCAACGGTGACTTCGCGTTTTGTTACCGTCTGATTATCACTTTGATATACCCATACGTAACTATTCCCCTCTGTGCCTTGCTTTTTATCTGAGAATACTGCTTGGTTAGGTACGATGATTGCTGTATTTTCACGGTTCGTAATTTTGCTTGGGTCGACGTAAACATGGCCTGTCATACCTGCGAACAAATTAAAGTCCTCAGGGATTGGAAGACTAAATACGACTTTGTAGGTCAAGGTTGCAGGGTCTGCCTGCGTATCCCATTCCTTAATCGTAAGCGGGTAAGACTTACTAGGGTAGCCATCAAAAACAACGGTCGGTTTGTAATCCGAATCTTTATCAACACGTGCAACGATGCGCTCAGGTACTTGAATAACTACATCCATCATATCGCGTGTTTCAAGGCGAAGGATATTTTGCTTTGCTACCACGTTTTCGTAATTTTTGACAAATACCTTAGCAACCGTGCCGCTAAATGGTGCTCTTAACTCACTATATTCAAGGTTTGTTTTAGCAATTTTAAATGCAGATTCCGCAACTTGCTTGTCTGCGTTTGCTTTATCAAACTCAGCTTTAGTCGCTATGCCTTTTTCAAATAACGGCTCAATTCTCGATAACTGCGATTTAGCGAGTTCAAATTGGGCTTTACGTTGTTCATATTGCAGATTGAAATCTTCAGGATCAAGCTTAGCTAGCAATTGCCCCTTTTGTACGTCTTGGCCTGCGAGAACTGGAAACTCGATAAGTTCACCATTCACACGAAAGGCAAGATAGGAGCCTTGATTTGCCACCACTTCAGCAGGGAAACTACGAAGCGTGCTGCTATTGGGGTCCGAAACCGTGTGAATTTTAACTGGTCGGTTAGGGGCTTCTGTTGGGGCTTGTTCTGCTTGCTCTTGGCAACCCACTAATAGGGTAGCCAGCACAATTCCAGAAAACACTCTTAACATTTTGTTCTCCATGACAACGTCAATTTTAATGCGTGCAGAATAATGGAATTACATATAAAATAAAAATTATAAAACATTCTATACTGCATAAGATTTATTTATGAAGATTTCGGACTTAGCAGCGTTTTGCACCGTTGTTGAAGCGCCTAGCCTAACCGAAGCGGCAAATAAGCTTCATAAGACACAGCCTGCGGTCTCTCAATCAATTAAAAGATTAGAACAATCTTTGGGATTTGCCCTTTTTGAGCGTGAGAAATATCGCAATGTGTTAACAGAGCAAGGTCGTCGGTTTTATTTTGAAGCCGAAAAATTACTTAATCATCATAGAGATTTGTCATTACTCGCGACTGAATTCGCGGCGGGTAATGAACCAAGCTTTAACATCTGTTACGAACCGATCGTATATCAAAACCAGATTGATCAAGTATTAGGCAATGCCTTCATTAAGTTTCCCGCAACTGAAATGAACATCTCAAGTGGTAAACGTTTTTTTGCGCTTGAGCAAGTCACACAGGGGATTGCAAACCTTGGCATTGGCCCTTGGTTTGATCTTTTTCATTCAACTGGCGATTTAGAATCAATGCCGATTGGACACGTAAAATTAGGCTTAGTCTCATTAACGGGCTATATGCCACCAGAGCTTAGTTTTTCGGAGCTTGCGCAATACCCATCTCTTGCAATGAAAGAAAGTAAATTCAAGTTTGATAGTGAGCGCTTGGCATACAGAAATAGTAACAATGTCATGAAACTCGATGACGCACTGGCAATAAAAAGATACTTATTACAAGGTATGGGCTATGCCTTAATCGGCCTTGACCTTTGTAGAGAAGAATTAGAGTCTGGTGTTTTGCAACAAGTGAGGGTGTTTGATAGAAAAGACGAGTTTGAAGCTGAAATCCACGCGTATCGTTTGCATATTTCACACCATGGACCGGTAGCAAGATATTTTTGGGACAAATTAAAAGAGTTAAATATTCAATATGAAAAGCAGCAATCCTCAGCAAGAACTCGCTGAAAAGGTTTTCACCGTAATTGGCGGTATCCCGTTTGGGAAGGTAGCCTCCTATGGGCAAATAGCGAGCTTAGCTGGTTATCCAAAACATGCCCGAAAGGTTGGTCAATTGCTGAAGAACCTACCACAAGGTTCAACATTACCTTGGTACAGAGTAGTAAATAGCCAACGGCGCATTTCTTTTCCTGAAGACAGTAGTAAATTTCAAGAGCAAAAGTCACGCTTGCAAGCTGAGGGCGTCACATTCTCAAATAGTAACGTGATAGCTAAACACTGCGTTTGGGAATAGTCATAAATTTAGCGTTAACTGATCCAGATAAATAGGGCCGTCGTAATTATCGTTAGTTTTTGTATATTTGAACGGGAATTATGAAACTCGCTTTATTTCCATTGCCAATATTCTTGCTTCCAGGCGGGTTCACCCGCTTGCGGATCTTTGAGCAGCGCTATCTATTAATGGTAAAAGAGGCCGCGAAAACAGAGCAAGGTTTTGTGTTATGCCCATACCTCGCGGATACGCCGAACAATGTGTCAAAAGAAGGCGTGCACGTTAAAATTGTTGACTTTTCACAAGATGATGATGGTCAGCTGCTCATTGATGTTGAGGCACTATCGCGCGTCGCGATCAGTAATGTGGAAGTAGACTCACAATCTTTACGTTATGGCGATTGTGACATTATTGATGGGCCGCCATGGCAATGTAGTGAAGAAGCATTTAGTCTAGTTGACGAAACCCTTGCTCATAAACTTCAGAGCGTTTTTATCGCCAACCCAATCCTTGATGATTTGTACCGCGACAAGCATTTTACTCAGCCTCTTTGGGTTGCTTATCGTTGGCTAGAAATCTTACCCATCTCGATGACCCAAAAACTAAAAATAAAACAAGCACAAACATTTGAACAGGTGGCAGAGTTCTTACATACTGTATTAGATGAAAAATAGTGATCCATGCCAAGTTTTACAGCGTATTACAGCTTATAATTATAAATTGGAAGGTGAGCTATGTTAGGCCAACAGCAATCTATTGATTGCAACGTTCAGTCAGGAACTCGCAAAGCAGTGCAAGAAACTCCCTCTCAAGCGTTATCGGACGCTTTAGTTAAGGTTGCAGAAAAACGAGATCGCAAAGCTTTTGCCTTCTTGTTTGAGTACTTTGCGCCAAAAATCAGGCGCTTTGGTGTGAAACAATTTGGTAATGACGCCCAAGCGATGGAGCTCGTACAAGACACGATGACGTCAGTGTGGCGTAAAGCCCACCTCTATCATCATGATAAAGGCGCAGCCACAACGTGGATCTATACCGTGATGCGTAACGCGTCGTTCGACGCATTGCGTAAAATGAAGAGTAATAAAGAAGAACATATCAGTGAAGACATCTGGCCGATAATTCAAGACTCGCAGGCTGACGACGACGGTTTTCAAGATCACTTGCAAACGGCGCAAATTCAAAAATACATCAATAAGTTGCCGCCAGCACAACGAGACATAGTCAAAGGCGTGTACTTTCAAGAAATGTCTCAAGAACAATTGGCAGAGCATCTTAATATACCTGTCGGGACAGTTAAGTCACGTTTACGGCTTGCTTTACAAAAACTTCGCGCAGAAATGGGAGATCAAGCATGATAAAGCATCACCCTAATGATTCATTATTAAGCCAATTTGTTGAAGGTAATTTGCCTGCAAGTATCAGTGTCGCAATTGCAGCACATGTCGAAATGTGTCCATGTTGTCAGAAAAAGACTCAACAGCTTGAAGCGCAAGAAGCGAATGTTCAGCTTGGAGGAGGCAGCGACTCTTCACTAAGCAGCGATTTCGAGGCGATGATGCAAGCGATAACACTGGACGACGAAATAGACGAAGTTAAAGAATATATCCAACCCTCATTTAACTATCAGGGCAGGGATGTTCAGTTACCTCGGGCTATTGCGAATATCGATCGCACCAAGTTTTCAGGTGTAGGCAAAATCGCCCGCTCTCGGTTATTGCTAGAAGACGGCGACTTACGCTCAAGTCTTTTACAAATTGGTGCGGAAGGCGAAATTCCAGAGCACACCCACACTGGCTTTGAGATAACCTTGTTGCTTGACGGCGATTTTGCAGATGAGGCTGGTGAATACGTACCGGGCGACTTTATTTGGCAAGACGGCAAACATAATCATTCTCCGCGCACAAAAGAAGGCTGCCTGTGCTTTACCGTGGTAAGCAGTGCACTACACTTTAATAAAGGCTTAAGTAAGCTGTTAAACCCAATTGGTAAGTTGATTTATTAAAGGAATAGTTGCGAAATGAAATTTTCATCACCAATAAAAATAGGCATTAGCGCGTGTTTGGCTGGAGATAAAGTGCGATTTGACTCAGGCCACAAGCGTTCAAACTTTTGTATGGATGAATTCGCCGAACATGTTGAGTATGTGCGCTTTTGCCCGGAAGTTGCGATAGGCATGCCAATTCCAAGACCAACTATCAGACAGATCCGCGTAGGCGACATTATCAAAGTTAGTCGCCCCGACGGTAAAGAAGATGTCGCACCAAAGCTTAAGGAGTTTGGTGAAAAGGTTGCAACCTCACAAACACAAAGCCTCTCCGGCTTTGTGTTTTGCGCCAAAAGCCCAAGCTGCGGAATGGAGCGTGTTAAGGTTTATAACGAAGCAGGAACAGGTAATACATCTGAGGGTATTGGCATTTTTGCTGAGCAAATTATAAAACACAATCCGCTTTTGCCTTGCGAGGAAAATGGCAGATTGAATGACATGCATCTTAGAGAAAACTTCGTAATGCGGGTATTTGTCTATAAAAGCTGGCAGGAACTAACGCAATCGGAAAACATCGGTCTACACGAGCTGACGAATTTCCACGCCAAGCACAAATATCTGTTGATGAGCCATAATTACCAAGCCTATAAAGATTTAGGGCGTCTACTTGGTGATGGCAAAAAATTTGATAGAGAGACGCTGAAACATAAATACATCAGTGGTTTGATGTCGGCACTGAGCAAGCCTGCCAATCGCAAAAATCAAGCAAACACGTTAACGCATCTACAGGGGTATTTTAAGAATGAGCTTTCGAGCATCGAGAAGCAAGAGATGTGCAGCGCAATAGAGCAATATCGCAAAGGTATCGTACCTTTATATGTACCGCTGACACTGCTCAAGCATCACCTTACCGTACATCCTAAAACGTATTTGCAAAGCCAAGTGTACTTTGACCCATACCCCAACGAACTGCGTTTAAGATTCGGAATTTAATAATGAAAACAGCTTTTTGGTTTCGCCGTGATCTCAGGGTTTACGGCAACGAGGCTTTGATTGAAGCCGTGAATGAGGGCGTACGCGATGCGCTCTTTTTTTATTGCAAGCCACAGTGGCAGTCACACAACGTAGCCAGTATTCAGCTCGACCTACTTGAGCGCAGATTACTTGAGCTTGGCAGCCAGCTTAGTGAATTTGGCATTAGGCTACATATCATTGAAGCGAGCACATTCGCTGAGCTGCCGGCGCAGCTTCAAGTTGTTTGTGACGATAAAGGCATTGATTGCTTATATGCAAATAAAGAGTATGAAGTAAATGAAGTGGCGCGCGATGAAGCGTGTGAAACTGTGATCACGTTAAAATTATTCGATGGCGATCTCGTTGCCAAACCGGGCTCTGTGCTTACGGGCTCCAGTGAGATGTTCAAGGTGTTTACCCCCTTTAAAAAAGCATGGTTAAAACGTTTTGTGGGGCAGCAATTTCACTTCACTAGTTGGCCATTGGATAAGCAACATGAAGCAAACTTCAAAAAGCCAACTTTCTTCGAGTTGACCAATGAATCTGAAAAGTGGCCAGCCGATGATAATGCCATTGTCGCGATTGTAAATCGTTTTATTAAGGACAAACTAGCAGACTACCAAGATGACCGTGATTTCCCTGCAATCAAAGGAACTTCGGGGCTCAGCCCATATTTGGCATTAGGCATTGTGTCGCCCAAGCAGCTCATCGCAGAGATCCAACTTCATTACCCTGAAGTGCTTGAAAACCCAAGTAAACCAGAGTTTTGTTGGGTAAACGAGCTCATTTGGCGTGAGTTTTATCGCCATCTTATCGTCGCTTTCCCGCGTTTATGTAAAGGTTTTAATTTTAATGATAAATATAACGCGGTTAGGTGGCGTGACGACAGCCAAGCTTTTGAGCTTTGGTGTAATGGTCAAACTGGCTATCCGATTGTCGATGCGGCAATGCGTCAGCTCAATAAAACTGGCTGGATGCACAATCGGCTACGCATGATTGTTGCCAGCTTCTTAACCAAACACTTGCTCATCGACTGGCGTAAAGGCGAAGCCTATTTTATGTCAAAGTTAATAGATGGCGACCTTGCCAGTAATAATGGCGGCTGGCAGTGGGCTGCAAGTACGGGGTGTGACGCGCAGCCTTATTTTCGTATTTTTAATCCCATCACGCAGAGCGAAAAGTTTGATCCCGATGGTTCCTTTATTCGTACATATGTGCCTGAATTGAAAAATGTTCCAGCAAAGCATATTCATTTTCCTCATGACTATTTAGCGGCATTTGGCGGAAAGGATGACTATGTAGAGCCGCTGGTTGATCATAAAGAAGCAAGAGCAAGAGCACTTGACGCATTTAAGGTTTAAATAGGTATGGATCACAGAACGCAGCGATTCGTGGCAATTTATAATGAAATAGACAAATACTGTCTCGGTAAATTGGCTTCAATTTACACTGAGGACATCAGTTTCGTAGACCCTTTACATAAAATTCAAGGACTTGATGCGCTAACGAGTTATTTTCAGGTGTTATATGAAAATGTCTCTGAAATCGAATTTCTTGTTACGAACGCCTATCAAGTTGATGACGTCAGCTTTATCTACTGGACTATGTCCTATCAACACCCCAAGCTAAATGGCGGTAAGGTCATAGAAGTCGATGGTCATAGTCGTTTAAGTTTTATTGGCGAAAAAGTGGCGCAACATCGGGATTACTTTGACAGTGCGCAAATGCTGTATCGCCAAGTTCCACTACTCGGTGGTGTGATTCGTCTATTGGATAAAAGGATCACGGCATGAGCAACATCTTAATTACTGGCGCAACATCAGGGATAGGTAAAGGTCTTACGGAATTTTATGCAAAACAGTCACATCAAGTAACTGCTTGTGGCCGAAACCAAAAAGTGTTAGACGAATTAGAAAGCAGCGTAGGTGCAAAGAGCAAAGCATTTGATTTAACAAACCGCGAAGAGATAGAAGATAACTTCAAAGATATTGACGGCTTGGATCTTGTGATCCTCAACGCAGGTGGTTGTGAGTATATCGATAATCCCAACCAATTTGACGGCTATTTGTTTGAGCGAGTAATGCATATCAACGTCATCTCAATCGGCCACTGCCTAGACGTTTTACTGCCAAAAATTAAATCAGGCGGGCAACTTTGCATCGTAAGTTCCAGCAGTGCATTTTTACCTTTGCCTCGCGCCGAAGCGTACGGTGCGTCGAAAGCGGCTGTCAGCTATTTAGCGCGCACCCTGACAGCAACATTAAAAGACATTGATGTGACCTTAGTTCACCCAGGATTTGTAGAAACGCCGTTGACAGATAAAAACGACTTTCCGATGCCATTTATTGTAAGTGTCGATGAGGCCGTGAGTTACATTAGCAAAGGAATAGAAAAGCGCAGCAAGGAAATACATTTCCCAAAAAGATTTACTCTATTTTTAAAACTTCTCAGGTTACTGCCGTTTTCGTTGTGGTTACCTCTCGCAAAAAGGATAGCCCGTGGCTAAGATTGCAATAATTGGAAGCGGTATTTCAGGTATGACCGCAGCATACCTGTTAAGTCGTCAACATGACGTGAAAGTCTTTGAAAAAAATGATTATATTGGCGGGCATACAGCAACTATTGATGTTGAATACCAAGGTGAAAAGCTCGCGGTTGATACCGGCTTTATCGTATTTAACGACAGAACCTATCCAAAGTTTGAAAAATTGCTGGCTGAAATTGGTGTTAGTCGCCAAGAAACCGAAATGAGCTTTAGTGTTCACAACAGTCAATCGAAGTTTGAGTACAATGGCCATTCACTCCGCACGCTATTCGCACAAAAACGTAACCTACTGAGGCCGACCTTCTGGCGATTGCTAAAGGATATTGTGCGTTTTAATGATCTTTGTAAATCATTATACGAAAAAGACGACTATCGAGGTGTTGAAACGCTTGGTAAACTGCTACAGCAACACCAATTTAATGAGTTTTTTAAGCTGCACTACATCTTGCCGATGGGCGCAGCTATCTGGTCAACCAGTATCAAAGAAATGCTCGACTTTGAAGCTAAATTCTTTGTCCAGTTTTTCTTCAACCATGGGCTCTTGGACATCACAAATCGCCCTCAATGGTATGTTATCCCAGGTGGTTCGAGGGAATACATTCAACCATTGGTGGCAGAATTTAAAGACAATATTGTGCTTAATGCCGACATCAAGACAGTAGTTCGTGATGACTCTGGTGTGACCATCATCTTCAAAGATGGTAGTAATGAGTACTTCGATAAAGTCGTCTTTGCATGTCATAGCGATCAGGCTTTAGCGTTACTAAATACCCCATCGAGTGATGAACAAGCGATACTTGGTGCAATTCCTTATACTGCAAACTCAGTGGTGCTGCACACTGACACCCGTTTATTGCCAAAACGTCCGCTGGCGTGGGCCAGTTGGAACTATTTATTAAACGAAGCGACGGACAAAGCCGCTGTTGTCACCTACCAAATGAACATACTGCAAGGGTTTGACGCTAAACATCAATACTGTGTCACGTTAAATCATGATGAAGGGATAGCTGAAGACAAAGTGATCCGTCGCTTTGTCTATCATCATCCCGTTTTCAATACCACCAGCATTGCGGCCCAAAAACGTAAAGCCGACATCGATGGTAAACACCATAGTTATTTTTGTGGTGCGTACTGGTTCAACGGCTTTCATGAAGATGGGGTGAGAAGTGCGGTAGATGTGGCCGAGCAATTGGGTATCTCATTTTGAACAGTGCAATACTGGTGGGAAAAGTTCGGCATCGGCGATTCGCTCATGCCAAGCATGCTTTTTCTTACCCCATGTATATGATGTGGCTAGATTTAAGTGAGCTCGACGCACTCAATAGTATTTCGTCAAAGTTTGGTACATCCGGCTTAAAACTGCTTAAATTCAATCAAGCTGACTATATCCTCACAGAAGGCGAAAGCTTAGTTGAGCGCGCACGTGCTAAGTCAAATTCGCTAGGCAAACCCGTTTCATCACAAACAAAAGTATATTTAATGGCGCAAATACGCTGTTTAGGCTTTTACTTCAGTCCGGTTAATTTCTACTTTTTTGAAGACGAGAAGGGGGCTGGTTTTAGCCATATGCTCGCTGAGGTCAGTAATACGCCTTGGAATGAGCGTCATTTTTATTTAGTTGAATTAAGTAAAGAAGTGAACTTTAAAAAGCAATTTCACGTATCACCTTTTATGAATTTGGATATGCACTACCACTGGAAAGTGAAGCCACCCGGTAGCAATACGCTAATCCATATTGAAAACAGAAAAGGTGACGAATTGCTATTTGATGCCACGATGACGCTCAAAAAGCAGGAGCTCAATGAAGCAAATATTAATCAATTGCTTAAGTGGTTTCCAGCAATGACATGGAGCATAGCTAAAGGCATCTACTGGCAAGCGTTGAAGTTATTTTTAAAAAAAGTGCCTTTTGTTGGGCACCCCGGAAGAGTATAAGATGGAAAATACCACGACAATATCCTCATCAATTTCGCTTTCTACATTCGATAGAGTGTACAAAAAGCTCGTCTTTGGCGCGTTGAATACCTTAGAAACCGGAAAAGTGGTACTTGTCGAAGGCGACCAAAAATACTGTTTTGGTGAGTCAGAAACAAGCCTAAGCGTTGATATTCATGTTCATTCAGCGCAAATGTATAAGCTATTTGCACTTGGCGGCAGTGTCGGCGCAGGTGAATCTTACATTCTTGGTCACTGGAGTTGTTCGGATTTAACCAAACTGATTGAGATCTTCGTCCTAAACCAAGCTCAGCTAGATGCATTTGAAAATAAGTTTGCATTTTTCTCCGGCATTGTGAATAAGATAAAGCATCTTAAAAATAAAAACTCGAAACAAGGCTCAAAGCGTAACATTGTCGCCCACTACGACCTTGGTAACGACCTTTATGAATCATTTTTAAGTGAAGAAATGCTGTACTCTAGTGCAGTGTATCCCTCAAAGGAAGCATCGCTTGAAGAAGCGCAGCAACATAAGTTAGCCGCAATCTGTGAGCGTTTGGATCTTCAGGCAGCTGACAAAGTTGTTGAGATTGGCACCGGGTGGGGCGCATTTGCGGTTTATGCTGCAAAAAACTACGGCTGCCATATAACCACAACAACTATTTCAGAAGAGCAGCATGCCTACGTAAAAGCACTGATTGAAAAAGAAGGGTTGCAGCAGCACATCACATTACTAAAACAAGATTACCGCGAATTGGACGGCCAGTACGACAAGCTAGTGTCTATCGAAATGATTGAGGCAGTTGGACATGCTTATTTATCGGGCTTTTTTGCCAAATGCAACGACTTGCTGAAACCGACTGGCGCGATGCTGATTCAGGCCATTACCATCGCCTGCCAACGTTATCAACATTACCTCAAGCAATCGGATTTCATTCAGCAGTACATTTTTCCTGGCGGTTGTCTTCCTTCCGTGAGTGAAATGAGCAAGCAAATCGTAAATTCCACCGATATGGTTGTCCACGAACTCCATGATATCGGTCTGCACTATGCCAGAACGCTATACGATTGGCGTGTTCGGTTTGAAAAAGCATGGCCTTCGCTTGATGGTAAACGTTTCGATGAACGCTTTTATCGCCTTTGGCAATTTTATTTATGCTACTGCGAAGGGGCGTTTAAACAAAGAGCAACTAGTGCCGTGCATTTAGTCGCCAGAAAACCAAGATACCAGTCAAATGTCTGTACTCAAACATTGGATTACTAACGCGCTACTCTTCCAAAGTATGTGGTTTGCTGCATTATTTTTCCAAGCAGACGCGCTTTGGTTGATGTTGCTAGGCTGTCTCGTTATGCTCGCAGGACACCAAAATAAGCGCCTCAATTTGGTGCTTGCACTCGTAGGTTCCGCCATAGGAATGAGCATTGAATTGATTGCGGTCAAAGCTCAGCTCATCAATTACCAAGGTAGTGAATTACTTCCGGTTTGGCTTTGGGTTTTGTGGATAGCATTGGTGCTGACAATAAATAATGCACTTTCCAAACTATTAACGCTCAAAGCGCCGATATTATTAGTGGTATTTTTGGTCTGCGCGCCACCTAGCTATCTCGGTGCAGCTAACTTTGATGTAGTTTCTATCTCAACACCTTGGTACATTTTTTGGCCAGTATTTGGCGCACTGTGGAGTGTGGGGTTCTACCTGATAGTGAGTTTTAATCGCATTTTATGGGGTACAAAGCTTGCGCAGTTGCCAGCAAATTGATAGCGTTTGATTACAAACCCACAGGATCCGGGGCGAAACGCAATAAAATAATAAATATTTCGTCGAATTTCGCAATTTTGGGGTTGCACATAAACGCAAAATGCATAAACATAGGTTTTGCTTAGGCAAATTATAAAGTTATAGGAATCTAATAATGAATAAAGCTCAACTAGTTGAAAAGATGGCGGCAGACGCAGAGATTTCAAAAGCAGCGGCAACCCGTGCTTTAGAAGCGTTTACTGGCGCAGTAACTAACACACTAAAAGATGGCGGTTCTGTTGCTTTAGTTGGTTTTGGCACATTCTCAGTAAAAGAGCGCGCTGCGCGTACTGGTCGTAACCCACAAACTGGCGCTGAAATCCAAATCCCAGCTGCGAACATTCCTTCGTTCAAAGCAGGTAAAGGCCTAAAAGACCAAGTAAATCCTTAATCCACTCGCTGGACAAGAAAAACCTCCCAAGTTGGAGGTTTTTTTATGCCTCTCACATTCATTATAATTGATACCACTATCTTGAATTTGCTACTATCGCCCCAATCTCGTAATTTTATCTAATAAGTTGTTTAATCAGTTTTCATGAAGCGTTTTAACCTTTTCGCCGTTATGTCATTACTCATGTTGTTATGGGTAGCTGCTGCGTGCGCGACAGGAACGCCTGATAATCACTTATCCCATACTTCTGATACGCACAGCACGAGCTTCGTAAACATCACCCAAAAGGGCCTCGCTGACGCCAATCAGTTACCCAGTAAGCCAAGCCCTACAAGTCCAATAAAGCTCAGTGGTGAAACCACGCATCACGAAAAGGGCTTATTACCGGAACGCGAGCGTACTAGCCACCCTAGTTATTTTCTACATCCTAAACAACAAGCCGAATATGCGCTTGTATTTGAGCTTGCAGCAGAAAAATATATACCGGCCTCAGTCTATGACATCAATAGACCTAAGCCTGTACCTTGGTATATGTGTGATACTCGGCCAAACAATGGCTTTATCGACAACTGTAAGCCGGCAAACTTAACCTTCAAAGGCAGTCTCAACTTCGCCTCTTAATCATTATCTACTACCAATAAAGTACCCAAATAGTAGTTTTGATACCAGCACCCTAACGTCTGTATGACCAGTATTCGTTAGCAAATCGGTATCGCTCAGATAGATAATGAGAAAAATATGAAAGATATAAATTCGCCAACGAGGCCATCAACCTCTCGTGGAGCAACCGCGCGTGCAAAACGCTTTTTTACTGCGCTTATTGTGTTCTTGTTGATCCTTTGTGCACTACCAAACTTGTATCCCAATAAGAATTTGATTCAAATTCAAGCAAGTAGTAACGAGGTAGTGTCTCTGTCGCTACCTGAGCTTAAATCTCAGCTAGAAGGAGAGGGATTCAAAGTCAAGCAAATCGAGTCTCATCAAGGTGGCTACTTAGTTGAACTTGAAAACCGCACGCTAACCGCCGAAGCGCGTGCTTATATGGCTGAGTCTCACTCCAAGCTAAGTGTTAAGGTTGTTAGTGCTTCAACGATGCCACAGTGGTTAGAAAGCACTGGACTCAAACCTATCAAGCTCGGACTAGACTTGGACGGCGGTGTGTTGTTCGTACTCAAGGTTGACACAGAGCAAGCGGCGCAAAATAAACTGCAGTCACTCGCAGACGAAGCCAATAGCCTACGGATCAAAAATCGTTATCGTAACCTATCTATTCCTCAAGTTATCAGTGGCGAGCAGGTTGAGGTCATAGCGAAAGCGCAAGGGCAAAATGAACTCGTAGCACTTACTGCGACACTGCGCGAACTCTATCCACAATTTACCAGTACAACTCATAAACAAGGCAGTTTAACGAGAGTTAATTTCCGTTTTGCCGAAGCGAAAAAAGCAGAGTTCGATAAGCAGTTAATGACCCAAGCGCTATCTACTTTACGTTCGCGTATTGAGGAACTCGGGATCACAGAAGCAGTTACGCAACGTCAAGGCACTAACTATATACGAATCGAATTACCTGGCGTGCAAGACCCAGAACAAGCCAAGCGTATTATCGGCGCCACAGCAAAGCTTTCATTTCATGCATTACAAGAAATGGGAGGTCAAAAATTAAAGGATAAATCTGGCGCTTTGGTTTCAGTCGACCCAGTTGCCATTTTTGGCGGGGATGAAATAGAGTCCGCAACAGCAGGAAGAGATGAATACGGCAAGCCTTTAGTGCAACTATTCTTATCTTCTCAAGGCGGTGAAAAGATAAACCGATTTTCTAGAAACAATGTTGGTAAACCAATGGCTACCGTATTCAGCGAATATTACGCGGATCCAAAAGGAGAGATTAAGCGCAAAACGGAGGTAATTTCAGTAGCCACTATTCAACAAGTATTAAATACCCGATTCAGTATTACCAATATGCAGTCAATGGAACGCGCGCAAGAGTTAGCATTATTGTTGCGGGCGGGTTCTCTTGACGCACCAATCACCATTGTGAAAGAGCAAACCATTGGTCCTTCATTGGGCGAAAAGAATATTGAAAGCGGCTTTAAAGCTTTGGCGTTAGGGCTAAGCCTAACTTTGCTGTTTATGGCAGTATGGTATCGCAAGCTAGGCGCAGTGGCCATTACCTCATTACTGGTAAACTTAGTTTGCCTGATTGGATTAATGTCGCTGCTTCCTGGTGTTGTGCTTACCTTACCCGGCATTGCGGGCCTAGTTTTGACTATCGGTATGGCCGTCGACACCAATGTTATTATTTTTGAGCGCGTTCGCGAATTAAGGCGTAAAGGCATTGGGATGGTTACTGCATTAAAGCAAGGTTATCAACAAGCCATGTCGAGTATTATCGATGCCAACTTAACCACGATGATAACTGCTCTTATCCTACTTGGTATCGGTTATGGACCAGTGAAAGGGTTCGCGATCACTTTGGCGCTGGGCATAGTAACCAGTATTTTCGCCGGTGTGGTCGTCTCCGGTATGTTATCAGAATCTCTTTATTCAAAATCACGTAAAGGCGCAAAGTAAAATGACAAGTAAAACGCAAAAGGCAAGATTCGTCGGGCTAATTTCTGGATTGTTACTTGTCCTTGCAAGTCTCATAGCCAACACTCAAAAAGGCATTGTATTAGGCCAAGACTTTACCGGCGGTTACGTTACGGTTATCGATTTACCCAAGCAAACGAGCCAAACAGAAATGCAAAACAAGCTAGCTGAGCTTGGTGTTCAAGATGCGCGAATCTCTCTACAAAACGATGGTAGCTGGCGAGTTTTCCAAACCCCTCAGTCCACCGATGAAACACACGTCAAACAGTGGATAGAAGGAATTGAAACACAATGGCAAGCAAGCGTATTAGACGCCAGTTATCTTGGTGCGCAGGTGGGTAATGAGTTAATTGAGCAAGGTGGCCTTGCTGGTATATTCGCATTACTTAGTGTATTGATTTACTTGGCGTTTAGATTTGAGTGGCGCTTAGCGGTCTCCGCAAGTATCGCGCTTTTTCATGATGTGATTGTGACGCTAGGTTTGTTTGCAATAACGCAAGTAGAATTTGACTTAACCGTGCTTGCAGCGCTGCTGGCGATTATTGGTTACTCACTCAACGATTCGATTGTGATTGGTGACAGAGTTAGAGAGCTTTTGTTCGAAGAGCAGTGGAAAAACAGTCCCGTGGGCAATACCATAGACCAAGCGATAAAGGATTCAATGAGCCGCACGCTTATCACCTCATTAACGACGCTCACAACAGTGTTAGCGATATGGTGGTTAGGCGGCGCGGGACTTAATAGTTTTGCCATGGCGTTGTGTTGTGGCATTCTCATTGGTACTTTGTCTTCCTTGGCAATTAGCGCTACTTTACCGCAGTTTTTAGGCTTGTCATTTAATAACTACCTAAAAGAAGAATCTGAGGCAGCGAAACAGCAACTCGCTGAGCCATAAGCATAATATGCGATTTAGGTTAAAAAAGTAGCAATTACTCTTTTTTAACCTTGTCGTGCTGATGTATAATCCGCACTTCGAAAGGAGCCGGATAAGGATTAATGTCAAAATATAGTTATCAAACTCGGTGCGGGAAAGTAACCCTCTGGACCGAGCAAAATATCCTCTTTGCCTGTTTCGAAGGAAATATTAATGAGTCTATGATCCATTATTTTTCTAGGGCATTAGAGCAATGTCGAGCCGAGATCCATTCTTCGACATGGGGTTACGTGAGTTATTCCGAAAAGGCCATAGCTGCGACACCAGAAGCCTACAAGTTACTGGTAAATACAGCAAAGCGCTGTTTGCAGTTAGGCTGTGTTAGTGCTGCGTATGTGTTGAAGTCGGCAATTGCGAAAAGCCAGATTGAAAAAATGCGCAAAGAAATTGGCATGCCAGAGCCATTAGATCAAGTTTTATTTGCTAATGTAAGCGCTGCCATTGAGTTTGTAAAAAGTACTTTAGCTACACCTGAAAAGTTGTCGGTATAAGACATCCTAATTCTATATAAGTGACGTTGCCTATTGGGACGAGCATTTATAATCAGTTTGATTGCGCCTTCACTGTTAAGGCTTCGTTGGGCCGCATCTCGCAACGTGCGATGATGCGGTTGTTTTTATCTTTTTCCTGTCTAAGCAACATACCTTCATCATTTTTTGTCCACCACACAAACCCATCACCTTGATATTTTGCACCGCTGGCTGAGCGCGCAATCTTCATCTTAACCACCTGTTCGTCAAAATGGACAGTTGCCTTATCACTGTCGTTGTAGTCAACTTTTATCACCGAATCATTATCACATTGATAGCGACTAAGTGTTTCACTAAGCTCAATTTTACAATTTGAGATGTCCTCGCCACATGCACTGAGAACAGCGCTAATTAAAACAGCAAAGGCAATTTGAGATTTCATAAACAGACTCCGGCGAGAAAAAGACGGTATCTGATAATTTAGCGTAAACGGATGAAGTTAAGGTGAATAGTGCGGTTACAAGGCAATAAAAAGCAGCATAAAAAAGGCCCAATGGGCCTTTAAACATGATTACAAGTTATTAATCCTTTACTGGAATGGTATTGGGGGCACTCTGCGCTTCACGTATTCTTGGCATGTATAATCGCTTCGTCATCGCCATAAAGAAAATAGGCGTAAACAATAGACCAAATAAGGTAACCCCTATCATTCCTGAGAATACTGCAATCCCCATGGTTTCGCGCATTTCAGCACCCGCACCAGTTGCAAGTACCAGAGGTACAACCCCCGCGGTAAAGGCAATCGACGTCATCAGAATAGGACGTAAACGTAGTTTACATGCCTCAACAATTGACTCCAAATTAGTCTTGCCTTGCTCATACTCTTCTTTGGCAAATTCCACCATTAGGATTGCATTTTTACACGCCAAAGCAACCAAAACGATAAGAGCAATCTGGGTAAAGATATTATTATCGCCGCCTGTTAGCCACACCCCTACTAATGCTGACAGTATGGTCATTGGCACAATGAGGATGATTGCAAATGGTAGCTTTAGGCTTTCGTATTGCGATGCCAAAACCATAAACACCAAGAGTACAACCAGTGGGAAGATATACACCATCACATTACCCGCGAGGATCTGCTGATAGGTGACTTCAGTCCACTCAAATGCCATGCCTTCGCTAAGCGTTTCGTTTAGCACCGCTTCAATTGCCATTTGCGCTTGATCCGAAGAATATCCGGGCGCAGGGCTGCCATTTAACTCGGCGGTAGGATACCCGTTATAGTGCATAACACGATCAGGCCCCGTTGTCGGCGTGACTTTGAGTACCGCGCCAAGTGGCACCATTTGACCGTAGTTGTTTCTTACTTTGTAAGACAGAATCTGTGCAGGATCTGCCCGAAAATTAGCGTCAGCCTGAGCGGTAACCTGATAAGTGCGACCAAATAAGTTAAAGTCATTGACGTACATTGAACCTAAATAGATCTGTAATGCATTAAACACTTCCTCGAGCGGTACGCCTTGTACCATTGCTTGCTCACGGTCGATATCAATGTCCATTTGTGGTACTTGGATCCTAAAGCTTGAGTACAGTCCCATTAGCTCCGGTTGCTGCTGCGCTTTTGCGATCACTGCTTGTAAGTCAGAAAATAGCTTCTCAAAGCCAAGGTTTGCTCTATCTTCAATTTGCAGTTTAAATCCACCTGTGGTGCCTAACCCTTGTATTGGTGGCGGTGGGAAAACCGCGACAAACGCTTCATCTATGATGGCAAACTTCTGATTAAGCTGCGCAGCGATTGAAGACGCATACAACTCTGGCGATGTGCGACTTTCAAATTTATCTAGGGCAACAAATACAATCCCGCTATTTGGGCTGTTTGTAAAACCATTTACTGAAAGCCCAGGGAAAGACACGGAATGTAAAACGCCTGGAGTCTGTAATGCAATTTGTTCCATCTCACGTACAACGGCTTCTGTTCTATCCAAACTCGCAGCGTCTGGCAGTTGGGCAATCGCAACAAGATACTGTTTGTCCTGTTGTGGAATAAAGCCACCAGGGATGGTGCTAAACAACTTAGTAGTAGCAAAAATTAACCCTAAATAAACCACCAACACAATGGTGCTCAGTCTAATAAGTTTTTTTACTAGTCCAACATAGCCGTGAGCTGCCTTATCAAAAAAGCGATTAAACGGTTTGAATAGCCACTGACCAAACAATTTATCTAACACCACTGTGAGTTTGTCTGGTTTAGCACCGTGCGGCTTTAATAGTAGTGCAGCTAGCGCTGGTGATAATGTTAATGAGTTAAATGCCGAGATCAGCGTCGAAATTGTGATCGTGAGGGCAAACTGTTTGTAAAACTGGCCTGACAAGCCGGTAATAAAAGCAGTTGGAATAAACACCGCACAAAGCACCAATGCAATCGCTATAATAGGGCCTGTCACCTCTGACATCGCTTGTTTAGTGGCCTCGAAGGGCGCGAGGCCGTTTTCAATATTACGCTCAACGTTTTCAACCACGACAATGGCATCATCAACCACGATACCGATTGCTAGTACCAAACCAAACAACGACAAAGTATTGATAGAAACACCAAGCCACTGCATTGCAGCAAAGGTACCAACTAACGATACAGGCACCGCTACCAGCGGAATAATCGAAGCGCGCCATGTTTGCAAGAATAAGATAACGACTAATACCACAAGTACGATGGCTTCTAATAATGTTGAAATTACCGCATCGATTGAGCCACGAACAAAAATTGTCGGATCATAAACAATATCGTACTCAACCCCTTCAGGAAAACGTGTCGATAACTCTTTCATGGTTTCACGCACCTGATCCGACAGCTCTATCGCATTAGAACCAGGACGCTGGAAAATCGGCATTGCCACCGCTTCGTTTCCATCTAGCAAAGCTCTTAACGCGTAGTTATCTTGTCCAAGCTCAACTCGGCCAATGTCTTTGAGTCTAGTGATCGCGCCATCGCTCGATACGCTAACAATAATATTGTCAAATTCACTGGTATCTACCAAACGCCCTTTAACGTTTAACAGAATTTGGAATTGATTTTCATTCGTTGTGGGTTGAGCACCCAAAGAGCCAGCTGCTACTTGGCGGTTTTGTTGTTGGATTGCTCGAACCACATCGCTTGCGGTTAAGTTTCTTTCAGCCAATTGCTCGGGGTTTAGCCATATCCGCAAGGCGTATTTACCGCCGCCGAATAGCTTCACATCACCAACTCCCGGCAAGCGCGCTATCTGATCTTTGACATAAATATCGGCATAGTTAGAGAGGTAGCTTGTATCATGCGAGCCGCTTGGCGATACCAAGTGCACCACCATAGTGAGATCTGGTGACGCCTTCTCAGCAACAACCCCTAAACGTTGTACTTCTTGCGGTAATCTTGGAATAGCGCTATTTACACGGTTTTGTACTTGAACTTGGGCGCGGTCCAAGTCAGTACCAAGTGCAAAAGTCACGGTAAGCGTTAAACGACCATCACTGGTTGCTTGAGAAAACATATACAGCATGTTCTCAACACCATTGATCTCTTGCTCAAGTGGCGTTGCAACGGTTTCAGCAATGACTTTTGGGTTTGCACCGGGGTAAGTTGCAGATACCACAACCGTCGGCGGTACCACCTCTGGATACTCACTAACGGGAAGCTGAAAAAGGGAAATGGCTCCTGCGATTAATATCACAAGCGACATCATCGCCGCAAAAATAGGCCGTTTAATGAAAAAATGGGAAAATTTCATTATTAGTTTAATCCTTGTGAAGAATCGTTTGGCGTCATCGCAACCACTTCTGTGGCGATGTTATCTGGCAAGGTAAGCGTCACTGAGTTTGGGCTTATCGGCATGCCAGGGCCTACACGCGCTGGGCCATTCACCGCGATACGCTCTCCTGCGGCTAAACCCGATTCAACTGCACGAAATTCGCCATAGCGATTACCGAGTGTGATCAGACGATATTCAAGTGTATTCGCGTCGTTGACGACAAGAACAAAGCGATTTTTAAGATCCGTACCCACTGCGCGGTCTGGAATTAATACTCGGTCGTTTTGCTCACCGGATGAAAGACTCACTCGCGCAAACGAGCCAGGTCGTAATTGTCCACTATGGTTATCAAAAGAAGCGCGTACTTTTAGGGTTCCGGAGTGGTCATCGATGGCGTTGTCAATAAAGTCTAGCTCACCCATGACTGGCTGTGACTCACGGCCCAATAACTGTAATTTCACAGGAAGCGGCTCACCTTCCGTCACTGATGCAAACTGGCTATTCCAAGTTCGCTCGTCGATATCAAAATACGCATACATCTTATCGGTTGCGACTATCGTCGTAAGCAAGGTGTCGTTTGCTCTAATGGTGTTACCTTGAGTGACCTCAGCAAATGAAATTTTGCCGCTGATTGGTGCTGTGATCTTGCTAAACTCTAAGTTTAGTTGAGCTGCTTTAAATGAAGCGCGAAGCGCATCTAGTTCGGCTTCACGCTGTGCGGTAAGCGAAACACGGGCATCGACTTCTTCGGTTGAAATCGCTTTTTGCTTGCTTAATCGAAGCGCACGCGCTGACTCACTTTTTGCTTGCGAAAGGGCCGCTTCGGCACGTTTCACTTGTGCGGCAAGACTGGCAACCTCAGCCAAGAAAGTTCTATCGTCCAGCTCAAATAAAACATCGCCTTGGTGCACCGTATCTCCTTCTTTGAAGTTTACCGAGCCGATAACTCCTGTGACCCGAGCGCGAAGTGCGACTTCGTTTGGAGAAGAAAGGCGTGTTGTATAGGTGTGCCAATCAGCAATGCTAATTTGCGGTGTTGGTGCTACATCAATTGGTTGAAGAGGCGGAGTTTGACTGCTTGCCTGCTCAGCTTCGCCACATGCACTTAGCAATAGCAAAGCAGAAATAATCGTTGCGAGTTGCGTTGGTTTTAACATAGTTCCTCCTTTGTGTATGGAGGTAACTATACGTTTCATTTGTTGCATTAAACATAAGTGAAATGGAATATGATTGGTGCTAAATTAGAATCAATTGATGTAGATAACGAAATCAAAATGTCTTTTTTGTGTGATTTGCGCGAGATCTAAGATAAATCTTCCCGATTGATTTAAAATAACAAAAAGCCTAACGGAATTGAATTATGTCTAACGCTAACCATTTACAATCCCTACTGAGTGAAGTGCTCAATAAAAGTGACGATGCCGTTGCTATTGTTAGCAACAAGTCGGTTCTTGAATTTTGCAATAAAGCAATGGCGAAGCTAATTGAACAACCCTCGTCTCACATAACAGGACGCACACTGAGTAATATCTTCGACCCACAAACAGACGATACGTTTGATGATAGAATCGACGGAGATGAACTCACGGAATGGTTTTTAGGCTTAAGCAACGGCTGTGAATTAGACTATCCAGAAATTGAAATTGATACCTTAAGTGGTGAGTTCTTCAGATTACGATGTTTTTCGCTGCAGAATGATGCCTTCGTTATCTACGGAGATAACATTACCACAACAAAAGCGATGCATAGCGAACTCGATCACTTACGTAAAGAGCTCGATTTTATTACTAAAACTGACCCATTAACGGGCGTCGCCAGTCGTAGGCAGTTAAGCGATAAAGTTGACAGTCAAATTAGGTTATATGAACGTTACAGAACACCATTTAGTGTGATACTGACCGACCTCGATAATTTCCGTGCAATTAACGAGCAATTTGGCCATGAAGCGGGAGACCTAGTGCTGGTTCACGTGAGCTCGCGACTCTCTGACATGTTACGAGACACGGATTTAATAGCTCGGCTAGGTGGAGAGGAATTTGCTCTGGTACTCCCTAATACTGGCTTAGAGGGGGCAATCTTAGTCGCCGAGCGGGCACGTATTATGATAGAGCAGGCATCATTTCAAATTGCGGTCGGTGAAGAGGTCGATATTACCAGTTCATTTGGGGTTGCTGAATTTGGCGCAGGTGAGTCTGGCGTTGAAAGCATTATTCGTCGTGCAGATACGATGTTACTAGAGGCCAAAAGCAGTGGCAGAAATCGCGTTGTTCCAAACCCGCACTAATTAAGACCAATCGTTAAATTGTAATAATGCTTAACTAAGCTAGTTCCTTCAAGTAGTAGATAAGTGCGCCCTATATGGCGCATTTTGCAGTTAAGGAACAATAATAATGGCAAGTTTTAGGGCAACAAGTATTGATGACTAAAATGATGATCCCAGTCGAGCTGCTCATGTCTCTTGCAAACCCTTCCGCACAAATGCCGACGCAACTAACAGAGCTTGCTCAAATAAAGGGCAGGCTGCTTGCTGGTGACTCAACATTGTCTGCACAAGAAAAAGCGCGAGTCACGTATACCGTACCATATAATTTGGATTCATGGGACGGCTACCCGATTGAACGTGAAGTAATTTTACAAACAGCAAAAGCGGCCAATAAAAACTTAGTAGTCGTTGCTGGAGATACGCACAACGCCTGGTCAGGTAAGCTCTGCGATGCAAGCGGAGCCGTTTGTGGTCAAGAATATGCGACAGCGTCAGTCAGCTCTCCAGGGCTTGAGTATTACTTGCAATTAGGCGATGAGCAGGCGCTACAATTCGCTGAGGTATTGCAATTACTAGTCGATGACCTTGAATATGCCAATATTCATCAGCGTGGTTATCTAACGCTTAATTTCACAAAAGAGAAGGTAGAAAGTGAGTGGCATTTTGTCAATACAGTCAAGCAAGAGCAGTTTGAAAGCCACAATAAACAGCGCGAGCTTTTACTGTAGTTACGGCAAGCTATTCGCGCTACGCTTCATGTACAGCTACGTAAAAAGTGTGTAAAGGGGCTTTACAGCCCCTTGCATTTAGCTATTTTATCTTGCGAAAGAAGCCGTGTTGCCTTAAACGGCTTCTTTTTACCTCCCTTAACTTTAACCTTTGCAATATCTAAATATTGAAAGTCGCCAGGGGCGTTAAGACGCCATAAATTTTTTGACTGTTCAGAAAAGCAAAACTCTCCCGTATCTCCATGTATCAACAGCAACGGATAACTGAGTTGAGCTGCATACTCTGCAAGTGTCTCTCGATATAATTGATAGCCATCGCACTGAGCTTTCGAGTGTTTATCACAACGTCCTGAATGCTTCTCTTTTTGATATAGGTCGGCTTGTAGAAATATCACCGCGGCTTTATGGTTTGACGTCAACAAGCTGTCCAACCACTTAATATTCTCTACATCACGACGATGAGATTCTTCGTGCACTACTTTTTTATCGGATAATAAGATTTGTCTGCGACCGTTGTTGGTACCAGGCACATGCAAAGTTAAAAACTGCACATCATCCACTATCCAAGATTGATTTTCTGGTACTGTTGACTGGCGTTTAAAGGCCGGTAGCTCAGGTGTTTGCACCGCAAAGTGTTTACGGATGAAATCCAATCTCTCTAATTCATCAAACCTAGGGTTCAGGGTTTCACGGTCACAGTCAGTCCAATCATTGTCTCCGGGCGTGAATACAAAAGGTTGACTACTTACATTTGAGATCAGGGCATAATTATCTTTAAGCAGCTGGTCTGTACAGGGCTCAGCACCGGATTTCATATCACCTACGTGCACCATAAAATCATGCTGTATATCATTTACCTTTTCGTGCAGAGCACCATTTGGCATCAACATGCCTCTGTCTATCTCCGTATAGGGCATATCACCAAAGACTAAAAATGACGTTGCCGAGGCCTGAGATACACTGAGCATAGGCATCAACGCCATGGCGAATAATTTAACGAGCTGCACAATAATTCTCCTTTATATTAGCCCCTATCATACATCAACTCTGTGACAGAAGAAGTCGCTCTCTCAATAAAAAGCGCCGCTAATTGCGGCGCTTTGCTACTTAAGATGTCTTTCGAAAAAAGCTAAAAACTCAGTAAGCGTCTTCACTCTATGTGCTTGATAACTCAGATGGTGGTTGCCATCCTCGAGCTCTATGTATTTGAACTTCTTGTCATGATCTTCAAGTTCATCTGCCATGTCACGACTATGATTCACAGGCACGACTTTATCGTCATCACCATGAATAAGTAACACGGGGCGGCTAATCTGCTTAGCGTAGTTAACAGGAGATTGTGCTTTAAGTTTATCAATATCTTGTCCGAATTGGTCACGAACAAGCTCTTTGTTTGTGAAAAAGCGCGCACGACTGACTATCGATTCTAAGTCTGTAACACCGGCAAAACTTGCTGCACATTGAAACGTTTCAGGATGTTTTACCACAGCCATTAGTGCCGCATAGCCGCCGTAACTTGCACCACCTATACAAATTTTATTTTTGAGTGCATACTTTTCTGCAATCAACCAGTTTGCCGCATCTTGTAAGTCATCTTGCATCTTTCCTCCCCAACCTTGATTTGCTTCATTAAAGAAGTCAAAACCATAACCAAAAGAGCCTCTAAAGTTAGGTTGGAAAACCACAAAGCCTCTGCTTGCCAATAGTTCAGACCAGTAATCAAAGCCAGCGTAGTCGCGAGAGTATGGTCCACCGTGTGGAAAGATGATTGTTGGAGCAGCCGCATCGAATGCTTTAGGTAGGGTTAAGTAACCCTCAATTTCTAGGCCGTCACGCGCTTTAAACGATACCCTTTGTTTGCCCAAATAATTGTCACCGGTAATATCCGGATATAAACGTCCTAACCCTGCCAAAGAGCTGGTTTCTCTGTCACCAATCAGATATGTACCGGAGTCTTGGTCTGAATCGCCGTACGCTATGTATTTTTTATTATCCGTGCTCATACTTATAACAACGGTGTCGTAGTTTGGTAATGCCGCTTTAAGTGAGCGTTGAAGGCGTTTGCGGTCTTCGTCCCAGTAAATTCTCGAGTTATCAAGGTTGGAATGGCTGAAGCCTATGGCTCTGCCGTCGTGTGAATAAATGATACTGCCATCAAAATCATAGTCTGGATCGGAGAAAATAAGCTGAGGTAAAAGCGGGCGTTTAGTAATGTCTGCTTTAAACAGCGCATTTTTACCATTATGAAGTGCGGTGAGGTAAATAATATTTGGGTCTTTATCAAATCCAAGAATATGGATAGCTTCCGGGCCACGAGCCTGAAAGGTATAGAAATCGGTTAAATCCTTCGTCTCAATATCATAGAGCATATAATAGGCAGTGATCCCTTCAAACCCATAACCCATTCTTACATTGCCTTGTTGATCGGCTATCCAGCTAGATATTTTTCTTCTTGCTCGAACAACTTTCTCGCGTCTATCTTTAGCTATATCTAAGATATAAACGCTCGGCTTGTTTGCCATATCAAAGTCAGTTTGAACCAATATCTTGTTTGGTTGTTCTGGCAGTATGCTAATCACGTCATCTTGAAATTGTGCCGAAATTTCATAGCGATAAGCACGGTTGATTTGAACTAATTCATCCGTAGGATTTTTTAAATCAAATTTAAATAAACGAGATGAGGTGTATTTTACACCTCGCTGCACTTTGGTGTAATTCGCACCAAATAAGAGCATGTCATCACTGGCCCAATCGTACCAACCAAGTGCTATCGTTTTATTATCAGTTTGCAGGATATAGTTTTTTTTATGCGTTTTTAGGTCATGAACGGTAAGAACAAGGTTTCCTTCATAATTTTGTAAATACGCAACGGCCTTACCACTGGGTGAGAGTGAAACTTTACTCATATTAGGTAGTTGTGCGTAACTCTCTACGGGTAACTGGGCGTTAGCAGAGATGGTGCAGAGCAGTGCAGTGGCAAATAGAATTATATTTTTCATTTTCTGAAGTATAGTGTATTAAGTTCCTTTAATTTGCCAACATTATTATCTATTTTTAGACCAAACTCCAATCTATATACATTTACATAAACTATCATTAGCGGTAATTCAGGAGAAACAAGCACAAAAGTTAGCTACATTGTACTCACCTTAAAATGGTCATTATTGGGGCTGCGTACTCATTAAGTAATTCATACGCAGATTGAAAGCTAACGTTTAGCCTCTTTTACGTTAATTGGATTTGAGGCGTGAATTTGATAATCAGTATAACCTTGTTCACCTCCACCAAATAATGTCTCAGACTGATGTTCGTTTAAGTACAAATCATTTGCCAGTCTGTAGGGCAAATCATTTGCCAGTCTGTAGGGCAAATCAGGATTAGAGACAAAAGGACGACCAAATCCAATCATATCAACCCAACCTTCATTAAGAGCTTGTTGGGCGCGCCCTTTCGTATACTTTCCGGCATAGATTAATACGCCATTAAATGCCTCTCTAATTGCGTATTTAAAATTCAGAGGCATATCTGGCGCGTCTTCCCAATCCGCTTCTGCGATGTGCACATAGCATACGTTGAGCGCAGTTAGCTGTTTAATTGCCGCGAGGTATGTCTGCTCAGGGTTTTCATCTACTGTACCATTTAAGGTAGTAAGCGGCGCAAGTCTAACACCCACTTTGTCACTGCCAATTTCTTCACTCACCGCCGTCACGACCTCACGCAAAAAGCGAATGCGGTTATCAACAGAGCCACCATAGCCATCAGTCCTTTGATTTGAGTGAGAGTCTAAAAATTGATTAATCAAATAACCATTCGCTGCATGCAGTTCAATTCCATCAAATCCTGCTTGCATCGCGTTACGTGCAGCGTGTCGATATTCGTTAATAACATTATTGATGTCTGCTTGGGTCATTGCTCTAGGTGTTTGAGCTTGAATAAAATCAGGGGAGTCATTTTCATCGATGAAAACTTTCACACCCTGAGCTTGAATTGCTGAAGCTGAAATCGGCTGAAGCCCAGCGGTATTACTTTGGTGCGATACTCGCCCAACATGCCAAAGCTGCGCAAACATAACACCGCCTGCATCATGCACTTGTTTTGTGACTTGTTTCCAGCCAGCAACTTGGGCGTCTGAATAGATCCCCGGTGTCCAAGCATACCCCTTACCGAGTTACGATATTTGTGTCCCTTCACTAATAATTAAACCAGCCGTTGCACGCTGTGCGTAATAGGTTGCCATCAAATTGTTAGGGATATCCCCGGGTTGACTTGCCCGCGAGCGGGTCATAGGCGGCATCACTATGCGATTGCTCAATGTTTTACCAGCTAAGTTAATCGACTCAAATAAATCAGCCATTTGGCCTCCTCAACGTTTATTTTCACTATGAGAAGCTTAACGGTTTAAAATATTTTCATTAACCGCAATAAATACAAAACATATTTGTAAAAAATGAAAAAGCTATAGCGTGAGCCTAGGCGCAATGTAGTCTAGAAATGCCGAAATCCGAGAGGATACACCACTATTTTGATAATACACGGCTTGTACTGCTTCTCTGCGATTTGGCGAAATAATTTGCTCGGTAAAAACTTCAACAAGTCTTCCGGCTGTTATATCTTGCCTCACCATAAAGTTAGATAGCAGTGCAATGCCATGGCCAGCAATACATAATTGCCTCACGGTCTCGCCACTGGATGCGCTAATAGAAAACTTGAGCTGTTGCGGGTTTTGTAAAGGCCAGACGTTGAGATGTGGGGCATCGGTAAAACCTATCAAGTTATGATGTGGAAGATCAATCAGTGGTTCATTACCTACAAATTTACTTAAATAGTCAGGGCTTGCTACAAGATGAAGTTTACTGCGACCTAACAAACGCGCATGAAGATTAGAGTCAGCCAAGTCACCAATTCGTATTGCGATATCGGTTTTATGCTCCAGCAAATCGATGATGCTGTCATGACTTGTTATTTCCAAAGTAATATCGGGAAAGGTCTCATTAAAACCTTTTAATATAGGCGTAAGCTGGTGAAAAACGAAAGGACTTGCAGCATCCACTCTTAATTTACCAGCTGGCGAAAATCGTAACAGCTTTAACGCCTCTTCACCTTGCTCAATGGTATTGAGTGCCTGCCGCGCATAGCGTAAAAATAGCTCTCCTTCTTCGGTTAACTCTATCCGTCGAGTCGTTCGATTGAATAGGGTTACACACAGGGACTTTTCCAGTCGAGTTACTGCTCTTGAAACCTTTGCAACTTGGTCGTCCATCAGATTTGCTGCAGCGGAAAAACTGCCAGTATCGACAACACAGATAAAAGCTTCTAGATCTTCGGTTTTTGAGCTAACGGTCATGTGTATTCCTTTTCATTTTCTACAAAAGTATTTTGTCATTTTCGCTATTTTTTGCAAATAAAAAAGCTTTCACACTACACCAACTTATTGCTTATCACGTTAAAAGGGTTATTTATGCCGCTTGCATTACTGGCGCTGACATTAAGCGCATTTGCCATTGGTACCACCGAATTTGTCATTGTTGGTTTAGTACCGACCATTGCTTCCGATTTATCAGTTTCGCTGCCAAGTGCAGGTTTACTGGTGAGTTTATATGCCATTGGCGTTGCTGTTGGTGCGCCCGTTTTAACCGCACTGACAGGGCGATGGAATAGGAAATCTGTATTACTTAGTTTGATGGCACTATTTGTCTTTGGCAATCTGCTTGCGTGGCAAGCGCCAAGTTATGAAAGCCTCATTTTAGCGAGGATCATGACAGGGCTCGCTCATGGTGTGTTCTTCTCGATTGGCTCTACGATTGCAACTAACTTGGTCTCAAAAGACAAAGAGGCAAGTGCCATCGCCATTATGTTCACGGGACTGACCGTTGCGCTCGTAACAGGTGTCCCCTTGGGTACTTGGATTGGCCAACAGTTTGGCTGGCAAGCCACTTTTCTAGTAGTTTCTGCTTTAGGTGTTATCGCTCTCTTGGGAAGTGCATTATTAATTCCAAAGAACCTAAAGCAAAGCGCATCTGCCAGTCTATCTGAGCAGGCAAAAGTATTATTGCAACCCAGATTACTGCTCGTCTATCTTATGACCATACTCGGCTACGGTGGAACCTTTACAGCATTCACCTATCTTGCGCCAATTTTACAACAGGAAGCTGGTTTTAACGCCGCTACAGTCAGTATTATTATGCTGGTTTATGGTGTATCTGTTGCAGTTGGCAATATCTATGGCGGCAAATTAGCAGATAAAAAAGGGCCGATAAGCGCTCTGACCATCATCTTCGCGTTACTCTCGGTCATTTTGGCTGTGTTGACATTTACCATGCAGTCGAAAATCGGCGTGGTGATCACAGTACTAGTGTGGGGAGCATTTGCTTTTGGAAATGTACCTGGTCTTCAGGTCTATGTTGTACAGCTAGCCGAAAAGTTTAGTCCAAAAACGGTGGATGTTGCATCGGGGTTGAATATCGCTGCCTTCAACGTTGGAATTGCGCTCGGTTCTGTCTTAGGTGGCCAAATTGTTGAAAATATGTCGCTGCAGGACACCGCTTGGATAGGGGCACTTATCAGCGCTGCAGCCTTATTAGCAACCCGTTTTAGTGGCTATCTAGATAACAGATCTTTATTGAAGGCTCAAGTTGTAGAGTAGGTGGCGGCTCATCCGGAGGAATTTTGCTAAAAGATCGCCACGTGAAGTGGCTCCTACGAAAAAAGCAATCTGGTTTAGCGAATATTCAAGCCACACTAAAATAGGAGCAGGTTAATCCTGCGAGCTTTTGTTAAAGATCGCCACCTGAAGTGGCTCCTACGAAAGGCAATCTTATTTAGCAAATATTCAAGCCACACTAAAATAGGAGCAGGTTAATCCTGCGAGCTTTTGTTAAAGATCGCCACCTGAAGTGGCTCCTACGAAAGGCAATCTTATTTAGCAAATATTCAAGCCTCACCAGAGTAGGAGCAGGTTAATCCTGCGAGCTTTTGTTAAAAGATCGCCACGTGAAGTGACTCCTACGAAAGGCAATCTTGTTTAGCAAATATTCAAGCCACACTAAAATAGGAGCAGGTTAATCCTGCGAGCTTTTATTAAAGATCGCCACCTGAAGTGGCTCCTACTAAGCTAAAGTGCAAGTGCTACACTATTGTTTGGGGATCGCATTTCCTTTAAACGACACTTTGATATTCGTCACTTTACTTAAGTCATAAAGCTGTGGATTTTTCAGCTTAATTGACCAAGTGGTAAACGGAGTTGGTTTAAAGTAATTAATCGCATAATCGTTTGCGATTGCACCACTGGTGATTGGATCTATGCGCGTCGTTTCACTATCTAACAGCTCGTAACTTACCAATCGGTATAACGACCCTGCACTAAATTGATAGGATTGCCCTTTAAACCTATCTTGATATGAACCACTAGATCTTACTTCGATATCATAGCGCTGGTTCTCATTTAACCCCGAACCTTCTAGTACAACATTGACCTCGTCTAATCTAACTCGATCAAACTGGGAAAAATCAATATCTTCCAACGACAGCGTAAAACTCATTTCACCGTCTTGCGCAAAATCCAGCAATTGCTGCGGCGCATCTAACTCTTCTATGGTGAGCATAAAATCTTGAGGTCGAGGGTTAAAACGCAATAATGACGCGGCCTCTTGTTCACGTAGTAAAGCTAAGTCGTGACGGTATTCTTGATAACTTTGATTAAGGCTTGGTGTCACTATGGTGTCATCAAGAGACCAGTAGCTAAATGCCGCCTGATAGTTTGTTAGTGCAACAAATATCGGCCGTTTTAGATTATTCAAAGTCCGGAATAGCTGTTCCTCCATGTCCTGAATTTCATCTAGACTGTTTTGATTATTTTGTAAAAATGCATCTATACGATTGATCTGTTTAAGTTTTGCATCAGCGGTGATGCGCAAATCTATCTGTCTAGATTGCTCCTGGGCAATATCAATCTCTACAGCAACTATTGCCTTACCATGATTAATCAACTTTTCGATAGCAACAAGGTAGTCACTTGCACCATCAATGTCTTCATCTATGGCCTTTTTCATTTGTGCCTTAGCAGTTATTAAAAATTCGTCCCAAATTCGATTTGCCTCTTCTTTGGTCGGAATGAGTGAATTAAGGCGATTGAACTCTTGTGCAAGCTCACTACTAGAAAACGGATCAGCGGTTTTTTGTGATAACACGTTTAACTGGCCGCTAACCGTTTGTACTTTATCCATTAATGACGCGATATCATCAATTTTGGTTTTTAACTCATT
Source organism: Pseudoalteromonas sp. OF5H-5 (assembly GCF_021530695.1). Lineage (NCBI taxonomy): Bacteria > Pseudomonadati > Pseudomonadota > Gammaproteobacteria > Alteromonadales > Pseudoalteromonadaceae > Pseudoalteromonas > Pseudoalteromonas sp. OF5H-5. Next base: position 244,584 of record NZ_JAKGBF010000003.1, read on the forward strand.
GATCTCTTGGATTGTGGCGGGCAAGCTCGCAACTAAGTCTTTCAAGCCACTGGTATCTCCCCCCGCAGCACCGGCAAATGCAGTGCCCGCACTAATTACGGTTTCAAGTACTTTAAGCCCAATTTCAGTGATTTTATCTAGTTTGTAGTCCAAAATTCCTTGTTGAAACTCGACCCCTGAATAGAAGACATTATTTTCTTGTCCGCTGAATGATGCTTTTTGTTGATCAAGTGTTTTTACCAAGCTCGTCAGTTGCTCTACAGAGCGAGAGATAATTCGTTGCTCAGCAGATGCAACGTCGAATAGGTTATCCTGCATCAAAGTGAGATCTTGGCGCTTGTTTTCTAAACTTCGGCCTTGTTGCTGAAAATTATCGTAGCTATCCTGATATGCTTCCATCGCGTCAATATATGCTTTAATCGTTAACTCATAAAAGTCGCGGGATAGGCTAGGCACATAGTTTTTGTTAAGTGTTGCGTACGACAAAAACTGTTTAAAGTTAGCAAGCTGCAAGTAAAAATTCTTTGCTTGAACGGAAGATTCTCTAACATCATGAGCTGCGTTTAAAATAGCTTCAGGCCAGCTCAACATCTCAATACTTAACGCTGGATTTTGATCATAGATAGAAGCCGCCATATCGAATGACTTTTCAAATGCATCTAAAAAGTACTCTTTATGCACAGAGATGAGCGACGTTAACGCTGGCGAAATAGGCGTTGCGAACTTATTGCCTTGTATAACTTGATATAGCGTACCAAATGAGTCTGGAGCAATACTAAAGCGTTCAATTTCACCATCGCTTGGCGAATGAGCTGTGATTATATTGATATTAGCCTCAACTTTATCAGCCATAAATACCAATGTTGATGCTTGAGCATTTTGGGTATCTAAATTGATACTCACCGTACCATTACCCATTATTTTACGTGCGACGATAAAAATTCGTTTGTTTGGCGCATCGAAAATCATGTTTCGGTCGATTTCTACCGTGTCAGCAGCAATGACGATAGTATTATGATCTCTTGCACTAGTAAGCACGTCATTCAAATTGACATGTAAGGCCGAGACCAAATAATTTTGTGTGTCTATCTGTTGTTGATTTGAAGTCGTAACGCTCGGTAGGTTTTGACTTAGCTCAAGATTATATAGCTCATTCCAAGTCGCAGCTTGGCTCGAAAAAGTGCAGCCAATCAACAGGCTGAGTAAAGTTGGTTTCATAGTAACTCCTTATGTACCTGAGCATATTTAGCTCAGGTACGGTGATATATTCCTTATAGCAATAAGGAAGGAATGCATGTTGTATTTGATTACTGCTCAGAGATAGGTAGATAAGCATTTTGCAAAAATGCTCTCGCTTTGTCTGAAATGTCTTTCCACGAGTTTGTTGCGCTGCTAGCAAGCGGAGATGAAACAATACCAGCTACCACAACATTAGCATTTCGAAGTGCATTTTCACTGTCTAGTTGCTCTAAGACTTCTTTAAGTGACCGCATATCTCCTAGTAGAGACTGCCAATGCACTTGCACTAAGCGCACATTATCGATTGCTTTGAGGATCTTATCATTCATGCCATCTACTTGACCTTTTGCAATCTCGTAAGATGCGGCCAGGCTCACTGAATGTGCTAGGTCTTTGTTTGAACTATCAATTTTTTCTTGAACCTTATCTATTTCGTCTTTGAGCTCTTCGACTTGGCTGCCAAGTACTGAACCGCCGATTAACAACACTAAAGGTCCTCCAGCAGAGAGGCCTGCAACTATCTTCAACTTAGTGTCTTTTTCGTTGTTAAGACTGTTTAGGCGATTTTGCAAGGTACTAATTTTTTCGCGAATATTCGCAGGCTGATCTTTATTCAAGATATCAGCAAATGTACTCTCAAGCGTTTCCAATTCCCCTGTATGCGTAGTCAATCCCCCCTGAAAACTAATAAGTTCATTCACCACTTCTTCTGTTTTATTCAGGTTTGAGTCAATAAAACTCATAAAAGTATTGAGAAATGAAATTGCGGCTTGGCGACTCTGCTCAGCAGCTTGCATATCCCCCGTAAGTGAAGCGTTATGTAAGTTGGTTAATTGGCTGATAAACGGGTTAATTAACAGTGCATGAGTGTCTGAGTAGTTAGCAAGTTTTGTCGCTAAATCAATAACGCTAGGGTAGATATTGTGATTCCAGTTTTGACCAGATGCGTTGATTTCTCCAAACGTTTCCATTAACGCTTTATAGTGTTTATTCAAAGGCGTGTTGTCAGGGTAGCGCGTTGAACTTCTAAATGCAGACTCGTTGTTTGGTAACCCAACAGCAGCTTGAGCGAACACTTGAATTGTGTGCCATTGCTCCTGTGTTAATAGAAAATCATCTGAACCAACATCTACAAACAAAGGTGCACCTTCAATATCACCTTGAAGTGTATCGTACATAATTGGTGAGATTTCTGGGACGTCGGTATTCGCAGTTGCGAGCTGACTAAGCCCAAATAATTGGAGTGACGTTACGATAGCAATTGCGCTTTTCTTTAACTTAATTGATTTCATCTTTCATATTCCTTAATCAATCGGTGTTCTAACTGTTAAGTTGCACTAGACCTATTCTGGTTTAAAAGGTGCAACTGAAGATAAAAGTGCATGTAGTTAAAATGTTAACCAAATGTACTTTTAATATTATTTATATAGGGACAATGAGAATGGAAGAACTTCTACACTTTCTAACAAATTGAGGAAATTAGTTGCATTTTCGATAACACCAAACATCACGATATACAATCTACAAAACAACAAATTAAGTAAATGAAAGTTAACAAAAACGAGCTATAACCTGGCCATCCATAGCTATAGATGTAGGGAGTTTTGTTACAAACAGATAGTTAACAGCTTATTTTTATAGCCACTTTCGCTCAAAATTCAACCTTAATTAAACTGTTTCATAAAATCGAACTCAATGTTTCTGCCGCTATAAATGAGACGCGTGTTCTTTGTTGAAGAAATAAATTCAATCTATTGACAGCTATCTGATCTTGGCCAGAAAAATCAAAGTAACTACCCGTTAGTACAGCCACTTTAAGTTATATAAATGACTTAAAAATTCAAACAAGGTTAAACCTAAAACGATTAAGGAAATAATCAATAACCACTTTTAGCTAGGCAGGGGAAATAACACTGAATTTGGTATAGACCAAAACACATATTTCATTTATAACTGTTAAAAATAAATGTTTAATTTATGTAATATTTATGTAATTTTATTTGAGTGCGGCGGTCTTTATCTTATAAAGTAATGTGAAAAGAGAAGTTAAATGAACAAACTAAGAAGAATGATGATATTTAAGGGGGTGGTAAAGTCAGGATCACTGACCAAAGCCGCGGAGAAGTTATCTTTGTCTAAATCAGTGATCAGCCAACATCTCAAGAAACTAGAAGAAGAGATAGGAACACCACTACTATATAGAAACACACGAAGCCAATCATTGACCAACGTTGGTAAAGACTTCTATGCGTACTGCCTTGAAATCAGCCATTTATCAGAGTTAGCTTGGGAGAAAGCAAGATCTAAGCAATCAGTACTGGCAGGGCAGTTAACAGTGACAACATCCTATGCTTTGATGCAAACCATCGTTGCACCTGCACTATGTAAGCTGATTAAAACGCACCCTAAAATCCGCCTGAATTTAATTAATGAAGATCGCCATCTCAATCTAGTGGAGCGGGGGATAGATCTTGCTGTTAGAGTGGGTAAAAGCACAGATGTGGAGCAATCACAACAATATATTGGTTCATTTAGAGACGTGCTATATAAAGCAAAGGACAGTGAATTTAACGACACAACCGCTCCTTACATTGCAAACTCTTGGGAAAGCAAAGTCACAAATTATGAATTTATACATACAACACAAAATATCGTTAAACAGCTTTCATTCAAAGCACATCACAAAACCAATTCCGTTAGCGATACAATAGGGCTCATTGAAAGCGGTTTGGGTATTGGATTAGTGCCAGAAATCATCGCATTTAATAATCATAACCTGGAGCGAGTAGATCCCGAATTCGAGCTGGAAAAAGTGGAGGTATTTTGCATTCATAAAGGTAGTACTGATGTACCCGCGACGATACGAATTGCGCAAAGTGCTATTAAAAGCTATATGGATGCTCATCAATTTGTATTGAAAAATGCTGCGATGCACTAGTGAGCGCCAGATGGAATGCTGTCCTCATTTGCGTTACTAAAAATCTACGTTATGCTTGCAGTAGTTTAAGAAAATTATTTCATTCTAAACATGAAGTTAAAGGAAAATCTATTCTCCCGTTGTACCTTGGTATTTGGGCTAATATTGTTTGCGATACTGAGCCAAAGTACTCAAGCGGAAATAACCATCGCGGTTGTAGGCAAAACTAAAAATGACACCTTTTATGAACAATCGTATAAAGGGTGTGTAGACTTTGCGAAACAACATCCAAATGTAGAGTGTATCTACGATGGTGCAGACGACTATCAAGATTTTAGAACGCAAAGCCTAATCATTAATGAACTATTGAGTAAAAAGGTAGACGGGTTATTAATATCAACTACCGATTCAAACTATCTCGTGTCACGTTCACTCAAAAAGGCAAAGCAATTGAAGATACCAGTGATCACTTTTGACTCTGACCTTTTAACAGAGCATAAAGATTACCGTCTCGCCTATGTAGGAACCGATAACTTTGCATTTGGTGTTGCACTTGGAGAAGCCGCTAAACCTTATAAAAAGGCCGCGCTTCAATCGTTTTGTATTCAAACAGGTCATCACTCAACACCTAATTTGGATAAAAGGATCAATGGCGTTAGATATGCACTCTCTACACATACAATAGACAACCTTACAAAAACAGAGAATGATCTCAAGCAAGGGTGGCAAGAGTACGAACGATGCACACTTTACACAATGGGTAAACGCGAAGATGCGATAAGCCAACTATTGACCTTGCTAAGTTATGAAAATCCCCCGATTTTTATTGCTGTCGCTGGCTTCGCTCAATTTCACTCTAATTATATTGAACGCGTATTACCATACAAAGAGAAGATCAAAAATAACAATGCTGTGATCATTTCCGCAGATACAGAAGAGATGCAACTTAAAGCTTTGGAAAAGGGACTTTCAACAATCAATATTGGCCAAAACCCCTTCGAAATGGGCCGAAAAGGAGCGGAATTACTTTACAATACGATAGCGCTTGGCCAGTCACCTTCCAAGGACAACTACTACTTAGACTTTCATTACTGCAACCAAACAAACGCTCTTAGATGTACCGTTAACCATTAGCTTTAATGACCTCGCTATACGAAACCCTAGTCTCGGTCAAAATGACGGATAGGTTTCGACATCTATTTTCCACGCCAAGAAAACAATACTAAAGTACCAATTAAAAAGTCTATTTAAAGACGTAAAACACCATAAAATCTGGTTTTTCGGTTATTCATTGACCGCTGACTCAAAAAATACGACAATGGTAGTATATTAAGTGATGTTATTGTAAACAAAAAATTTACATTAACTCTATTTTATTGGAGTGGCTATGAAACTTAACTTTACAACCTTAGCGTTAATATCAGTTGTTGGTACAGCAAGTGCTGCCGACAATTTAGTCGTTAACGGCTCGTTTGAAACATCAGGCAATATTTCTGGTGATTGGGCGTTATTTGACAACCTCCAAGGTTGGAATAGAGAGGGTGCCAGATTCGAAATTCAAAAGCAAAGCCTTGGTATTATCGTGCCTCAAAACGGCAATCAATACCTAGAGCTTGACTCAACTGCAAATTATACAATCTACCAGAATATCCCAACAACTGCTGGAAAAAAGTATAAAGTGAGTTTTTATTACTCGCCTCGAGTGGTAAACAATAACTCAACTAATCGTGCACGTGCATGGTTTGGTGACAACACACTAGTGACGATGAATGCAACGACCCGAGGCTGGACAAAGTACGAGTATACGGTTGAAGCAACTGGTAGTTCGACACAATTACGCTTTCAGGGGTTAGGCACTTCTGACTCATATGGTGCGTTACTAGACAACGTAGTCGTAACAGAAGAGGAAGACGTTACACCTCCAGAGCCTCCAGTAACTTGTAAAGTAGGCGTGTATGGCATCAATAACTTTGGTGAAGACAGCAATAGCTATGTTTATAAATTCGACATGGTTAATGGTACCTATGCATACGTTGATGGCGTCGCTAATACAGCTTCAAACATTGCTGCGCACAATGGTGCACTTTACTTTATGGAACAAAACGACAGTGCATCTAAAGCTTCATCACTTTGGAAGGTTTCACTAGATAGTGCAGAGCAGACTTTAGCTGCTAGTGCAGTTTCATGGCCATTATACCGTTCAGCAGTAACGCCAGACGGTACTAAATTACTTGCAAGCAGCAAAACTTATCTTTATGAGTTTGACATGCAAACAGGCGCAAAAACAGTGCTTGGAAAGCTAAGCTATGCAGGTGACGACTTCTCACACGGTGATATCGCTTATTCAGCAGATACTAACGTGATTTACGTACTAACAGGTAAAGCACTTTACACACTAGATAAAGGCGACATGTCTTTAGATCTCGTTGGCGAGCATGGTGTAAATTGGGCATCGGGTTTAGCAGTAAGCTCAGACGGCACGTTATACGTATCTGGCCGTAACTCAGGTGAAGACGCGAAGATCTACACACTAGATCCAAACACTGCAGAAGCAACCTTTGTAATGGATGGCCCTGAGCACATCAACGACTTAACGTACGTAGCCAACTACTGCGAATAAATTAAGAAACAAGTAGACTGTAGACAAGGCGAGGGGAAACCCTCGCTTTTTTCGTTTTGGCGCCCTTATTGCAAATAAATGACGCGACCCTTTTATTTAACATAATATAAATTATAGGCTTATCTACACAGTATTGCATAATATGTGTAGATGTCACTATAATATGTCCAATACTAACCAATATCGGACTTATCATGATTTTACCATTGGTCGACACCTTAAAGCAGCTTAGGTATCAAATCGCCCATCTTGAAGATGATACGCTTGGGCATGAATATCCAGAGCTGGAAAAATTCTTGGCTCGTCAAGGTAAATCAATACCGGTACATAGCGAGCTACAGTTCCTATTTCAGTTTTTGTATGTTTACGGTCGTAAGTCTGAAGCTACTTTTAACCGCTTTCGTAATGAGCTTGAGCGCTTTTATTTATGGTCGTGGCTGGTTGCTGAGAAGTCAGTGTTTGAGCTAAAACGCGAAGACATCGAGGCATATGTGGATTTTGTGGTAGAGCCAGATAACGCATGGACACAAACTTCTGTGCAGTGGCGTTATAAGCAAAACCAAGGTATCCGTCAGGTTAACGAAAATTGGCGACCATTTGTTCTCAAAGAAAACGGCGCTAGCCAGCAAACGTTGGCAGCAATGTTTACCGCGCTCAATGTGTTTTACAAGTTTGCCATTTTAGAAGAAAAATCATTTGCTAACTTTGTTCCAGTGGTTAAGAAAAATAGCCCGTATTTAGTGGTTCAATCGCAAATCAACCTTCCTGATACGCTGAGTGATTTGCAATGGGAATATGTTTTTGGTGTAACACGTGATTTAAGTGAACAGCAGCCGGACCTAGAACGAAATCTTTTCGTATTAGCTTGCTTAAAAGGCTTGTATTTACGCATTTCAGAGCTATCTGACCGCCCTCATTGGTCACCAGTAATGAGCCACTTTTGGCAAGATCAAGATGACTTTTGGTACCTAAGAATTATGGGTAAAGGCAATAAGCTAAGGGATGTAACGCTTAGCGAAGACTTTATCAGTTATTTAAAGCGTTACCGGCAGTACCGGGGGTTAAGCGCCCTACCTCGCGTTGATGAGCCCTACCCAATTGTTCATAAACTAAGGGGCCAAGGCGGTATGAACGTTCGTCAATTACGCCGTATTGTTCAGCAAAGTTTTGACTTAGCAGTGGCTAAACTAAAGGAAGATGGCTTTACAGAAGAGTCAGAGCAACTCGAAGCCGCAACTTCACACTGGCTAAGACATACAGGTGCAACGCATGATGCGCAACACCGCCCGCTAAAACATCTATCTGAAGATTTAGGTCACGCTAAAATCGCAACAACAGATCAAATTTATATTCAAACCAATATTAAAGAGCGTGCCAAATCGGGGTTAAAACGCAAGATATAGATATAAGAAAAGATAAAGCAGGCGCCCAGCTAACTCACTTTTCACCAAAAACAAACTAAAAAATTTTGTTTAAAGGACTAACAACATCATTTGCCCTACTGTAAACGATAACTCATTTACGAAGATAAGATAGTCCACTATTTTTCTGAGAAAAGCATCGGCTACAACACTGAGATGAATCACTACTATGAGTAGGAATATAGGTAAACTTACAACTGTAAGGTCCAGGGATTAGTAAACTTTGGCTACAGATTGGCGCGAATAATGCTCGTTAAGCACGCCAAAATTTATAACTTTCTTATACTAGTTCCTAGTTTGTATACCTATCACAAGCACCTGTGTTGCAGGTACCATCTGTAAGACATGGGCCGCAGCCTGATACTTCGATAGTATGTAAGTCATCGTTATCTTTTGATCGGCCACCGGCGACATTATTTGTCATCTCTGATGGCAACGCTCCAAGATTTTTTGATAAATGTTTGAGTTTCTTTTTATTTAATTTTAAATTCATTTTATTTTCCTTTTTTAATCCATTTTTACGACCAAATCGACCGCAGAAATAACCTAGCAAAATAAAAAACACCAGTCAATTTTTTAATCAAAAAGTACTTTATTCTATCACCATTCAACTACACTATAAATATGCGTTTACTTACCATTATTGAGTCAATAATTTTATTGCGTGTTTTCAAACATACATTCACTAACTGGAAATAAGGAAGATATTAATTAAGTTACAACTTAATAAGGAAAAGTTAAAAATGCGCATGTACTACCAAGTGATATCAGGCGGAATATCGGTAGTGGTGCAACTGAACACTGGGAACAAAACGCGCCGTGCTAAACGGTGAAAACTGACTAGCGTCATACTTCGCCAAAATTTTGTAAACATAGCCAAGGGTGTCACCCTACATGCATGACTCACCACTTCGAGTAAAAACACCGACCCTTGCCCATTTATTTCAGAGCCAGATTTGTTGTAGATTAAGCAACTACGTCGGTTGCCGTGCTGATATTTGTGAATTATTAAGCATTTGGATAACAGCGCCTACTTTACTTGTTTCGTCATCAGATCGATCTTCATCCTATATATAATCATGGTTCTAAGTAAAAAGTGTAAAGAATTATACTACTTATTTAATTCAGAACCAGCCTGCCGACTTAAAGCATCTTCACCTTCTTTAGTTAGTAAAGACTTTTCCCAAGAAAGGTTACGACGCTTTTGATGTTTTTAAACGAACGTTGACGACTCTATAGTCTAATAATTGATACATGTATAACAAGTTGCTTAAAAGGAAAAATTACAGATCAGATTAAGACTTAAAAGGGCATTCGAGAATGCCCTTTTAAGTCTTCAGTAAATCAGTGCGCTATACTAAAACTCACTTACGCTTAAAACGAACAATCAACTCGTGCATTTCTTTAGCAGTCGATTCTAGGTCTTTACTCTCTTGATGCACTTTGTCCGCGCTATCTAGGCTGTTGTTTGCAAGCTGTGCAATGTTTACGACTTGCTGATTAATGTCATCAGACACGGCTGCTTGTTGCTCAACCGAAGTTGCAATTTGCATCGACATATCACTAATTTGGATAACCGCTTGGGTGATTTGTTGTAGCATATCGGTGCTTTGATTCAGCTGTTCAATACCGTGAAGCGATTCTTCTTGGCCTTGCTGAGCAATATCTACTGACGCTTGTGTGCTGCTGGTTAGTTCTTCAATAATTGCATGGATCTCTTTCGTCGACTCTTGTGTGCGCTGTGCTAGATGTCTAACTTCATCAGCAACTACTGCAAAGCCCCTACCTTGCTCACCAGCTCGCGCAGCTTCTATTGCTGCATTTAGTGCTAGCAAATTAGTTTGCTCAGCGATTTGTTCGATAATTTGTGCGGCTGCTGCAATTTTATCAGTTTGTTTAGAGACACCTTCAACAGAATTGCGGATGTCAGCAATGGTATTACTTAAATCACCAAAAGCAATTTTGGTTTTATTAGCGATCTGTTCTGTTTGAGAAGTCAAATCAAGGGAGTTCTGAGCATCTTTAGCACTCAGTTGCACGCTGTTAGAGACATCGTTGATGGTTGTTGTCATTTCATTCATTGCTGTGGCAACAAGCTCAGTCTCAGTTTGCTGCTTTTGTAAATCAGCATAGGTGGCTCGCGCTTCTTTACTCGCCGTATGCGCTCCTTTAGATACGTTTTGCGCCGCATGTTCAACACGCGTAAGAATTGTATCTAGGTGTGCCCTTTCGCTCTTTAAGCGGACTTGGATTGATGCCATAGTACCATCCCAAGTCGAATAAACTTGCTCAGATATCTCATCGCAAAAACTGTGCGCCAACTCAGATTCTAGTCTTCTCAGCTGTTCTTTATCGCGCCAAGTTGCATAGGCTGAATATGCCAGCATATTTGCCATCAACCAAAAAAATCCTGCAGACTCAGAAGCAAAATACCAAAGTGCCAGTGATGAGATGATGTTAAAGACTGGCCAAACCACGCGTAATTTGGGAAGACCGAAACTGCTTCCTTTATTAGTATTTACGTTTGTATAAAGTTGACTTGCCCGTTCAACCGTAGCCCTATCTGGGCAGCTTCTAACCGACTCATAGCCAATGATTTTGCCATTTTCTGTTATTGGCGTTACATAGGCATCTACCCAGTAGTGATCACCATTTTTACAGCGGTTTTTTACGATCCCCATCCATGGCTTGCCTGTTTTAAGCTGCGTCCACATTGTTTGAAACGCCACAGGTGGCATATCTGGATGTCGTACTATATTATGAGGTTGACCAACTAACTCATCACGAGAAAATCCACTAACATCAACAAACGCTTGATTGCAGTCAATAATATTTCCTTTCAGATCAGTGACGGAGATGAGTTTTACATCGCGAGGAAAGGTTTTTTCTCTTTGGGTTACTGGGTGGTTGGTTCTCATTAGACAAGTCCAAAACTAACAAAAAATTGATTTTCCCTTAAATATTTGCAGAAAAATACGCCCTCAATCCATGAATAGCAATAGAGAAGGGATTAATTAACGATAATTACAACTATAGTGTGAGTTAATTTTAGGCGCAAATTGATTTATGCCAGTTTAGATCGAAATTAGGCTTACTCCCGTATAGCCTTTCTTGTAAAATAATCCTAATAAAATGATAATCTAAGGAGCGTTAAGTGTCTCGCTTTTCAGCCATTACAGATAATCCCCATGAAGGCCGATTTAATTCCAAAACGGGCGTTCTTATTACGAATTTAGGTAGCCCGGATGCACCGACGGCTAAGGCACTTAGAGTTTATCTTGCGGAGTTTCTCTCCGATCCCCGTATAGTCGAAATTCCAAGGCTAATTTGGTTAATGATTTTACATGGCATAATTTTACGTGTTCGCCCTAAAAAGTCAGCACATGCCTATCAATCAATTTGGACCGATGAGGGCTCCCCGTTGATAACCATTAGTCGAGCGCAAACTGATAAAATAAAGAAGCAGTTACGCAGTGAAGGTTTTGAAAACATCGAAGTTGAACTCGCCATGCGCTATGGCAACCCGTCAATTGAATCAGGGCTTGAGAAATTAAGAGAAAAAGGCATCACAAGAATTATCATCGTGCCACTATATCCTCAATATTCCAGTGCAACGACAGGCTCAACCTTTGATCAGATCTCAAAGGTGCTAAGAGGTTGGCGCTGGGTACCAGAGCTACATTTTATTAATGGCTATCACAAACATCCGCTCTATATCGAATCTTTAGCTAATTCCATTAGCGAAGATCTTGAGGCGAATGGGGAGCCGGATAAATTGGTATTTTCATATCATGGTACACCAAAGCTATTTTTAGATAGAGGCGACCCGTATCACTGTTTTTGTCAGCAAACGACTCGCTTAGTCGTTGAAAAACTTAATCTTGATAAAGAAAAAGTAATAACTACCTTTCAAAGTCGTTTTGGTAAAGCAGAATGGTTACAACCTTATACGGACAAAACACTTGAGAGTTTTCCCAGTCAAGGTATTAAAAACGTCGCTATTTTAAGTCCGGCTTTTAGTGCAGACTGCTTAGAAACACTCGAAGAGTTAGAAGTTGAAAACCGAGAGGTATTTGAGTCTGCTGGCGGCGAAAAGTATCGCTATATTCCCGCACTAAACGACCGTGATGATCACATTAAAGCGATCACAGCGCTGATAAAACCACTGCTGTAATAAAGACGCAGAAGCAATCTGCTATTTTTAGGTGTGATATCAAAATATCACACCTTTATTTTTCTAACGCACTTTGTGTTTGTTCAGCAAAAGCGTCTGTTGTGAGTAGCTCAAGACAGGCATCTATTGGTTTTGCGGGACTGTAAAAGAATCCTTGAATGTGATGACAACCGAGCTCTCGTAATTTTTCGAGTTGAGTAAACTGCTCTACCCCTTCGGCTATCACACCAATTCCCAACTTATCACTGAGCTTAATGAGGCAGTCAATCATTACTTGTTTGTTGTAATCAGACATCAGGCTGTCGACAAAGCTTTTGTCTATTTTTAGGTAATCCACCTGATTTTCTATCAAGTTACTTAATGATGAATAGCCAGTACAAAAATCATCAAGCGAAACCTTGATCCCATGTTCCCTCAGTTGATTAAGCGTTTTCCAAGTATAGCGATTTGTAGCAAGCGATTCGGTAACTTCAATGGTAATTGCTTCATACGGGATCTTTGCTTTTTCGATGGCGCTGGTAATTAACTTCACCTGATTAATACTGGCTTTAAACTCACTAACAGAACGGTTAATAGAGATCCCAACCTCTGTAAAACCAGCTTGGTGGATCTTTGCTAAGTCTTGGCAACTACGCTCAAGTACAAACTGTCCAACTAAATGAATAAGACCAAATTCTTCAGCAATAGGAATGAAAGTACCTGGTGATACCATTCCGTATTCATCATCAAACCAACGTACTAGGGCTTCAAACTTTGTGATGTGGTTGGTATCAGCATTAACGATCGGTTGATAATAAACAGTAAGCGCTCCTTCTTTCAGTGCCTGCTTTAACTTGTCTTTAAGCTTTATTTTATTTAAATAGGCATTTTGAATTGCCGCATTGTGTAAGGCTACCTGTCCGCGCTCGGTCTTTTTCACGCTATTGAGTGCATGCGCTGCGTTTCTGAGTAAGTTAGCCGCGGTGATCCGAGAGCCTGCCTCGAGCTGTGCAATACCTGTAGAACAAGTGACTTCTATAGTAATTTCATTAAATACATAGGGCTGAGAAAGTTTCAGTGAAAGCTTTTGAGCAATTTTAAGCGCGCTTTCTACATCGCTATGAGTGAGCAATAGCGCAAATTCATCACCACCATATCTTGCGATAATGTCATTTTGGCGAACTGCATTTTTTAATCGTTTAGCTACAGAAATAAGTACCTTATCGCCAATCTCCGGACCAAAAACATCGTTCACTTCTTTAAACCTGTCTAAGCCAATGAAAAGCAGTGAACAACTGGTATTGTTACTTCTAGAGCCCGATATTTGTTCTTCCAATCGCTGCATAAAACTGCGGCGATTTAATAATGCTGTTAATGGTTCATGGTTGGCGTAGAAGGTAAGTTGAGACTCGTTCCGCTTCCATTCGGTAATATCTCTAAAAATGCCGACGTAGTTAGCAACTCGACCTTGCTCATCCTTCACCACACTCAGTGTTAATTCCTCAGGATAAATCTGACCGTTCTTGCGACGGTTGTGGATCTCTCCTTTCCAATGGCCAACCGTGCTCAATGATGCCCACATGGCTTCATAGAATGATTTATCTTGCTTACCAGATGATAACACCGCGGGGTCTTGGCCCAATAATTCGTAGCCGGTATAACCCGTTAGCCGCTCAAAAGCACGATTCACCATAATGATTTTATTTTCATTATTGGTGATCATAATGGCTTCTGTAGCATGCTCAAACACAACATTAGTGAGTTCGAGCTGTTTATTTAGCGATGAAATATAGCTAATATCTTGAATAGTCGCAGTGAATACAAACTCATCGCTATGCTGCTCATCAGACTCTACTTGCCCAATAATTCTTAATAACCCATGATTTTCCGTGCGAGCGGCCAATGAAAGTTGCAAATCAGTATTGCGAACGGCACCTAACCTCACTTTTTCTAATGCAATCCGCAGCCTTTCACTATCTTCTATCGTGAGTTTATCGAGCAATAATGACAGCGACGGAGAATGAGCTTTTGTCTTAAGTAGATGATTTAGGTGGGGGGAAAAGTAGTGCTTATTTTGTTTAAGTTGCCATGTCCATGTGCATAGGTCCGCTATTTGCTCACCTTTTGCAAGTTGCTTTAGTAAAATACCTTGTTTAGTCAATTCTAAATTGTGGTTAAGCTCCGTTGAGATCAGGTGTCCTAACTCTTGAAACCACAATTTTTCTTCAAAGCTGACTTGTTTTTCTTTATTAAACAAACAGACCATTATTCCTATTGGTTTGTGATCTAAGGCCCTTAGCGTTACCCCTAAATACCCCTCTATACTAAGAACACGAAGAATTTCATCTTCTTCATAAAGTTGTTGCAAGCCACTGGTAACACTGCACACTTCGTTACTTGCTTTAGCATCAAAACACGGCGTCCCTTCTAGGTCATAAATAATATTATCGACTTCTTTACCATCCGCCAGGTACATAACGGTCTTTACGCGCTTATCGTTATCGATAAACTTACCCACAAAACAATGATCCGCATCAAACCGTTCAAACAGCTGTTTCAATGCAAATTGATATCGCTGATTAGTGGATGTTAAATTGTAAAAATGGCTAAACGTTAAATTCATAGAAGTCTGTATGGCTAATTCTCGACCAAGATTTTTGTTTAATAAATAATAATAGCTTATTAAACTACATAGAATATAAATACAGATCAATAAATTTGCTTTTTGAAAAGAAATTGAGTCTAGTAAAAGCAAGATAGCGCCCATTGGCGCTATCTAAGAAGAAAATTTGTTTATCTACAGTTGTGGTTGCACGTCCAAGCCATAACCAAACATCACAGCGAGTACCAACACAGTTGCCGCTGCTACCATGAGTTTAGCCATTAACGGCATACAGAATCTAAACCAATGGGTATATGGGACGCCAGCCATGCCGAGTATCCCCATTAATACTGCATTGGTCGGTACTATCATGTTTGAGAAACCATCACCAAACTGATACGCAAGTACTGCAACTTGCCTTGGTACACCAACTAGGTCACCTACTGGAACCATCAATGGCATGGTAACATAAGCCTGACCAGAGCCCGAAGGTATGAACATATTTAAAAGCGTTTGGATAAGTAACATACCAACAGCTGAAACTTCCGCAGCGACATAAGAAAGTGGTGTTGAAAGACCATGTACAATCGTATGAAGAATTTGACCATCCTCTAGAATTAGTGCAATACCACGAGCTACACCAATAAGCACTGCAGTAGTAACAAGATCTGAGACTCCTTCGATAAATCGGTTTGCGGCTTCATCAGCTGAAAGTTTACCAAGAATTGAAATAACGATACCCCAGGCGATAAATAAGCCACCTAGTTCGTAGAGATACCATCCTTGAGTCGCAATACCCCAAACCGCACAGACAAGCGTAACAATGAAGGTAAGTAGAATAGTTCTATGACGACCATTAAGCTGCGGATAGCTTGGCGCAGCCTGACCTGCCAGTGGGCAAGGCACGTCTTTCATCATAGAGTGCTCAGGGTTTTGCCGTACCTTTTTTGTATAGCTCCATACATGATGAAAGCCAATCAGTACAAATGGAACAAAAATAGCAAATCTCAACCATATGCCCGAATAGACAGGTACTTCAGCAATTTGCTGAGCAATTAATACCGTAAATGGGTTGAATGCCGAGACACCGTAACCAATACCATAGCCGGCAATGATCATACCAACAGCGGTCATGGCATCTAGCTTCATTGCTTTACAGAGTGCAACTAAAATCAGCACAAACGGGATGTATTCGCCTGCTGTACCAATAGCGCTTGACGCGATTGCAAAACAGAACACTACCATAAAAATGAGTTTTTGTGGTTTATCGCCATTTTTCTCAAGTAAACGACCGATCAACGCATCAACGGTGCCTGTTGCACGTGCGATTGCGAGTACACCACCAACAATCATAACGAAAAAGATTACGTCTTGCGCAGCAGCAAACGCACGAGGAATAGCTTTTAGCAGATCCCAAGGTGTAAGATGAACAGACTCTTCTGCAATATGGTAGGTACCAGCAAGCACAACCTGCCTGCCAGAGTCAGTAGTTGCAGTATCAAAAAAGCCTTGTGGAATAATCCAAGTCGACAGTAATGCAATTAGCATCATACCTAGTAGCAGGACTAGTGTATGAGGAACTTTCAATGTTTTTGCCATGGAAAGTACAGCTCCAAATTTGGTAACGGTAAAATTGCAACGCATCTTACCGATATTCGGAGCAAATTTCACTTTTTAATATCAAATTTCCAATTATGCTACATTGTGATTGGCTAAAACGGCATGTTCAACACGGTTCCTGCCGTTTGCTTTCGCCTGATATAGACTTCTGTCTGCAAGTTTAAGTGCATGATGCAAATCCTCAGAGCACAGCGGCCAGTGAGAGATACCAAGTGAAATCGTAATATGCCCAGCTTCACCAAACTCAGTTTCAGCGGTACATGCACGCAAGCGTTCTGCAATTATGTCTGCTTTATCAATGTCTACATATGGCAAAAACATTAAAAACTCTTCTCCACCGCTACGACATAAGTGATCTTGTTCACGTGCATTAGTGCGCATCAGCTCGGCGAGTTTTCTGATTACTACATCACCAACATCGTGGCCGTAAGTATCATTCACATGTTTGAAGTGATCGATATCGAGCGCAATAATGCTAAACGGAGTTTGCTGCTCATAGGCAGTCTCCAGCCACTTTTCCATTCCTCGTCTATTGAATAAATGAGTAAGCTGATCTTGCTTTCTTTCATCGTCAAAGCGTTGGATCTGTGCTCCTAAGTTCTTAACACTGCTGTGCATTGCCTGATAAAGCCATGCGGCTTCATAATACCATGTAGATACATGTGGAAAATCTATGTTTCTACCATCTTGCACTTGCTCTGATAACTTAGCTAATCGCCATAGGGGCTTTGCTATTAAGGTTCCGAGTCCAAGTACACAAATTAACAAAAGTACAGTAAATGGAATGGTAGTTTTGAGTACGTGCCGCATAGTATTAGAAAGGTGCGACATGGTAACTTCTAACGGACGTTGTGCTACTACGCCCCAACCACTTGTGGGAACCAGAGCATAGCCCGCAAGCATCGCAACGCCTTGGGTATTTATCACTTGTGCTGACCCTGAAACTTTATTAAGCAGAGACCCAACAACTTCATTTTCAGTGACATCTTGTCCTATTCGATGATCGTCATGATGATAAATAAGTTTACCATTTGGCCCAGTAACAAAAATATAGGTTTTGTCCTTATGATGGTGGTTAGCAAGAAGCCGCCCTAAGATATTATCTCCTTTTAGATAAATCCCAGCTGCGATAAAGCCGACAAATTTACCTTCTCTATCAAACATTGGGTGTGTTGGGCTCACCATCAAATTTCCGGCGGGAGAGATAAATGGCCCTACGATGAAAGGTGCCTGTTTACGAAGTGGCGATGTTTCGGCTTCATTTATAAGCGTAGTCCCAACAACACCGAGTGAACTGGGTTGAGCACCGATAATTTCTCCATCGGCGTTGACTAGCACGATTGAATCAAAACTATGAGTTCGAGTAAGCATTTGCTTAAGTTCGTTATCGACCAACTCTGGGTTATCTAGCTCCGAGGCGATAGTTTCGCTCGACGCTTTTAATTGCATCAAAACTGATTGTAAAAAGAGATCAGTAACATCCGCGAGCTTAGTTGCATAAGCGCGATTTGCCTCCAAGGTATCTTTTACCATCACTTGCTTTTGAACTTGGTAGCTTGAGAACAGAGCGTTTAGCAACGAAGTAAATACGCATAATGTGGCAAGAATGAGTATGAGCTTTTTGAGGTCTAACCAATGTTTTGCTTTATTTATTTGTACCACTAAGAATTCTCTTTAATGTACTTCCATGACATTTTAGCTATTCGTTTGAATGAAACAGTTAATCTATATCAAACTTCTGGTCAGACCAATAACGAATAAGAACGTGCACATTCTGTGTGCCGGTATTATAACCACATAGCCAAAAATATTTAGTTTTTTGAACGGATTATTGGTATTGTCTCAGCTATCAGGTGTAAAATAATCTGAACATAAATACAGCGAAGTTCTAATGAAGAAAAAGACTACCAATCCACTAGTTGGCCACTTTACACTTGCTTGCCTTGCGCTCGCGGCGATATGGATGTTCGTATCTGATAAAGATGCATTGCTTGTCCTTAATTCCTTGGTTCTTGTCTATATTGTCTTTGCTTTAGCAAAACGATTAATGAAGGCTTCCAATAAAAAGTAGCGCGCTTTACTGCTTTTGTTCAGAGCCTCGTTATTTATCGGCTCTGAACACAATAAATGGCCTGTTTTACTGCCTAACCAGCTTTAATAGGTTTTCCCCCCTACTATCAAGCTCATTAAGTGGCTTAAGCCCCATAATGTGTGTAAGTGTTGGGTAAACTTCTAAATTGCTAGCTTGTTCTATCGTTACACCCGATTTAAAGGCAGGGCCACTTGCGACAAAAAATGCGGCCATATCAGGTGTCACCTCATACCCATGCGTACCATAATAGCCTTGTTTGCCTTTTTGCATAAAGACAATAGGCGCTTTTGCTTGCAGGATAATGTCACCGATACGAGAAGACTCACCGCCATTTAATTGCAGTTTTCGCTCACGATTTAATACTTTATAACGACCATTCGCTTTTTTACGTAACTGCTGTATAAGCGTCTCTGTTTCAAGGACTTTATCACCTAACGCATAAAGTGACACCCTCGTTCCGCTATTTTTTATCGTCCAATCTTCAGGTATATCTAGCTCTTCGAGGATCACGGCTTTGCTTGGCTCTACGCTTGCCATACCGTGGTCAGAAACGAGTACTAAGTTCACTTTAATTTTGTCCCTTTTCAAAACAGCGACAAAATCTCCAATTAAGCCATCAACAAATTGTACCGCTTCTCTCGTTTTTTCATGATCTGGTCCGTATTCATGACCCATGGTATCCACTAGAGAAAAGTAGCTGGCGACAAACAATGGTTTTTCGCTTTTTGGTAATTTTAGCCAGTTGTGTATTTCATTTAGACGGTTCTTGTAATCAGCTTGTTTTGAATAGTGATAGTAATAGTCAGGCGTCATACCATTGATTCTAGCGTCTGATTCAGGCCAGAAATACGCGGCAGACTTATACCCGTGCATTTTTACAAGATTCCATAACGGAATACCACTTATCCACGAGCTATCCACTTTACCCATTCCCATCTTATAACACTCTTCACGCTTCTTATCACAAAAGTAATTATCGACAATGCCATGATTGATTGGTTTTAAACCCGTAACAATAGATAAGTGATTCGGAAATGTCTTAGTCGGATATTGAGGCCATAGCTTAGTCGCGCGGACGCCCTGCTTCGCAAGATTTGCAATATTCTTTGCATCGTGTTTTTCAATGTAATCCCATCTAAACCCATCAATGGAGATCAATATGGTTGTCGCGCGCTCAGCAAAAGCAGTGCAACTAAAGATAGATAAGGTGAAAAGGAGGATTCTTAACATGTATAAATTCCCGTGTCATGTGAGTACCGCTGCAAAAGTAGGAGGCTGTGCAGCATAATCCGTGTGATTGTGGCCGCATTAAATCACAATGATTTGAAATTTATATTGATTTGCGGTCAGTGGATGGCAATTATAGATATTCGGGGAAGGTTAACTTTCACTATGTTGTAGTTGAGCTTAATTAATGCTTGATCTAAGTCAAAGTGACCTTTATATTAAAGTTTCAATAATTACTGAAAGTTTAGAACAATGAACTTATCACCAAAAATAGAAAATTTTGTACTTCATTGCGGCGAAATGGGAAGCCGTTGGGGTTTCAACAGAACTATAGGACAAATGGTTGGTTTGTTGGTTATTAATGAAAAACCATTAACAGCGAACGAAATCGCCGATGCGTTAAAAATTTCACGCGGTAACGTGAGTATGGGAATAAAAGAATTGCAATCTTGGCAACTAGTTAAGGTGCATCATATTCCCGGCGACCGTAAAGAATACTACTCTCCAAACGGCTCTATTTGGGATCTCGCTAACCGCGTATTTGAAGAGAGAAGAAAAAGGGAAATCGACCCAACACTAACTCTACTTCGTGACCAAATCCTAGATAGCGCCAACTCACCTGAAGAAGTGTATGCACAGCAGCAAATGCAATCCATTCATGACCTACTTGAAACCGTCACTAAGTGGTCAGCGGAACTTCAACGCCTATCACCAGAGCAATTGCAATCGTTGATGAAGCTCGGTTCTTCTGTGAGTAAAGTAATAGATTTAAAGGATAAATTATTACGTAAGTCTTAAAGTGCGAGGTGCGTCATGCTTGATACGTTGTTGTTGTCGCGAATACAATTCGCAGCAAATATTAGTTTTCATATTCTCTTTCCCACGATAACCATCGCGTTAGCTTGGTTTCTGGCGTTTTTTAAACTCAAGTATGACCTAACCGAACACCCGGTTTGGTTAAGAGCTTATCGCTTTTGGGTCAAAATTTTTGCATTAACCTTTGCACTCGGTGTCGTAAGCGGCATTACCATGTCGTTCCAGTTTGGTACAAACTGGCCCGGCTTTATGGAGAAAGTCGGCAATATTGCAGGTCCCTTGCTCGGTTATGAAGTATTGACCGCATTTTTTATGGAAGCAACATTTTTAGGGATCATGTTGTTTGGCATGAAGCGCGTACCACCTAAAATACATACTTTAGCCACTTTTATCGTCGCCATAGGTACAACGCTTTCCGCATTTTGGATCCTGTCTTTGAATAGTTGGATGCAAACCCCGACAGGCTTTGAACTTAGAGACGGTATCGTATATCCCACGGACTGGTTCGAAGTTATTTTCAATCCTTCATTCGGTTATCGCTTCTTCCATATGTTATTAGCTAGTGCGCTGACGGCTTCATTTTTGATAGCTGGTGTCAGTGCGTATCGGATGCTGAAAAACGATGAAAAACATGCCCCCAAGAAAGCGCTAACCGTTGCGTTAACAGTTGCGGCGCTGCTTACTCCATTGCAGGCTTTCGTTGGCGATTTGCATGGCCTAAATACGCTAAAACATCAACCACAAAAAATTGCAGCAATGGAAGGGGTTTGGGAAACAGAGAAAGGTGCACCACTACTATTATTCGCAATTCCGAATGAGGAAGAAAGACGCAACGACTTTGCGCTCGGTATTCCTAACATGGCAAGTTTTATTCTTACCCACGACGTTAACGGTGAAATTAAAGGGCTTAATGAATTTAAAGGTGAACACCCACCTGTTAAGCCCGTCTTTTTCGGTTTTAGAATCATGGTTGGGATGGGCATGCTGATGATCTTAGTTGCGTTTGTCACTCGTTTTACATTATGGAAAAAGGGCGAGTTACCGAAGTGGCAACTGAAAACGCTTGTTGCGATGACTTTCTCAGGCTGGGTCGCTACCCTCGCAGGCTGGTATGTCACAGAAATTGGCCGCCAACCTTATATCGTCAGTGGTATCTTAAGAGTTGAAGATGCAGTCACAACAATTGCCTCAGAAAACGTCTTATTTACACTCATTGGCTATCTGACGATATATGCAATCTTACTGTACGCTTATATTCGCACTTTGTTCCACACTGCTAGCAAGTCTGTAGAAGTGGAAGAGTACGACATGAAGGAATTTGCTGAGGAGGTGACTCGTGTTTAATCCGGAATATCTATCTCTCATCTATGCCGGTTTGATGGCACTCGCTGTGCTTGTTTATGCAATATTAGATGGTTACGACCTTGGCGTTGGCATGATGATCCCGCTGGACGATAAAGAAACCGCAGACACTATGATAGCCTCTATCGGTCCATTTTGGGATGCTAATGAAACGTGGTTAGTTTTAGCTGTAGGCCTCGCATTTATCGCATTTCCTCAAGCCCATAGTATGATCTTGCAGGCGCTCTACATTCCTGTTGTGTTTTTACTCTTTGGCTTAATTATGCGTGGTGTCGCTTTTGATTTCAGAGCAAAAGCGAGAGTTAAACGCCAAAGGCGGTGGGACAAAGTATTTAAATTTGGGTCGCTACTCACCTCGTTTGCGCAAGGGTATATGCTGGGGCTTTATGTCATAGGCTTTGAAAATACCCCTCTTGCCCATGCATTTGCGGTCTTTAGTGGAATTGGCGTTGTCTGCGCGTATGGCTTGATTGGTTCAGCATGGCTAATTATGAAGTGTGAAGGGCAATTGCAGCAAGATGCGATTAGCTGGTGCAAAAAATTTGCGAGAGTAGCCTTTGTTGGGGTGTTGCTCGTTTCTATCATCAACCCAGCGATTAATGAGTGGATCTATGAGCGTTGGTTTGACCTCCCGATGGCCTTAGTCGTATTACCAGCCCCGATTATTTGCTTGTCGCTCTTTGTAATTTTAGAACTTGTGTTACAGAAACTACCAAAGTCGCCGGATAATGGTGCTTGGTTACCGTTCCTGATTTCAGCATTTATCTTTGTGCTTTGCTTCTTCGGCTTAGTTTATAGCTTTTACCCATTCGTAGTGCCAGGCAAGCTAACCATCTTCGAAGCGGTCGCTGACGCATCGGCTCTTACTTTCTTATTATATGGCGTAGTCATTGTGGTGCCGACCTTAATTGCATATACGCTATTTTCGTACCGAGTCTTTTGGGGCAAGGTTCAACCTTTGTCCTACTATTGACACTTGCATACATTAGCCCAACCAAAAGGCAGCGAGTTGGACGCTGCCTTTTTTATTGCTTTATGAATACTACTCGTCTTTGCTATATGTCTTTTTTGTTTACTGCAAATCTAATGCCTGCGAAGCAAGCTTTATCATCCAATAAATAGGCATAAAAAAGCCCGCTATTCGAGCGGGCTAAGTCTGACTTTGTAGCTAAATCTTTGGGTAACCTATTCTGTCAGATAAATATCCAACGCTTGAGGCAAAGTAATAAGATCTATTCCAATTCATTAAAGCCTTGTAATTGTCATAAGCCAAGTACATCCGGCCATTGGCGTCATCTGGCATCACTAAAGCGGCTGTGATATTCACTTTTGGCAAGTCAGTGCCATCCATCCTACGAAGACCAAGCGCTTGCCACTCCTGCAATGAACGCTCTGATTTACTCCACTCTTTTAACCATTCGCTGTGCGTTTTAGTACCACGCTTTAAAATGTAGCTATTGTCAAAACCTTCAGGTAGCTTAACTTGGCGACCCCAAGTGAGATCGTCGTTCCAGCCCACACTTTTCAGGTAATTGGCTATTGACGCAAAAGCATCTTCTTGTGTCGTCCAAATGTCCTTACGACCATCTTTATTATAATCGACAGCATAAGACGTAAATGAAGTTGGCATAAACTGAGTTTGACCCATTGCTCCTGCCCACGATCCTTTGAAATCATCCAGACCGATGTGACCATCTCTTAAAATATCTAGCGCAGCCCACAACTGTCTTTTATACAAAGCTTCTCGACGACCATCAAAAGCAAGCGTCACTAACGCACTAATGACTGGATAGCCGCCTTGAATACGACCAAAGTTGCTTTCAAGGCCCCACAGGGCAACAATAAACCGTGCCTGTACGCCATATTCTTTTGCTATTTTTTCTAAAGATTCTTGGTGTTCTTTGTAGAGTTTGCGAGCCTGTTGGATTTTCCATTCAGGGACGCGCTTGGGTAAATAAGTTTCTAGTGTTTCGACAATTTCTGGCTGGGACTTATCAGCCTTAATCACCTTTTCCTTAAATACTGCTGTTGCAAAAGCCTCATCAACTAATTGTTGTGTATAGCCCTTGTCAATCGCTTCTTGTTTTAAGTTTTTGAGGTATTCATCAAACTTCGCTTGAGTATTAGCAAAGACTGATGTGGACAAGCAAACTGAGGCTACTAGTAGGGAAATTTTTTTTATCACGAATCTGTTACTCCGTTTTGCTTTCTAAATTCATCAAGCAAGCTTTCTGTATGCGGTGGAAGTTGCAAGTAAAACCCATCGTCAGTTAATTTTTGCTTAACCGTTTCAAGATCAGCAATTCCCAATTTTGTTCTTCTCGCAAGGTCAATAATCATGACATAGGTAGGAGTGCCGAAAGTTTCCATTAACGGTGCAGGGACATTGGAAAAATCATCTCTTTTAGTTACAAAAAGATAGGTATCCGCTTTTTTTGGACTTTTGTATATGGCAGTGAGCATTATAAGCCTATAAATTCTTGCTAATCATGGGCGGTCACTATACCATGCTATTAGTAAGTTGTGGAAAGTTTTACTAACCGCTAAAGTCAGCTAGATAAGGCTTTAGCGGCGGTTGTAACAGAAATTTGAGTACATATGGCAAATCAAACATTCGAACTAAAAGGAAATCTATTTACACTCTCTGTACTGCAGTTGTTTTCTTTAGATCTGACCAAGTTAAGGCAAGATCTTGATAGCAAAATTTCGCAAGCGCCTAAATTTTTTCAAGGTGCACCAATTGTCGTTAATTTAGCTGATGTTCAGGAGCAAACTGTAGAATTCAAAGAGTTAAAGCAAACACTGGTCGATTTACAGCTCAATCCAGTGGGTGTGTGTAGCGGTACTCAAAGTCAGCACGACTTAGCCAAAGAAGCCGGGTTTTCTGTACTAAACTATTCAAGGGATGTGCAACCGAGTACCCCATCACAATCTCAAGCAGCAGAAGTAGTAGAAAAACAAGTTTATCTTCCTGCTCAAATTGTGAACGGAACGGTACGTAGTGGTCAGCAAATTTATGCTAAAGACCGTGATCTGATCGTGCTAGGTGCTGTAAGTCATGGTGCAGAAGTTATCGCCGATGGTAACGTGCACATTTACGGTACTTTACGTGGTCGTGCAATCGCAGGTGCGCAAGGCCAAGAAGACACGAGTATATTCTGTCAGCGCTTAGAAGCTGAGCTGGTGTCTATAAACGGGAGTTATTGGATCAGTGATTCGCTGCAAGGTGAACACTGGGGTCAAGCTGCTCAAATAACACAACAAGACGAATCATTAAAAATTACAGCTTTGGTCAAAGGATAAATCAGATGGCAAAAATTATTGTCGTAACTTCAGGTAAAGGCGGTGTTGGTAAGACAACGTCAAGTGCAGCAATTGGTACTGGCTTAGCGCTAAAGGGTTATAAAACAGCCATTGTCGATTTTGATATTGGTCTTAGAAACCTCGACTTAATCATGGGATGCGAGCGTCGCGTTGTTTATGATTTTGTCAACGTTATCAACGGTGAAGCAAACCTAAATCAAGCATTGATTAAAGATAAGCGCGTTGAAAAACTTTATATTCTTCCAGCTTCTCAGACTCGTGATAAAGACGCCCTCACTCGAGAAGGGGTTGAGCGTGTGCTAAATGAAATGAAAGAAGAATTTGATTTCATCATTTGCGACTCACCAGCGGGTATTGAAGCAGGCGCAATGATGGCATTGTACTTCGCTGATGAAGCCGTGGTAGCAACTAACCCTGAAGTTTCATCCGTTCGTGACTCAGACCGTATTTTAGGTATTCTACAAAGCAAGTCGAAGCGCGCTGAAATGGGCCTAGAGCCGGTTAAGGAACACCTATTGCTTACACGTTATAACCCAGAGCGGGTAGATAGCGGTGAAATGTTGTCGGTAGACGATGTAAAAGAAATTCTAGCGATTGACTTACTAGGTGTAATACCTGAATCAAAAGCAGTACTTAATGCGTCGAACTCAGGTCAACCGGTTATCTTAGACCAAGAGTCTGATGCAGGCCAAGCATACAGCGATGCAATTAACCGCTTATTAGGTGAAGTCGTTGATTTCCGCTTCTTACAAGTTGAGAAGAAAGGTATCTTCAAACGGATCTTTGGAGGGTAAGGTGTCATTACTAGATTATTTTCGTTCTGAGAAAAAAAATAGCGCATCATTAGCGAAAGAGCGACTGCAAATCATCGTTGCGCACGAACGCTCAAAGCGTGGTACACCTGACTACTTACCACAACTTAAGCAAGATATCCTCGATGTTATTCGTAAATATGTGAAAGTAGATTCGGATGCTGTCAACGTCCAGTTTGAACAAAACGAGGATGACTTAGCAGTATTAGAATTGAACGTTACTCTACCTGATGATGAAAAGTAACAGTTTGAGTAAATGTAATAAGGGCTATTTCTATAGCCCTTATTTATTTCGTTTTGCCCATTCTAATTAAGCTGTCAAGGGGCTTTACATTGCCCTACTCTTTGCTTAATTGTCCGAACTTCAGATTACTTACTCTTATTTAAGGACAAAGTACCTTTGACCCTTTTTGCAGGCTTAGTATTGTGCTTTGGGCTTGACTTACGTTTGTTGTGACTGTGATTTTGTTCACCATTTCGCGTTTTTGGCTTAGACTTAACGCTATTTTGTTTGTCGAGTTCAGTTGTTCGATCTTTGCTGTTATGCGCTCGCCTATCTTGCTTTGGACGACCAACTTCACTGCTAGGCTTATCATGCTGTTTTCCCGCACCAGCACCCGCTGATGCCTCTTGCGTTTTACTCGATGACTCTGTGGCGTGATTAATCGCTCGCATTTCGTTTTCGTTAAGGTGGCGCCACTTACCAGAGCTAAGGCCTGTTAGATCGATATTCATTATCCGAATACGTTTAAGGTGTGTTACTTCAAATCCTAGATATTCACACATTCTGCGAATTTGGCGATTTAAGCCTTGGGTCAATACAATGGTAAAAGACTTAGCCCCGGTTTTACGTACTTTACAAGGCTTTGTGACGGTGCCAAGGATTGGAACACCAGAGGACATACGTTTTACAAAGCGCTCATCAATAGGCCTATCGACCACAACCTCATACTCTTTTTCATGGTTATTGCCGGCGCGAAGGATTTTATTGACCATATCGCCTTGGTTGGTCAAGAAAATTAATCCTTCGGATGGACGGTCTAAGCGACCAATAGGGAAAATACGCTCAGGATAGTTAATTGCACTGACAATATTACTTCTGATTTTACGCTCGGTGGTACAAGTTACACCTACAGGTTTATTATAAGCAATAAATACAGCCTTTGGCTTTGCTTTCAGAGGCTTACCATCAATGATGATAGTGTCAGCATCAGACACTTTGGTGCCCATTTCTGGTAGAATTCCATTTACTTTGACACGACCTGAGGCGATTAAGTCATCAGCTTCTCGACGACTGCAGAATCCTGTTTCACTGATGTATTTATTGAGGCGCTTTTGCTCTGTCACGATACAACCACTTTGAGTAAAAACCCGTATTGTAATCGCTTCAACCGCTTTACACTACTGCATTTCTACTTTTGCAAACTTTTTCTTAATAGCTCAGGAGAAAAATGATACTGCTCTTTAGGCTTTCCTCTAAGACTCATTGCCTTGTAATCAATAGATTGCCAGTTTTTCGCTGACTTTATCCAGTAATAGTCAGCTAGATTTTCCTTGGTGATCACAGTTAAATCAAACGCAAGTTCAGTGTTATCCTTCCAAAAAGGGTGCCCATAATAATGATCGTACACCGAAATCAACGCCCAAGCCCCCATCATAAAGTGCCCGCCAACGGATGCTTGCATCTCATTATGTTCAATAAGCTCAAAAGTATCCGACAACCAATCAAACCCACCAAACACTATTTGTGAAGCGCTTGATGCAGCTGCGGTGATAGCTCCCATCGCCATCAAATCTGACGCACACCAAATAAGGTTTGTTTTTGGATAGCGGTGCAACAATTTCTTAGTCTTATCAAGCGCTTGTTCTTTTGACCACCCGGCGTAGACAGTTTGCTGAACCACCACGCCAACTTCATCAAAAAAGCGCTTTGCACCGTTGCTTCTAATATCTGACTCTGTGCCATAGTGACCATTGATAGCAATAGGATAAATTGTCTCATGACCGTTAGTTTTAGCCTGTTGGTATAGTTTCTTTGCCAGATCGTAACCGGCTTGGTCATTATCATGATGTACTTCCCCAAGCCAATACTTATAGTGTTCTTTTGGATTACCTATCGCCTGCCTTTCAGGGCCCGAAATCGTTTCTTCTAAAGTAATATGATTGATCCCATATTTTTCTAAAAGCTTTAGGCTTTCTTCGGCACCACCAGGATAATTAATGAGGATGACATAGTCGGGAGTAGCACGATAACTCAAATATTTTTTAAGCTCAGCGAGCTGTATAATTCGGTTTCCTTCTCCATAGATCACATCTAATCTAATATCGAATTGATCCGCTGCCGCTTCTGTAATGCCTTGGACGCGCTGCCAAAATGGTTCACCAGGCACAGAAGGATTAACAAACAAGACATTTAAAGACTGTTTAGCATCAACACTAAAACACACCATCCATAGCACTACCCCAATTAGTACTTTTTTAATCATAGCGGGCTCTTCGTATTACTAGCAACTTCAATAACTTCTCAAATGGGCCTTGCTTAAACAACTTAAAATAAATAGACGCAAGGGCTAATTGAATTATAGACGCAATTACAAATGCCGAGAAATAATCCACCCGCTCCCAAGTGCTGATAGCGTTCGGGTTTATAAAGTAAAAATAGCTTACAAACACAATTGACTGGAGAAGATAAAACGACAGCGCTAGGCGCCCAACACATTGTAAACTCCAAAGTTGACGTTTTGCACCTCGCATTGCCGCCTTAATTACAACGACATAAAACAACGCAACGGGTATCGCAAGGATCCAATCTATTCCTTCAAAAAACTCGACGCCTAGCTTACGCTCAAGAACAAAGCCTACAAATGACAAAATAATGGCTACAACGGCAAACAAATTAATTTTATGAACAGGTTCAGTACGCTCTAAATCAAACATTCCACTTCGATATAAACGCATACCAAGTAGCATTAACCCGGCGGTATACCACAAAGTAATAACCGGGATAAGCAAACTAATAATGATAAAGTACAGGCCATTAAGGGTGAGTAGTTCTAAGTAGTTTGCTGGAATTTGCTGCAAAAACTCGAGGTAGACTTCTGAAGTTCTATTTATTTGTGGTTCTGGATCAATTAATAGCAATAAGCTGATAGCAATAGAAGGGACTAAAATGAATCCTATCGCATAGCGGTTTAGCTTTTTGTCGCTCGCATCTATAAATCGTAGTGCTACAAATCCACTCAACGCATAATTAAATAAAATATCTCCAGGCCAAACCAACACGCCGTGTAACACACCGAAAACCATTAACCATGTTAGTCGATGTCTTGCAAGCCTCTGATCATCCGTCTTTGCTACCTGAATGCACAATGCCGCCCCAAATAACATGGCAAATAAGGTTCTGAATCGACCATCAAAGAAAATATTGTTAACCATTGCGAAGAACGGATCAAGATAGTGGGCAGTTTGAGCTGGTACATAACCCAACTCAAAATTGGCCATATGTACCATATTCATGGAAAGCAAGCCAAGCAGCGCGAACCCGCGGATCGCATCCATCGCAATAATTCTATTCATCAATACACACGGTTTTTATACATATCAGCCCAGTTTATCGCAGCGGCATGAAAATCAGGAAGGTTTTCGTCTTTATAGTTTAAATAACTGCACGCATCCTGCAGAGTCCACCAGCTTCCAGACTCATAGGCTCTAACGATATTTAAAATATAATATAGTGTGTTGGGTTTGCCTATCAAAGCATCATGGAGTTGCTCAGGAAAAGGTAGCTTGTTTACAACCTGCTCCATTGGCCTGTCAAGAATGGCATCAAGCAGAGAAAATAACCCTGTCATAAAGCTCATATTGGCAAGCCCTGGCGATATTTGCTGTGCGATAAGTTCACAAAACCGTGAACGAACGATAGAAAGGCGTGTTAATTCTGTCGGTTTTCCCTCGGCTACGTGGGCTGTCATAATTAAATTTACAAACTTTTTTACACGCTCGTTTCCTAAATATACCAGGGCTTGCTTTAAAGATTCGATACGACTTTTGATCGGAAATACGCCGGAATTAATAAGCCTTAGCAGTTTATACGCAAGCGCAGTGTCCTGAGCAAACAACTCCGCTAATCGCGTAATACTCATATTCGGTTTGAGTGCTTCTTCATAAATGAGCATGACTATCACATAATTGATAGTAATGTCTTTTTGCTCAATCATTTTTGGTTTTGCAAAGAAGTAGCCTTGAAAGAACTGAAATCCCATCTTTTTAGCTTGCTCGAATTCTTCTTCGGTTTCGACTTTTTCCGCAAGTAGTTTAATGTTCTTTCGCTCTTTAATCATGTCAATCACTGGCACTATAGTGTCCAGCGGGTTTTCCATGACGTCGAACTTAATCAACCTTACGAGCTTTAAGAAAGGTTCCCATTCTTTTGAGTATTCAAAATCGTCTAACGCGAGTCTAAAGTTGCTGTGAAATAAGCCTCTTATCCGCTCATAATTTTGTTTTGTTGGCGGAATAGTCTCCAATAGTTCTAAGATCACATCATTTGCTGGGAGAAACTCACACAGCTCCTGACGTAACGAGTCTGGACCAATATTAATTAGCGCTTTCTTTCCCGAAGTGAGATATCGCATGCCGAGGTTAAGTTGATTATTCATTATCAGCTTGGCTGTCGCTGCATCATCTGCAATATTTGGAAAGCTATTTTTTACACCATCGCGAAACAACAATTCGTATGCAACAACTTGTTTTTTACGATTAAATATGGCTTGGCGGGCCACAAAAACCTTCAAACAAAAACTCCTTCGTACCTAAAGTGAACAATCGCACTTTTGGTTTAGCAATTTTTAGATTTTAACCCTTTATGATGATAAAGAAAATCAACCTAAGCTATTAAGAATCAAAATAATAGCTTAAAAGATAATGCAAAATGACAAAAAAGAAAGGCCAAAGCTATCTTTTGATACCTTTGACCTAGTTTTTTGTTTAGCAACTGAGCCAATTGCTAAATACTTAACACAGAAGCGAAAATTTTTTTAACTACGTTTTTTCTATCTATATAATTGTTCGCAGTATTTTTGTGCAACATCAGACCAGTCAAAGCGCTGCATACGAGCTTGCAGCCTGAGTTGTTGATATTTTTCGCAATCCCCTACCAGATCAGCGAGTGCTAGTTCAAAAATCGCAATAAACTGACTACCTTGCTCAGCAAGCGTTTCTCCTTCAAAGCAATAGCCGGTTTCATTGTGTTTTACCGTATCAGATAATCCCCCCACTTTATGTACGATACAAGGTTGTCCAGCGCGCATCGCAAGCATTTGGCTGATACCACAAGGCTCAAAGGAGCTTGGCATTAAAAACAAATCACCTAATGGGTACAGTTGCTCGCCGAGTGCTTTACCATAACCATTTAAAAACAAGACATTGTTATGGCGTGCCATTACTTCGGTAAATAGCTGCTCAAGACTTGGGTCACCAGAGCCTACAATCACAATACGTGCTCCTTGGTGCTTGGCTATTTTTGCAATGTCATCGAGCACAATGCCTGATTGGGTAGGCTGTCTTAAAATAAGTGCTTTTTGATCGGTGAGACGACCAACACTTGTAATTAGCTTGCCGCTAAAGGCTTCGTCACGCCAAGCGAGTATGCGCTGATGAGCAATGTAAAACCGAGATAATACTTGGCTAGATTTTGCCATCCATTGAAACACATGCTGCTCAGCAAGCGCCAAATAGTCAGCAAAAATTAGATTCTCTTCGTCACCTGACTCATCATACACACAACCGTTTAAAATACCTGCTAACCGTCCTTCATGAGACGCATGCTGCATGTCGCTTTCTAACCCTTCGCCACCAAAAAAACCAAGCTCAGGATGACTCGGGATCATCACTTCTTTGGCATAATTAGGAGAAACAACATGCACTTTGTCTGAAAGATTAATAGCCGCTCGCATCGGATTAAAGCAGTGAGGATATTTAGGATCGCAAATACTGAGCCCATCATAGGTGAGTGTCGGAAACCAAGACTCAAGGCTGGAAAAGTCATGATTAAAAGGCCGGGTCCCTTGAAGCGCAAGGTTATGCACCGTATAGACTGTCCTTAGCGCCTTTAAGCGTTTGAATCTTGGACTAAACTGACGAAGTACAGCAACGACAGAAGCGTGCCAGTCATGTAGGTGTACAACATCTATCTCAGCTATCAACTCATGTTCAATAAGTTCAGCAACTGCCGCACTAAAAAACGCAAATCGATTTGCATCTGTCGCAAAGGGCTGGTGAGGATCATTACAGTAAATAGCGCCGTGATGCTCACTAAACAATGAGTGTGAAATGACATACTGAGTGACATTGTCACTTTCTTCAACAGACCAAAGAGTCGCCGTTTCTAGGTGTTGACGAAAAGGGACGGCAATATCAGCGACTAAGTTTCGATTTAAAGCAGCTTGGCCATAATCGGGTGTGACCACCGATACTTTAATGCCAAGCTGCGCCAATGCATAAGGTACGTCGCGTATTACATCTGCGACGCCCCCCACCTTACAATTTGGCAACCGATCGTTTTCGGCTGCCACTAAAATTACATGCATAGTACCTCTACATGGATCATTTATTATTTTTTTCCGCAAGCTCTGCGAGCATATCTCGGGTCACCAATACGATCCCCTTATTCGACACTCTAAAGCCATTCTCTTTGTCTAGGTCAGTATCGTAACCAATTGTCATCCCCTCTGGTATTTGACAACTGCGGTCAATGATTGCGTTTTTGATTTTGCAGTTACGCCCGATTTTGGCACCAGGCAACACAACGGCTCCTTCAATTTCACAATACGAGTGAACATGCACATTGGAAAACAGCAATGAACGCTTAACTTTAGAACCAGAAATAATACAGCCACCAGAAACCGTCGAGTCTACGGCCATACCGCGTCTATCATCATCATCAAATATAAATTTAGCTGGTGGTAGCTGTTCCTGATAAGTCCAAATTGGCCAATGAGGATCATAGAGATCAAGTTGTGGTTCAGGAGAAACCAGCTCCATATTTGCTTCCCAGAATGAATCAAGCGTCCCTACATCTCGCCAATATGGCTGCCCTTCATGTGATGGGTCGCAAAATGGATACGCATATACATTATGCTCTTCTATGATGGATGGGATAATATCATGACCAAAGTCACGACCAGACCCTTCTCGTTCCGCATCCTTTTTTAACTGCTCGAATAAAAACTCAGTGTTAAACACATAGTTCCCCATAGACGCCAAACATACACCTGGCTTTCCAGGGATTGACGTCGGATCTACCGGCTTTTCATCAAAGCGACGCACACGGTTGCTTTCATCCACAGTCATTACACCAAACGTTTTCGCTGCTTCTTCACAAGGCACTTCAATACAACATACGGTCATATCTGCACCTGTCTCAACGTGCTTTGCAAGTAAGCCACCGTAATCCATTCTGTAAACATGATCACCCGATAAGATCATAACGTACTTGGGAAGCTCATGACGAATAATATCCATATTCTGGAAAACTGCATCGGCTGTGCCGCAGTACCACTCATCACCATATCGCTGTGATGCTGGCAATATTTCTACAGATTCTCCCAGCTCCTTTTTAAAGTGTCCCCATGCGCGATTAACATGGCGAATAAGCGAGTGCGACTTATACTGCGTAGCAATGCCAACCCGACGGATCCCTGAGTTAATGCAGTTAGACAGTGGAAAATCGATAATTCGATGTTTACCGCCAAAATAAACAGCGGGTTTCGCTCGCCAATTGGTGAGTTCGTGAAGGCGCGAACCTCTTCCACCCGCAAGTATCAAAGCATATGTTTCTCGAGTGAGGGTACTAATATAACGATTCGCATAATTAGGCATTATTTCTTCTCTCCATAACTTTTTTGCGGTGACTACTGCATTGGGCTCAAGCGCCAAATATCATCGCTGTAATCTTGAATTGTTCTATCGCTAGAAAATTTTCCACTTGCTGCGGTATTGAGAATACTCATGCGCAGCCAATGTTCCTTGTCTTTATATGCTTGAGCCGCATGCTCCTGGCTCTCAACATAGGAAGGAAAATCTTGTGCCACTAACCAAGGATCGGTACTACTCTTAATTGAGTTGATTACGTCATCAAAGATATTAGGCTCAAATAGGTTAAAGTGCCCACTTTCGAGCAAAGCCATAACACGTTTAAGGTCATTGTTGCTTTCTATTATCTTAAGGGGCTGATAATTTTGACGCACTTGCTGTGCTTGTTCAGCAGTTACACCAAATAAGTAAAAATTGTCTGCACCAACGCATTCTCGTATTTCAATATTTGCACCATCTAAGGTACCTATGGTGATCGCGCCGTTCATCATAAACTTCATATTGCCTGTGCCAGAGGCTTCTTTTCCAGCAGTTGATATCTGCTCTGATAAGTCTGTTGCAGGACAAATCACTTCCATTTTTGAGACATTGTAATTGGGCATGAAAGCCACTCGAAGATAGGGCCTCGCCGTGGGGTCATTGTTGATAACATTGGCAACATTATTGATTAATTTAATGATCTTCTTCGCCATGTAATAACCGGGTGCAGCCTTACCTCCAAACAGTACACAACGAGGAACAAGCTCTGCCACATCGCCACGACAGATCCGATCGTAAAGATGGATAACGTGCAATACGTTAAGTAACTGACGTTTGTATTCATGAATTCGCTTGACTTGAACATCAAACATCATAGTTGGGTCAAACTCTACCTGACATTCATGAGCAATTAGCTCAGCAAGACGTTGTTTGTTGTTTTGTTTGACTGTTAGCCACTGCTTTTGGAAGGCGTGATTATCATAAAAACGACGTAGTTCACTAATTTTAGAAAAATCAGCTTGCCATCCGTCGCCAATTTTTCCGCTAATCAATTGCGCCAGTTCTGGATTACAATGCGATAACCAACGCCTTGGCGTCACACCGTTGGTTTTATTATTAAACTTCTCTGGGCACAGTTGATAGAAATCGTTAAACAAGCCAGCTTTTAATAACTCGGTATGAAGTGCAGCAACACCATTGACAGAATAACTACCTACAATCGCAAGGTACGCCATGCGAATTTGAGGATGACTGGACTCCTCAATGAGTGACAGCGCGCGCTGCTTTTCGATATCGCCGGGCCATTTAAGTGCAACTTCCGACAAAAAGCGGGCATTGATCTCATAGATAATTTCTAGCAACCTTGGTAACAAGCGCTCAAATAAACTCACAGACCAGCGCTCTAATGCTTCAGGCAATAAAGTATGATTGGTATATGCCATGGTTGATGTCGTTATCTTCCATGCGGCATCCCATTCCAGCTCGTAATCATCTAATAGAATGCGCATTAACTCTGCTACGGCAATACTGGGATGGGTATCATTGAGTTGGAATACGTGATAATCCGCAAAATCACTGAAATCATCGCCATATTGCTCAACCCAAGTTGCAATCACGTCTTGCAAGCTCGCGCTGGATAAAAAGTACTGCTGCCTTAATCTCAGTTCTTTGCCATTTTCACTGGCATCATTGGGGTATAGCACCATCGTTATCTGCTCAGCGAGATTCTTTTTCGCCACCGCTTCTGAATAACTACCGGCGTTAAATTCGTTGAGGTCAAACTCATCGGTCGCCTCTGATTTCCATAGTCTTAATGTGTTTACCACCTCATTACGATATCCAGGCACAGGAACGTCGTAAGGCACCGCGAGAATATCTTGCGTATCAAGCCATTCATGATGCTGCCTACCATTTTTGTCGGTATGTACTTCAACATGACCAAAAAACTTAACTCTGCGGGCTTGTTCTGGTGCGGCAAGCTCCCATGGATGGCCTTCACGGAGCCAGTTATCAGGCTGCTCTACTTGGTGACCCTGTTCACAGGTTTGGTTAAACATCCCAAATTCGTAACGTAAACCGTAACCAACAACAGGAAGGGCTAATGAAGCACAGCTATCCAAAAAACAAGCTGCAAGGCGGCCTAAACCACCATTACCAAGACCTGCATCATGTTCAGCCTGCGCGACCTCTTCAAGCTCAGTACAGTATTCTTGTAATGCCGCTTGAACTTGTTCTTCTAAGTCTAGATTTAACACCGCATTAGACAGTGCTCTACCCATTAAAAATTCCAGCGAGAGATAAGCTGCTTTACGCGTCTTTTTACTCTTTATGTGCTCTTTGGTTGCTCGGCAACGGGCGACTAATCGGTCACGAATGGTCAAGGCTAATGCATGGTACAAATACAGTCGCGACTCTCCTACTTTGTCTCGACCTAAGGTGTAGTAAAAGTGACGAGTCAAATCATCACTCAAGGTGTTTTCATCTATCTTTGGTGCATCCTGCCAATGTTTTACCACGCATACTGGCGCACTTTTATTAGCCATGCTTTTCATCCCCTTTGATTGATGTAAATATCCATGCTGACTTAGCTGGAACCTGTAAATAAGAATCTAACTCTGGTCTTTGCGGCTCAACCGCGGTGGTGATTGCTTGCTGCCAATGAGATGAAAATGCACTAAATGGCAGCTTTATTTGCAATGCACTTTCACTGGCGTTCAATATTATCAATAAGCTTTGCCCTAACTGCTGATCAGTAATGGTGTAACTCAACCATTTGCGGCTCGGCTCTCGCCATTGTTCAGGCGATAACGGCTTTGCTTGTTCATTAAACCAATTCACCGCAAAACGACTGTCACTGTCATGGACATAAAATGAGTGAGAAAACGCGGCAAATTGCCTTCGAAGGGCAAGTAAATCTTGGATAAAAAAAGTTAAAGTATGGTGTTGCTGGTGGTTTTTCCATGCCAGCCAGCTAGTGCAGTTGTCTTGGCAGTAAGCATTATTGTTGCCACTTTGCGTATGTGCCATTTCGGTTCCCGCACAAATCATCGGGATCCCTTTGGATAAAAACAAAGTGAGTAATGCATTTTTCTGCATACTGAGACGCAATTCATTGATTTGAGGATCGGCACTGAATCCTTCTACCCCACAATTAAATGAAAAGTTTTCACTGTGGCCGTCTCTATTTGCCTCGCCGTTTGCTTCATTGTGTTTATGCTCGTAAGCCGTCCAATCAAACAATGAGAAGCCGTCATGACTGGTAAGAAAGTTTATGGAGTTCAAAGGGCCCCGTAAGTTATGTTCAAACAGATCACTGGAGCCATGAATACGCATCGCAAGCTCTGGCAATACTCCCTCATCGCCACGCCAAAAGCGCCTAACGGTATCTCGATATTTATCATTCCACTCACGCCAAGGAGAAGGAAATTGCCCAAGTTGATACCCACCAGGACCAATATCCCAAGGCTCGGCAATCAGTTTTACTTTGCTAAGTACTGGGTCTTGATGGATCGCTTGCAAAAATGCATGTTGATTTGAAAATCCCGAGGCTTGACGAGCAAGGATCGTCGCCAAATCAAAGCGAAAACCATCCACCCCCATGTATTCCACCCAATAGCGCAAGCTGTCCAAGACAAGTCTTAATACCACTGGATTCGAGATATTCATTGTGTTTCCACAGCCCGTGTCATTAATGTAGACATTGGGCTTACTCGGCAAGGTACTGTAATAAGTCAGGTTATCAAACCCTTTAAAGCTTATTGTCGGGCCATCCAAACCACCTTCCGCAGTATGGTTAAACACCACATCCAAAATAACCTCAATGCCGGCTTGATGGAGTCGCTCTACCATTACCTTAAATTCGTTGATGTCGTCGTTAACGAGATAACTTTTGTGTGGCGTAAAAAAGTTGAGGCTGTTATATCCCCAATAATTTTTTAGTCCTTTGGTCGTAAGAAATTGCTCGTTGATAAACGCATGCACAGGTAGCAGCTCAATCGCAGTAACACCAATATGCTTGAGGTGATCGATAAAAGTTTGTTCTGCAATCCCTAAGTATTTTCCTTGGTGTTTAGTTGGAATATCTGGGTGCCTAACAGTTGCCCCTTTAACATGACATTCATAGATCACCGTTTTACTCCACGGAGTCTTGGGTCGCTTCCCTTGATACTTCTCAATCGCCGTCACTTTACTCTTTGGCATATCACAGGCGTTATCAGATGGGTTTAAATGGCCCACTGGCAAATGGCAAAAATGCCGTTCACTCCAAGTAAACTCACCAAAAAAGTCGCGGCAATATGGGTCTAAGAGTAACTTATTGGCATTGAAAAGCAGGCCTTTTTCCGCGCAATACTCTCCGTCTACACGATAGCCATATAAGTCTCCGACTTGTGCTCCCTCGATAAACAGTGACCAATTTCCGCCTTCATGCCTGAACATCCCTATCCGATTCACTTCGCTATGGCCGCTTTTGTCAAACAGACACAGGGTTACGCGTTTTGCTTTCGGTGCATAAACACAAAAGTTAACGCCTTTATTACTGGCTGTTGCACCCAATAATTGATGATCGCCGCGATAACTGGTTAGCATGTGCCACCAGATATCAGCTGCAAATACACGGTTGCCAGAGGCGGAACAGTTATATCGATACTTTGCTCAAGGCCATGGCTTGCTATGCTTTTCGATTCAATGAGTTGTTGTTTATGTGCAACGACTCCAACGCCGCTCCCCCAAAACGCTTTGTCATCCGTGTTTAAGATAACTTGATACACACCCGCTGACGGCACGCCTAAGCGGAATTGAAAATGAGTTTGTGGCGTAAAGTTTGCGATCACCACCAGCGGTGTAACACCATCTTGTCCGTAGCGTACAAAACTAAATATGCTTTGCTCAGCGTTCCCCCCATCAATCCAATTAAATCCTGTTGATTTGCTATCACACTCAAATAATTGCGGCGTTGATTTATAGGTCGTATTGAGCGCTTTGACACACTTGTAGACGCCTTGATGTGCTTCACTTTCAAGCAACTTCCAGTTGAGTTGTTGGTTATGATCCCACTCCTCTCGGGGGGCAAGTTCAGCGCCCATGAACAGCAACTTTTTACCTGGGTGGGCAAACATAAAGCCATAGTAGGCACGTAAATTAGCGAATTGCTGCCAATCGTCTCCTGGCATTTTGCTCAGTAGCGCACCTTTGCCATGTACCACTTCATCGTGACTTAATGGCAAGATGTAATTTTCAGAATAGGCATACACCATCGAAAAGGTCATTTCATGGTGATGGTACTTGCGATGAATTGGGTCTTTGGACATATAGTTTAGCGTGTCATTCATCCACCCCATATTCCACTTATAACCAAAACCCAAACCATCGTGTTCAACACTGCGAGTAACACCGGGCCAAGCTGTGGATTCTTCAGCGACCATCATAATACCTTCATCAACGCCATAGCATTTGGTATTGACTGATTTGAGGCACTCAATTGCACCTAGGTTTTCACGGCCGCCGTATTGATTTGGCACCCATTCCCCATGTTTTCGGCTGTAATCCAGGTAAAGCATCGATGCCACGGCATCAACTCGTAAACCATCGATGGCGTATTCTTTTATCCAATACATCGCATTCGACAGCAAAAAGCTTTTTACTTCAGCGCGGTCGTAGTTAAAAATATAGGTATTCCAATCTGGGTGAAATCCTTGCCGCTTATCAGCATGTTCAAATAAATGCGTACCATCAAATTTATGTAAACCATGGGGATCTGATGGGAAATGTCCCGGTACCCAGTCGATAAGTAATCCGAGCTCTTCACGATGACAGCACTCAACGAAGTAAGCAAAATCCTCCACGCCACCAAAGCGACTGGTTGGCGAGAATAACCCCACTGGTTGATAACCCCAGGAGCCATCAAAAGGATATTCACTGATAGGCATCAGTTGCAAATGGGTAAATCCTAGTGCCTTTACATAAGGGATAAGGTCATCCGCTAATTCTCGATACGTAAGATAGCGATTACCGTCTTTCTCTCGGCGCTTCCAAGAGCCCAAATGCACTTCATAAATACTAATGGGTGCATTGATTTTATTACGCAGCGCCTTTTTATCATGATCAGCTTGGCTCAATGTGAAAGCCGCAGGTCGAGCCTGAGTTATACTCGCCGTACCCGGTGCTTGTTCCATTTTAAATG
Organism: Pseudoalteromonas sp. OF5H-5; assembly: GCF_021530695.1. NCBI lineage: Bacteria > Pseudomonadati > Pseudomonadota > Gammaproteobacteria > Alteromonadales > Pseudoalteromonadaceae > Pseudoalteromonas > Pseudoalteromonas sp. OF5H-5. The sequence continues at coordinate 284,821 of NZ_JAKGBF010000003.1, forward strand.
CAAAAGGGTCAGCCTTTTCTATGCGCTCCCCCTCAAATGTGGTGATTGCAAATTTATAGCAGCAGTCAACCTCCAGTGCCGGAATAAAAAGCTCCCATACACCACTGGCTGGATGTAATCGCATTGGATGCTGCACGGCCTGCCAATGATTAAACTCACCTATCACAGAAACAGACAACGCATTTGGCGCCCAAACACCAAATCGAAACCCAATTACACCCTCTATTTCTACTTGATGTGATCCTAAATGCAAATAAGCTTGGGCTTGTGTTCCTTCATTGAATAAGTACAAAGCATCATCAGCCAAGCAACTTTCAAAACTATATACATCCCTCCCAGTGACAGTTTGCTCTGGGTAGTGCACTTCAAGCAGGTAATCTTTGCTGATGTCATCCGCTTTAAAATCTAATGTGAATAGCGCACTTTTGCGAAACCGTTCAAGCGCATAACTGCTATTGTTGGTAAGCACCTTAACTTCTGTCGCACCAGGAATAAAACAGCGCACGACTGAGCGCTTCGCATCTAGCTGGTGTAGCCCTAAAAAGGCAAATGGGTCGCGACACTTACCGGCTTCCAAAGCGGCTAATTGACTGATGTAGTCATCTACTTGGGCGTCTTCTATTTTTGCTCTTGTATTCATCTATTCTTTCCTGCTGGTTACCGCATCTCGGATCAGCGGCCGAGAACTTGCAATAATTTCCGCTGATGTCTGATTAAGTCGCCTTCTCCAGTTTGGATACTCTTGGTCAGTACCAGGAATGTTCACTGGTAACTTCTGTTCGTCGAGGTCATCAAACTGAATTGTCAGCATTTTTGCAGGCGACTTGGCGAGCACATTGATAAGCGACTGATACACATCACGGGCTTCGCTCGCAAGGCTGACACTTACCTCACCATAGCGACTAAGCCAATGACAAAGCTTCTCTCGCTCGGATGTTCGCTCTTCATCCGCTTTTGTTAGTTGGGGTTCGCTCAATAACTGATATTCGCGTTTCAACCTAAGGTCATCATGGCTCCACCAGCCAAAAAATGGCGGGACGTCATGGTTAGCAACCATGAGTAACGCATTGTGCTTATAGTGCGTAGGTGCTAAAAACTGACCGTGATAATCCTTCTCGAAGTAAAAAAGAATATTGCTGTATATATGAGACTCAGACATTGCTTCTTTGATTTCGATTGGAACAACCCCTAAATCTTCACCAATGATCATCACTTGATGTTTGACAGACTCAATTTTGAGGATCGCTAAAAGGTACTCAAATGGATAATATACATAGCAACCTGTTTGCTGCTGATCTTGATAAAAGCACCACCACAACCTTCTTAGGCCCATCACATGGTCAATTCTTAATGCCCCAACACCGGTGATGTTCGCTTGGATCAGCTGTTTAAAAAATGCAAAGCGCTGCGCTTTTAACTTAACGGGGTTTAACGCTGGTAACCCCCAGTTTTGACCGAGCTCTGCCCAAGGGTCTGGAGGCGCGCCCACGCGAGCATGTTCGGCATACAAATTTTTATTGCTGTTGTATTCACTTGAGCCGTCAGCACAACCAACGGCTAAATCATTGATTAAACCTACAGCCATACCAGCATTCAGTGCCGAAGACTGGCATTGCGTTAATTGTTCAAACGCAAGCCATTGTAAAAATTTAGCGAAGTCATCGTCCTCAAATGCCTTAAGCTCTTGCTGCTTAGCCTGGCAAAATCGATTAAAGTCTGCACACCACGTTCCAGTTTGTTCACACAATAACTGCCACGCAAAACGTAACGCGTTAAGCTTAGTTTCCATACAGTGAGTCATATCAAGATATGTCGCGTTCAAGTTACTCTTTGAGACGTTTAAATAGCTGGCGAATACACTCACATCTAAGCCAAATTGTTCACACAAAAGCTCTATAGAAATGTAAAAAGGGTGCAGTAGGCGGCGGTCATTTGGGCTGTACGGGCTCGCTTTTTCTGGTTCATCAACAAACAGCAAATGCAGTGGGTTTAACAAAATGTAGTCAACCCCTTCAGCTGCGCTAGCCTCAACTAATTGCTTTAGCTCATAAAAATCCGCACTTAGCTTGTTGCCAGCAGGCTTTAACGAATATAGCTGAATAGACAATCCAAGGAGCTTCTTATGTTGTTCAATCGGGTCATAACACTGTCTAGGCGTCACCCAAAGTTCTGTCTCGAACCGCGCACCATTTAACATTACCTCAGCGCTATGATAACCGACTTCAATCGCGTTTATTGGCACTTCAAGTTGAACATAGCGTGTATCTTGATAGCGGTAATCCCCAATCACTACTTGCTTGTTTGGATCGCAAACACAGCAATAACCCAATGCGGGGATCGACACAGTTAATTCGTTAATTTGCAGGCCGGCATCCACTCTTATCGTAATAGTTGGCATCTCTTTGCAAACCAAAGAAATGGCTTCAACTGGCGTTAACCACTTAGCAATATCCAGCTCAAAATTGAGTGTATTTATTTCATCTAGATTGCTGACATCAACACCGCACTCCTGCAATGCCTGTAGACGAGTTTGGTGATCAAATACCACATGATCACCCGTGTATTTATGGTACTCATAACCAATACCATAGAGATAAAGAAGCTGAGCAATGTTGTCCATTTATAATGTTACGCTCTCGCTGTGGACACAACACTGTTGTCTTCTCCAAAGCCGTTGGGCACATAATCATCTGCTTGATGATCATTGTCCCAGACTTCACCATCAATCAAATATCTGAAGTGGTAATCTTTGTCGGTTGGTAAACGGTGTTTGAGCTTGAACGCACTGTCTTTTTTGATGAATTTCATCGGCTCGGGTTGCCAATCATTAAAATCACCAGCAAGTTCCACCGTTTTCGCTTCTGGGTGTGAAAATGAAAATGTAATTTCTGCTTCGTCTTTTGTTTTGAAAAACCGTTTAGTGAGCATATAACCCCCGTTTACCTTTTGTGAGTCCTTATTTCACAGCGACGTACGCTAATACTGCAAACGACTGGTAACTGTGTACGATTTATGTCGAGCATATTGAAATTTAAGTGAAACTAGATGACAACTCACCGTTCGCTTTAAAAATCAACAACCCTAAGTACAGCAAACAAATATTGAGTTTGTATGACAGTACAAATTTGGTGCAATTTTGCACCGCTTTGGCGCAATCTAAATCAGATAAGCAGTGATTTCAGTTTGCTATGAGTTCCTTGCAATCACTGAGCCAATCACATTAAGAGTCAACAAGAAAGCTAGTTAAGAATGGTTATCATGTAAAGTGAATTTAACTAATAATTGATCCCGCTCATATAAAGCAGTCTGCAAAGTGAAATATTTGGTACTTTCACACGATGAAGTTTGCAACTGAATGCTAAAGTGTGTAAAAAACTAGGTTAGTAACTATAATTTCAGATTACATTTTTTGCGATGATGGTGTTATCTAAGTACGATTACTCCATAATATGCAAGAGTCTGAATTACTAAGGAAAGCCTATCCATGCCAAACGCGATAAGACTAACAAGTACCCTACTTTTGGGCACATTATTTGTTGTCATATTGCTGCATCTGTCTTTTAAGGCTCACGTGCTTGAGCTGATCGCTACAACCCCGGTAAATGAGCACCTTACAGTATCAATGATATCACCTTGGTATTCCCCACTACTGCACGGTTTGAACTTTGCAGCAAGCGGAAACCACACTTATGTTGCGGTAGAGTCAACACTCGGAATACCCAAATATCTGGATGTAAGTACAGTTTGGTATGCCGTATTTACTTCTCCAATCACTCTCATTTCAATTGCAACTTTACTCGCGATTGTTGCGTATCTTTTTAAATCAGAGCGCCGCTACCGTAATCAAGATGAAGATATAAGCGAGGTGAATAAGGACGTTGGAGGAATATTGATGCGTTTAGAGGTTGATAGTGCGCCACTGCACCATAAGTCCTCTCTTGCCAAGCTCAGCCATGCGATCCACGACTTGTCTAGCCATCTTGCACGCGTAAAACGCCATTCAGAGTCTCAAATTTTTCAAGACAAGCTCACAAAGCTTATAGATAGACATGCATATATTGACCATATTGAGGCAAAGTTAAAGCAAGCTGAGTTGGCGCAACAAAAATGTGGCCTGCTATTTATTGATTTGGACGGCTTTAAGCAGGTCAACGATTCCTTTGGCCACAGTTTTGGCGACGAAATTCTGATCCAAGTTGCTGCTCGGCTCTCAAAAGTGGTTCGCCAATATGGTTTAGAAGATTGCCACCCTATTCATGGCCTTGAACAAAACCTTTCAAGACTCGGCGGCGATGAATTTTCGCTATTTATTCCCAAATTAAACAATCCAAGTTTGTGCACAGAAATCGCGCAGTCCATTCTTAGTGATATAGAGCGTGATTTCTTGCTTGGCAATAAGCTTGTCAAAATTGGAGCAAGTATCGGCATCGCGGTATACCCAGATAGTGCAGCAACACCAAACTCATTACTGCAGATGGCTGATGTTGCCATGTATAGAGCAAAAACGGATGGTCGTGGAATTTTTAAAGTTTATTCCCCCGAAATGGGGTCGAAAATGCGACGTTATCACTACCTCTTAGAAGAGTTACGACTCGCTATCTCTGCGCAAAGCTTTTATCTGTCATTCCAACCGATAGTGCATGTTGAAGATTGTGCTATCGACTATTTTGAGGCGCTTATTCGTTGGAACCACCCGATAGAAGGGCAGATTCCACCGGCCGAATTTATTCCAATTGCAGAAGAGTCAAATTTAATTTTAGAGCTTGGTGATTGGATCCTACTTGAGTCGTGTAGGCAAATGTGTGCATGGCATAATGCAGGGATGAAAAAGGTAAAAATCTCGGTCAATGTTTCTGGAATACAATTAAAGCACAGAAAAGTCTTTGAATGGGTAAATGCTGCCCTAGAAAAAACCGGTTTACCAGCTACTGCTTTGATGTTGGAAATCACAGAGTCCACTCTTATCAAGGCCAGCAATGAAACGATTTCACAATTGCAACAATGCCGAGATGCAGGAATAAGTGTCGCGATTGACGACTTTGGAACAGGTTTTAGCTCACTAAGCACCCTCGCCGATTTACCCATTGATGTGATAAAAATCGATAAACTGTTTATCACTCAAGCCAATAGCAACCCCAAGTACCGTAAGATCCTCAATTCCATCAGCGAACTTGGACAGCAGTTAGAATTAAAGATTGTTGCCGAGGGGGTTGAACAAACCGAACAATTTGAGCTAGTTAAAAACTTAGGAATTAGCTGTGTACAGGGGTATTTAGTTAGCCGGCCTGAAAGCTCAAATAATGTGGGTAGCAAAGTGTTAAATGGCAATGTGAATCACATCGCAGCCACCGGCACCAGCATTTGGTTACCAGAGCAAGTTGGGTAGCTGCTGTTAATAGTTAAGCGAAAAAAGAGAGCTATATACTGCACCTTCCACGCTAGGCAACCTATTATGCTAAAAGTGGGTGCTTGGCGGTTCGTGATGAACGCCCACAGTATTTATCCAGACTAGGTAAGGTTATTTATCGCTTAAATTTGGTTTCTAGGATAACCGACGAGTTGGTACGCTCAATCCCCTCTAAATTACCGATTTCATCTAGCAGATGGCTCAACTGCTCCAAACTCTGTGCTTCAACAATGGCAATCAAGTCATATTCCCCACTAATGGCATAAAGCGCAGAAACATTTGGCAACTGCTGCAATGCTAAATTCGCCTTTGTAGTGAGTTTTTGTTTTACCTTAATAGAAACGTGTGCAGATACTAAATCGTCCATATACTGCTCCGCGAACTCTACGCGATAGCCTTTAATTACGCCATTTTGCTCTAATTTTGCGATACGATTTTGTACTGTGGTTCTGGAAAGGTCTAACTTACGTGCCAACTCAGAGATGCTCTCTCGTGCGTTATTACGCAACAGTGCAATGAGCTTTTCGTCTTGTGAACTAATCATTTTGCAATTTAATCATGTTAATTTGACATAAATGATAGCAAATATGTGAATTATTGCACTGCAAATTATTACAAAAGCGCGTAATAATGAAGAAATAGCAAGTTGGCAGTGAGCAGAACAACAAGTAATCAGCTTCTGCTCGACAGTAATACCGCACAATGATAACAATTTAGGAGAAAGCGTCATGCAAGCAAATCGCGAATTATTCGATGAAGTCATGGTTCCAAACTACAACCCGTCAGCCGTTATTCCAGTTAAAGGCCAAGGCTCTCGCGTATGGGATCAGACAGGTAAAGAGTTCATCGATTTTGCAGGCGGTATCGCCGTAAACTGTCTAGGCCATTGTCATCCAGCACTAGTCTCAGCACTTAAAGAGCAAGGCGAAAAGATTTGGCACTTATCAAATGTGATGACCAACGAGCCGGCGCTTCGCCTTGCCAAAAAGTTAACTGATGCAACATTCGCAGAAAAAGTCTATTTCGCAAACTCAGGCGCCGAAGCAAACGAGGCGGCACTTAAACTTGCGCGTCGTTGGGCACTGGATAAATTTGGTGCAGAAAAAACGCAAATTATCGCATTCAACAAAGGCTTTCATGGTCGTACTTTCTTCACGGTAACGGTTGGTGGTCAAGCAGCCTATTCAGATGGCTTTGGTCCAAAACCTGCTGATATCACTCATATCGACTATAACGATTTAGCTGCATTTGAAAAAACAATCTCAGACAATACTTGCGCAGTCATGATGGAACCGCTTCAAGGTGAAGGCGGGATCATTTCTCCAAATGCTGAGTTTGTCCAAGCTGTGCGCGAACTATGTGATAAACACAACGCGCTACTTATTTTTGATGAAGTACAAACGGGTGTTGGCCGAACTGGTGATCTATATGCTTATCAAGGACTGGGGGTAACACCTGATATCCTAACTAGCGCAAAAGCACTAGGTGGCGGTTTCCCAATTGGCGCTATGCTTACCACCACTGAAATTGCAGCTCACCTTAAAGTCGGCACCCATGGCTCAACTTATGGTGGTAATCCACTGGCCTGCGCAGTAGCGGAAGCTGCATTTGACACAGTAAATACAGAATCGGTGTTAGCTGGCGTAAAAGCCAAAGAACAACTATTCAGAGATGGCCTAAATGCTATTAACGACAAATACAATGTATTTTCTGAAGTACGCGGTAAAGGTCTTCTTCTTGGTGCAGTGCTCAATGATAAATTTGAAGGCCGTGCACGCGACTTCCTAGTAGCAAGTGCAGAGCACGGTTTAATGTCATTAGTTGCTGGTACTAACGTAGTTCGTTTTACGCCTTCCCTTGTGATCACTGATGAAGAGATCCAAGAAGGCCTAGCACGCTTTGAACAAGCGGTTGCTGCAGTAGTAAACGGCTAAGGAGCTGGGGACCTCGGTCTCCTCTTTCTCATGTTAGTATTAAGACCAATACAAAAAACTGACTTCGACGCGCTAAAAACCATTGCGGTTGAATCTGGCCATGGGTTTACCTCACTGCCAGTAGATGACGAATTGTTGTCTAATAAAATTAACCGCTCGGTTGAAAGCTTTGCAAAGTCAGTATCAAAACCATACGACGAAGGCTATTTATTCGTTCTTGAAGACACACAAACGGGCGAAATTATAGGTACCACTGCGATTGAAGCCGCGGTAGGTATGTCTGTGCCTTTATATCACTATCATCTTGGTAAAACAGTACATCACTCAAGAACTTTGGGTGTCTATAATACCGTCGATATTCTGTCGATGTGTAACGACTACACTGGAAGTTCTGAGATCTGCACGCTATTTTTACGTGAAGGTCATCGTCAAGGCTTCGCTGGTCGCTTTCTTTCAAGAAGTCGTTTCTTATTTATGGCAGAACATGCAGAACGCTTTAGCGACACCGTTATTGCGGAAATGCGTGGTGTAAGTGACGAACATGGCCATTCGCCATTTTGGCAGTGGCTGCAAGAACACTTTTTTAGCATTGAATTTCCGCAAGCAGATCACTTGGTCGGTCTCGGGGACAAAGTTTTTATTTGTGAACTTATGCCCAAGTATCCCATCTATGCAAACCTACTAAGTCCAGAAGCACAAGCTGTGATAGGTAAAGTGCACGAGAAAACCAAGCCTGCTTTGCGTTTATTACAAAAAGAAGGGTTTGAACACCGTGGCTATGTTGACTTGTTCGACGCAGGTCCAACGGTAGAAGCCAAACTAGACAACATTAGAACGGTTAGAGAGTCGTTTAAAGGTGAGGTTGAAATAGTCGCTTCACTACCTGACAAGCTCCCTAATCTTGCTATTTCAAATGGTCGATTAGACGCGTTTAAAGCCACGTTTACCGATCAGGCTTATCTGTGCGAAGCAGAAGAAAAAATTCAGCTGACCGTAGAGGTAGCCAATGCGCTTGATGTCACTCAAGGTGAACTGATAAACGCATTTAAACTATAGATTTCAATGTCGTGCTGATACCAATTGGTATAAAGTTTAACAAGCTGTCACCAAGACAAAAAATTAGGAAACCATTATGCACAACAACGTAGATACACTATTTGAACACCTGTGGGACAACTACCTAGAAGTAACACCTTCTGCAGTTAAAGTTCATGAACTACTCGGCTCAACGCAAAAAGACGACGTGATCAATGACCACATCGCATTGCGTACCTTTAATATTGAAAAAGTAGGCCTAGAAAAGCTCGCTGCACATTTTAAAGCTGTGGGTTATACAGAGTGTGGCGAATACCACTTTGAAGCGAAAAAGCTATATGCTAAACACTATGAACACCAAGATCCAACTAAACCAAAGGTGTTTATCTCTGAGCTGCTCGTTGAAAAATGTTCAGAAGAACTACAAGCTATCGTTAAAGACATGGTTGAGCAAATCGACGAGTCTGCAGTAACAGCTGAAAACTTCCTGTATTCTGGCACCCACTGGCGCGTTTCTCACGAGACATACAAAAAACTACTGGCTGAGAGCGAGTATGCCGCATGGATGTCTGCATGGGGTTACCGCGCTAACCACTTTACGGTAAGCATCAATTACCTGAAGAACTTCACTACAATTGAAGCTGTAAATCAAGCACTCAAAGACAATGGTTTTGAGCTAAACACCTCTGGTGGCGAGATCAAAGGCTCTCCAGAAGTGTTACTAGAACAATCTTCAACGCTTGCTGATCACCAAAACGTGCAGTTTAATGACGGTGAATTTAGCATTCCAAGCTGCTTCTATGAGTTTGCTCTGCGTTATGCCAAGCCTGACGGCGAGATCTATACTGGTTTTGTTGCAGCTTCTGCTGACAAAATCTTTGAAAGTACTAACGCAAGATAATCGCGTTTAAAATCAGTGCTTGCCTAAGCACTCTGCCCAAATTGTAAAGCAGCCTTTATGGCTGCTTTTTTATGCCAATTTGCTTAATTAAGTGAGCTATTTTGAGGCGAGAAAATCTTGTCGATAACTAGGCAAAACTTTTGCTATTTAGTTGTTCTAAATAAGAAATTTTTAACGCCGTTAGCGTCAGATTTACTCCTTCAAATTGAGCAAGTATTAAGATAAATTGGTATTAGTTAATATTAGCCACAACTCCAATCAAACTCGCGAGTTACCAAATCAAGCATACCTATCCCTCCGCCAAAGTTATGCCCACCTAAGATCTCTTCGAATTCGATGTAGTAAGGTGTAAGAAAATCTGGGATCCCTTGACCGTTTAAACTCGTCCCGCCTAAATGGTTTGGCGAAACACTCTCTAACCACTCAGGGTCGCCTTCATACGGGTCAATATAACCTGTATCTTCATATTCGCTGGGCGTCTTACCCGCATTAGGATCACTAGGGTTGGCAACAAGCGCAATTGCACGGTTAAAACTCACTGCTTCTGGGGGAATTCCACCAAGCTCGCGATATATTTGGTACTCTTCAGCTGGCAAACTGAGGTACTGGGAATAGTTCATTTTCCAAAAGCAACTCGCCCCACCCTCGACTAGCCATTCAGGGACGCAAACATCATCTTCAAAATGTCGTTCAATAATAGCTGGCGGTGAACAGAGCTCGCCGTAAAACTCAGCTTCACTAAGCAGGAGCGTTGCGTAATAACAATCTAGCGTATCCGCTGCAAACTTACAGCTAGGATGAACCGTTTGCATCGCCTGCCAAAAGGGTTTGAATAGCGGTTCATCTGGCGACTGCTCAGCAAATAACGCCTCTTCTAACCCTTCAATATATTCGGGCCCGCCATCATTGTGATCAACCGCGATTGCAAAAAAGCTAACCGCAAATGCATTCTCATCAGTGCGATAGCCCTCTGGCAATCTTAGTGTAAAGCTGTGTTTTAGCGGGTAGCCGGTATGTGGGTCAAGCGGCCATTGATTGGCTTTAATTCCGGGGGGCAAACCAAATACCCAACCATCAAAGCGCGCTTTATCATCAATGGATTGTTTCAATATCTCGATATTATAAGCATTCATTACTATCTCCTTATTAAATAACGTTGCTTTCTCGTAAGTTAGGGCCTGTTTATCTTCCAAGTTTGTTTTTGCAGCAGCAAAGAACAACAGACCCTAGTATAAAAGTATTAACCCCACAATTGAAATAGGTACTTAGACTTTTACAGTGTTTGAGACACTTAAAACTATCGTTTATATTCATTACCTGTAGGTGAAAAATCAGTAGGATTAGACAAGGATAATAGTTATGAATTATTTTGGAACGTTTGGTTCAACGGAAGAAGAGGCGCTTAACCTTCTCATGCCTGTTGTCGACGGCGCTTTGAAAGCGCATGAGAGAGGAAACTATCAAGCATATTTATCTGTAATAACCGCCGACTTAGCCAAAAAGGTTTCTGAGGAGGGATTTTTAAGGGCATACCATGAAATCGCGCCGCAGCTTGGCCGCCTAAAATCCAAAACCTTGTTAGCGTCTCTTCGAAGAGGTCAGGATCCAATGCTGATATTTGCAGCGAAATACGAGAACACACAAGACGATATCGTAATTAATATCACATTTAAAAACGCGACTACCCCGCCTTTAATTGCATGGATGTGGATTGAATAGTCCTTTGGTTCAAAGGCTTAGATTAAAACTTATAGGAGGACCGTTTCCGGTTTGCTTCACACTTGTGTAATAACATGTATAACCCTTAACAGCCGGTTATTAGGACGAGTAAGTGAAAACAGTGACAGGAAATGGTAATCCCTCAACAAAATTAGACTGTATCAGTCACCTAAAGCAATAATTTTGGCAGTAGACACCGCGGATATTTTCACTCCAAAACTGGAGATACTTGGCAATGTGGCATTATGATGTATTCTTATTTGTTCACCTGACATGTGCTTTTTGCAATGTGTGGTATGGGCATCCGCCACTATTGTAACTGCATAACCCAAACCCGCGGCTCGCCGACTCGTTGTATCAACACAAAACTCTGTAGCATAACCACAAACATAAATATGTTGAGCTCCATGTTCTTCAAGTATGTTAGACAGATTTGTGTTTAAAAATGAATCTGGGGTGGTTTTACGCACGAACTGATCATTGGCGTCAACTTGAAGTACTGATTGTAATTGCCAACCTTCACTACCATACTCAATCGCAGTACCGTTTTGCTCATGTTGAATATAGATAACTGGCATGCCTTGCTTTCGAGCCCAATCTGTCACTAAGTTAATTTGGCTTAACACCTCTTCACTTGCATACGGTTTGGGCTCTGGGTCGAATAAAAGACTCTGTACATCAATTACCAATACTGCAGATTTCATAGCATACTCTTTTTGGGCATAATCTTGCTTATAAATTCAAAAGCCGCCAACATCTTGAACAGCATTCATTCTTTCAAGGGTTGTAGTGCCCAAGCAATATAAATCACAAGCGTTATATTGTCATTTTAATATTTATACATTGGTCTTACTGCCACATTGGCTATGTTTCAATACAGCTAAACAAGTTATGATAAATGTGTATGCAAAGACCTTGTGGATAGCACACTTATGGACAAGATTGATCACCAGATATTAACCCCTTTAGCGACATTACTATGCTTGGTCATAAGCGGGTGTGACGAACTTGGCCAACAAATAGGCGCGCTTACTGGCGAGCAAGACAAACAAGTGCAAGCACTTATTGAGCGCACTAAAGCCCAAATGGTGTTTGTTGAAGGCGGCAGCTTTATGATGGGTGATGGTGGAGGTCCTAATAACTTGCCTTGGACCATAGCCCGCGATAATAAACCCGCTCATAAGGTGACCCTTACCAGCTATTCAATGGGCGCTTATGAGGTAAGCTATGGCGATTTTGATTTATATACCGCAGTAAAGTCCACCATGCCAGTAACGAGCTTCTTTTGGGTCAATACGAATATAGTCAGTGTGATGGGGGTTAAGTGCTTTAAGAATGATGTTGGGCACTTTAGCCATCGGCAATCTGGTTGGTTGTGCCGAATTTTTTACGTCTGAATCTGACTGAAAAAGTGAATCATCGAATGTACCTTGCTGTGCGTCTTGCACAAGCGCAGGCCACTTGTCAAAAGGCTTCATGCCAATCCTTCCTTGTTTATTCCGGTTGTTCCTCATCAATGCAATTTGCTACTCATCAATGAGCGCGAGATATAATCTGGACTAGATTTTATACTGATGGAGTCAGTTATTCAATCAAGGAAAAATTTTGCTATTTACCTGTTCTAAATGATGAGAAATTTTTAACGCCGTTAGCGCCTGATTAGCTCCCTCAAATTAAGGAAGTGTAAGACAAAATGGTATGACATATCATTGTCAAAAAGTCCCTGTAGAGTTTACTCTAGGTTACTCTAACACGCTCAAAAGTTAGTTGGTGCGGTAATATTTTCGCGTTGAAAAGCACTTTGATGGCAACAGGGCCAACTTAACCAAAGGCGATTAAAGGAGTTAGCATGACCAGTTATGTATCAGAAATAAAGGCGCTGAATCGTGGGCTAAGTGTAAAGCCTCCCATGACACACCCCGCTATTGATTCAAAAAAACACTACAAAAGCGAGTTAAAGTACTGGCAAACCCAACTATTACATGTGCAACAAGCCTATTTTCATCAAGGGAAGCGCGCTATTTTAGTGTTTGAAGGCTGGGATGCGGCTGGTAAAGGAGGCGCGATTCGCCGCATGACAGAAAAGCTCGATCCGCGCGGCGTTAAGGTCTACCCAATCGCAAAACCAACGCCTGAGGAACAAGGCCGGCATTACCTGTATCGGTTTCAAACTAAGCTACCTCCTCGGGGTACTATGACTATTTTTGACCGTTCATATTACGGCCGAGTGTTGGTAGAACGGGTTGAAGCGTTTGCTAGTGAGCACGAGTGGCGTCGTGCCTATCAAGAAATCAACGAATTTGAGCGTCTGCTAACAGATGATAACGTCCGCATTGTTAAGCTATTTTTACACATTAGCGAAGACGAACAGCTCAAGCGCTTTACAGAGCGTTTAAATAATCCGTATAAGCGCTGGAAACTAACGGAAGAAGATATTCGCAACCGCCAAAAGCGACAAGATTATGAGCAAGCAATTGATGATATGTTTGCTAAAACCGATACAAATTTAGCGGATTGGCATTTGATCCTCGCGGAACATAAATGGTATGCCCGCGTACAAGTGATGAAAACCATTGTCGAAGCGTTAAGCAAGGGGGTTGATATTAGTCCCCCACCTATCGATAAAGCCGTTGTAAAACTGGCAAAATCTCAATTGGGTATTGTTCAAAGGGAGGACTAATCCATGAATCGTCACGACTATCTTGCATCTTACTTTAATGAGCGTGAAGGCATTCACGTAAGCAATGAGTGCAGTAAATTCGACAAAATGAGACTCAGTCCATTTCGGTTCTTCCGTGGTAGTGCCGCGCTTATGTATAAGGACTTACTGGAGCAACAACTGCAGTTACCTGAAGCGGCCACCAGCCTGCCACTCACCTACGTAATGGGCGATTGTCATACGGGCAATTTTGGCTTTCATAGTGAAGAAGGCAGCCACGGCGACACCTTAATTTTTGAACCTAATGACTTCGATGATGCCTGCGTCGGACACGCTGTATGGGACCTGTTTCGCTTTTTAGTGAGTTTACCGCTTACCCAACTAGAAGGTGGGCGTATTCAAGAGCAAGCACAGGATATTAAAGACCGAAGTAAACCTTTGGTCAGTAAAGAGCTGGTTGCCCAAGCACAATTGGATTTTTTACACAGCTACCTAAAAGCCTGTCAGTTGTCGCTGGAACATAAGGTCGATAGCAACACAGGCTTAACCGAGTTTGATAATAACCATATATTGCATAAACGATGGCAAAAAGGGTTGCAAAGAATGGCGGGTGGCGCCGCATTTACGATAAAAAGCACGCTCGCAAAGGAAATCGACCTCAGCATTAAACCGCTACGTTTTCGCGAAGACAAACTGAAGTTTAAGCAACTTGATCCCGATTTAAAAGAAAATCTTATTCATCACTTCGCACCCTATGTTGATGACGAAATTTTAGATTGTGTTGAGCGTATCGACCAAGGCACAGGCTCATTGCATCTGAGTAGATATTATTTGTTGGTTGGCCCAAACGTACAAAAGCCCACTAAAGATATTTTGCCGCTATGTCACATTGTGGAGGTAAAACAACAGCAACTCGCTTCGCCTCTTGCTTACTTTGCAAATTTAAGCCCAGTAAATCGCTTAGATCCCGCACACTTAACCGTCAACAGTCAAAGAAAAATGCAGCGCCGTACCGATCTCATTTTAGATAATGCACTGTGGCAAGGCAGCCATTGGCTGGTGCGTTCGCGCCATCATGCTCGCGTTGGTATAGACCCAGAAGACATCACCATTGGTAAGCGTGCAGCGACTAAGTCGGGCTTTAGCCAATATGCAGAAGCATGCGGTGAAGCCCTTGCCCTTTCACATATGCGAGCAGATAGACGATCCTTACAATTTCAAGAGGATGCCGTAGCCATTTTGCCTAGTCTCATCGATGAATTGGTCAAATCGGCCAGTCATTACGGCGAGCAAGTCGTAGCCGATTGGCGTTGGTTTTGCGAGCAATCCCAGAGCTAAGCGGTTGCGCACTCAACTTGCTTTTGCTTTGGAATGTCTACAATCAGACCATCCTCTGCGATGATGAGTGCATTGCTAAAGTGCAACTTGGCCTCTTCAATAAGAGGCTGCAGCATGCCCTCGCCATGATAGCGCACGCTAAAATGAGTGAGCGCGAGCATGGGCACTTGATGTAATTGTGCAAATTGAGCGATGCGCTTAGCATCGCTATGCCCTGTATGAAAGCCCACTTTATGAAGATCTGCAGCGGTAAAGGTAGCTTCATGAACAAGCAAATCGACCCCTTTTATCATCTGCGATAGCAAGCCGGGCTTTTCGTTATCACCACAAATTATTGCAACTCGAGGTTGCCAACTATAAAAACTGTAGTCATCCGAGGTTAAAAGTCGGCCTTGGTATTCCACATCTTGGCCCTTTTGCAACAGGTTGTAGTGGCCGCCAGACGCAATGCCATCTTGCTGAAGTTTATCTATTTTTAACTTGCGAGGAATACATTTTTCCGTGAGCTTATAGCCAACACTGGGCACTCTGTGTTGTAGCGCTATGGTTTCGATATCGCAACATTCAAGCTGTAGCTTATCGTTTATTTCTTCAAGGGCGATGGTGATTAAGTCAAAACTTAGCCTCACCTCTGTCAGTGTAAAACAGCTTTGCACAAACTGAATAACGGCCCTCGGCGCAATTAATTTTAGCGGCGCTTTGCGAGAGTTTAACGCCATGGATGAAATGAGTCCGGGTAATCCATAGCAATGATCCCCATGAAGGTGGGTAATACAAATCGCTTCGAGATGATATAGGGTTAACTCACTGTGCAGCAGCGCATGCTGGGTCGCTTCGGCGCAGTCAATTAGTACCCAGGCTTTGGTATTTTCAAAGCTTACTGCCGCTGCCGACATATTACGTTGCTTAGATGGGCTACCTGAAGAAGTGCCAAGAAAATGTACTTTCACGCCAAAACCGTTTACTTTTTAAGTGGGTATACCATTGTAACGAATAAATAACGTAATAGCGAAGCACGCGAGCTTCCCTTGCAACGTAATCTCTAAGGAGAAGATGATGAATTTGATACCTTCGGACAGCATGATCTTGGTGATCGATATTCAAGAAAAATTTCGTCCTCATATTGAGGTATTTGGCGATATCGAGCGCCAAGTAACCACCCTGCTACAAGCTGCAGAACATTTGTCTGTTCCTGCACTGATTTTTGAGCAATATCCCAAAGGGCTTGGCCATACAGCACCGAGTTTACTTGAATTTAATCTCCCGGTTATCGAAAAAACCGCGTTTAGTGCCTACCACGTTGAATCTTGCAAGCAAGCTATTCAAGAATATAAACGCGACACCATCGTCGTGGTTGGCCTCGAAAGTCATATCTGTGTACAACAAACCGTCAATGACCTACTTGCGGACAATTTCAACGTTGTGATAGTTGCCGATGGTATTTGCTCACGTAATCCAAAACACACAGATTGGGCGCTAATGCAGATGCAGGCAGATGGCGCACGCTTTTTGACTTTAGAGTCTATTTTATTTCAGTGGCTAAAATCGGCCAAGAATGAGCAATTTAAGGCAATTTCAGCGTTAGTTAAGTGATCGGCTATCACAGTGAAAGCGTATTCCAAGTATCGAGGTGAACAATGAAAAATGAATTAGATAGCAAGTTCTTATTAACGGTGTTCGAGCATATTCAAAAGCACGGTGAAGTAACCGAAGAAGGTAAACGCTATGAGGGCATAGTGGCCTATTCAGATCCAGATGGTTACACCATATACCTGCAAGGCAGTGGCGTGTTACTGCGCTCTGGGTTTCATAATACTTATCACTTGGATTATGAACAAGATAAGCACAAAGACGATTTTATTAAGAAGCTAGATTACATTTTTAAAGAGGCGAATGAGTAGCTTATATCCAAATACCAACCGAGGACGTCGCGTTAGACGTCCCCACCCTGAAAGCAAACAAACTCGCGCATATGTAAATAAGGTAGTCGAAGCGCTCAGGGAAAATCCAAATAAACTCGATAGAATCAAACAGAACTGCGATGAATTTCGCCAGCAACGCTTTTTAAAACGTGGCTTTTTGCTCGCCATTGAGCGCTTTGATTGGGTGTTTGCGGTGGACGATGATGTAGAGCGAATTTGCCAGCAGATCCTCGCCGACGACTACATCGGCAAACGCCTACGCCGCTACCCTTTATTGTTTAAGGGTGTGTTAGATGATTAACCTCGTTTGGCTCAAACGTGACTTAAGAGTGTCCGACCATAGACCACTTTACGAAGCGTGTAATAATGGCAGACCAACCCTGATATTGTATGTTATCGAACCTGAATACTGGCAGCTCCCCGATACCAGCGAAAGACAATTTCAATTTGTAAAAGAGTCGCTGCTAAGCCTTGCAGAGCAGCTACAGCTTTTAGGTGGCACGCTGACGATTCGCCAGGGCGATATCATTGAAATACTTGAAAAGATCCATCAACACATCGCGATCGCAACCCTTTATTGCCATCAAGAAACGGGGAATACATGGACATTTGAGCGCGATTTGCGTGTTATTGCCTGGTGCAAAGAACGACACGTATCGTATGAAGAATATCGCCAACAAGCCGTATTTAGGGGAAAAATTAATCGTGATAAGTGGCAACAGCAAGCCGAAGACTGGCTGCAAAGCGACTGCCTACCAACGCCTTCAAAAATCAATCCACTGCTGCAACAGCATAGTGGTATTGCACTTTTAAATGACTACCCTGGGAATGACAGCAACTCAGCCCCAAAGCCACAATTAGGTGGACTCAAAGCCGCGCAGCAAACCTTGAATAGCTTTTTTAATCATAGGATAGACAACTATTTATTTGGTATCTCAAGCCCGGTAAAAGCCGTAACCAGTAGCTCCAGACTCAGTCCGTATTTGGCCTATGGCGTGCTAAGCCTCAGGGATGTGTTACAACAAACTCTTGAATTAAATGTTGACTCAAAACGCAATAAGAGCGGTTTTTTATCACGGCTTTACTGGCATAGCCACTTTGTGCAAACGCTCGAATCAGAACCGCTTTATGCTGAGCGCGCTGTGCATGCATCCTTAATTGATATGCGTGCGAGTGAATTTAATACGCAACGTTATGAACTTTGGGCTCACGGCAACACGGGCGTCCCCTTTATTGATGCCTGTATGCGAATGCTGATCGCCACAGGCTGGATAAACTTTCGCATGCGCGCAATGTTGATGGCGTTTTCAAGCTATCATCTATGGCTTGATTGGAAACAACCAGCATCAAGACTTGCCACTCTATTTATAGATTATGAACCTGGGATCCACTATCCTCAGGTACAAATGCAGTCAGGCACTACTGGGATAAATCCGTTTCGCATCTATAACCCCATAACGCAGGGGCTAAAATATGATCCAGAAGGCCAATTTATTCGCCGCTACATTCCTGAGCTTAATCACATTCCAACGCATTACTTACATACACCTTGGTTTTATACCGGCTTAAAAGAAGACCAATATCAACGCCCAGCCATATTACCCGATGACGCAGCAAAAATTGCCCGTGAAAAAATCTCCGCATTTTATAAGCAACATCTAGATAAAGATGAAACAGGCAGAGTGCTTCACACTCACGTTTCAAGGCGTCGCTCAAGTCGTGAACGCAAAAAACAAGCAAGTCCTGATAAAGATCAGCTTAAGCTATTCTAACTGATCCGTTTTTGCACAATGTTCCGCCTTTCAACCCAGAAAGAGGACAAATAGCCGCTTAAGCATGACCTCATGTAAAAAAAATGCTAAGGTTGCGCCATTTTTTTGGAACTGAGAATTTAGCTATGTCAAATGCTGTAGAGACGCAAGCTGATAGTCAAGACCAACAGGGACAAAAAGGGGGATTATTTAATCGCTTCTTGGCAACTGTTGAGTTCTTAGGGAATATGCTTCCCCACCCTATTACTTTGTTTGCAATGTTTTGTATCGCCATCGTGTTATTTAGTGGTATTGCCGATTGGATGGGTCTATCTGCCATCGATCCTCGCCCAGAAGGCTCCGCGGGTCGCGATCCCGACGGTGTCATTGAAGTCATAAGCTTAATGAGTGCTGAGGGTCTGCAACGCATTGTGACAGGTCTTGTAACTAACTTTACTGGTTTTGCACCACTTGGCACTGTACTTGTTGCATTACTAGGGGTTAGTGTTGCAGAGCACTCTGGCATGCTATCAGCTGCAATGCGCGGCATGGTAATGGGTGCATCAAAACGTTTGGTTACGTTCATGGTTGTGTTTGCTGCTATCTTGTCTAACACCGCATCAGAACTTGGCTATGTTGTGTTGATTCCACTTGCCGCAATGATTTTCCATAGCCTTGGTAGACATCCACTCGCCGGTTTAGCCGCCGCATTTGCTGGCGTATCTGGTGGCTACAGCGCAAACCTATTGCTTGGCACAATCGATCCACTACTAGCGGGTATTACGACTCCCGCGGCGCAGATGATTGACCCTAATTATCAGGTGGGTCCTGAAGCGAACTGGTACTTCATGATGATTTCAGTATTCCTAATTGCTATCGTGGGAACCTTAGTCACCGAGAAAATCGTAGAGCCGCGCTTAGGAAAATACGACCCGAAAGAAGCAAGTGTTGATTTAAGCGAAAACAATATTGAGAAGCTTTCAGTAAAAGAAAAATCAGGTCTCAAATGGGCGGGCGTATCACTACTCGTAGTAAGCATTTTACTTGCCTTAACCATAGTGCCAGAAGATGGCATTTTACGTCATCCGGTAACAGGCGAAGTAGCAGGCTCACCATTTTTAAAAGGGATCGTGGTATTTATCTTTGTTACTTTTGCTATTCCGGGTTTTGTGTACGGCCGTGTGGTTGGCACCATGAAAAATGACCGCGACATTATTGATGCAATGAGTAAAAGCATGAGCTCTATGGGCATGTATATCGTGTTGGTATTCTTTGCCGCTCAGTTTGTTGCATTCTTTAAGTGGACAAACCTAGGTACAATCCTTGCGATAAATGGCGCAGCACTGTTACAGGCGTTAAACCTAACAGGCCCTGAAGTATTCGTACTGTTTATATTCATGTGTGCACTCGTGAACCTAAGCCTTGGTTCATCATCCGCTCAATGGGCTGTCACGGCACCGATATTTGTTCCAATGCTAATGCTTATCGGCTATGCGCCAGAAACCATTCAAGCAGCGTACCGTATTGGAGATTCAGTTACTAACCTTATCACTCCCATGATGAGCTACTTTGGTTTGATATTAGCGGTTGCGACGAAATACAAAAAAGACATGGGTATAGGTACACTAGTGGCCACAATGTTGCCGTACAGCATGTTCTTCTTTATCGGCTGGGTAGCACTATTCTACGTGTGGGTATTTGGCTTTGGTCTACCAGTTGGACCTAACTCTCCTATCTACTACAATCCGTAGCTAATACTTTAAAATTATCTAAATGCCAGCATTTGCTGGCATTTTTATTTGTGAAAACCTCAACCCTCACCTAAGGTTGAATAGGAGACAGCGAAGAAGGAGCCGATTTTGGATACCAATAGCATTGCAATTATTACATTGGTATTAAACTAACTTCACGTGATCACTGTTATTTTATGCCCTGTTCCTGAGTGATACACGTGACCTAACATTAGGTGAATTATGTATACACTCTTTTACTATCCACAAAGTGCGAGCCTTGCGCCTCACATTTTATTAGAACTCATTGGTGAGCCTTATCAACTTGAACTGGTGGATATCAAAAAAAACGCCAACCGTAGTGCACAATACTTAAAACTAAGCCCTGCCGGACAAGTACCAGCCCTCGTTGACGACGACTTTACCTTATTTGAAAGCGCTGCAATTTCTCAGTACCTTGCTGAAAAGCACATCGACAAGCAGCTTATCCCAACTGAGCTAAAACTAAAATCACAGTGCCTGCAATGGATGCATTTTATGAGCGCTTCTATTCACAGCGACTTATTGATGTACACCTACCCCGAACGACACACCCAAAGTGCTTTGATGTATGACGACCTTATTCGCTCGCAGCAAGGTCGACTAGAAGAAGGATTTGGAATTATTGATACCTTACTTGCAGACAATCATTACCTGTTTGCAAATCAATTTACGCTGTGCGACAGCTATTTATTTATGCTTTGTGAGCGTGCGAAGACATTTTTAGAAAAAACGCCTTCGCTTAAGAATTTACGCCGTTATTATCGCCAAATTGCGGCAACACCAGCTATTAGCAAAGCCTTAGAAATGGCTGAGCTTTAGCCTCAACGATTAACGTTAATAAGTACAATACCGGTCAGCACAGCAATCACGCCCACGACTTTTTGCAGGTTAATAGGCGTATAAGGTACGCCAAAGAGACCAAGCTGACCGATCACCATAGCTACCACCATTTGACCACACAAGTAATAAGCCATTAGATTACCTATACCCATTTTAGGAATTAAGAAATAACATAATCCCACCCCAGTTGCACTTAGCACCCCACCTAAACACCACAAGTACCAAGGCACGGCTTTTAGCTCTGAGGTTGCTGGCAGCACGTTATCAGATACCCGAAAGGCAATAAAGGCATAGAATGCGCTAACGGTAAACGCTACTCCAGCAGCCAATATCGGACTTTTTAATAAACCGCCAAGTTGTGCATTCATGCTTGCCTGCACCGCAATTGCACCACCTGCAAAAACGGCTAATATGGCAAAAATCATCGTCACACCTCAATATGCAGCAAGTCTCTCGATTTCCTTACTTTGCTTGTATTCGCGTTCACATCCGTGCTGTCACGAATGCCAATTGGCGCAATTAATACCGTGCGTAAATTTAAGGATGACAGACCCAAGATGTCATCGTAGGCAACCTTATCGATACCGGTCATTGGGCAAACATCAATTTCCATACTGGCGGCTACCAGTAGTAATGTACCGAGGGCCAAGTGAGCCTGCTCAGAACACCAGCTATATTGAGACTCAAAGTCCATGGTGTGTAGCGCGTCTTTCATACCCAATTCCATCTGCGCATAGACAAGCTCATCAAGGTTTCGATTCGCCTTAAAGTCTTGAATGTAGCGCTCTACTTGGCTATCTAAAGGTGACATATCCGCAGCAAAAACTAATAGATGGCTATTATCAAGCACTTTTTGTTGCCCATACGAATGCGGTAGCAATGCTTTTTTCATCGATAGCTTGGATATTTGAATAATCTTATAAGGTTGTAAGCCAAATGCTGAAGCACTCAACCCCGTCAGTTCGATTAACTTATCTACTTTGTCCTGAGCAATGGTTTGCTCAGAAAATTTGCGGACGGCGTAACGCCAATTCAATAACGATTCTAGTTGCGTAGTGTGCATAAGTTGCTCTCCATTATGTGTTGAGACAACTTTAACAAGGTGAAGAGCTTGGCTCATTTACCTATGTAAACGAACCTGAATTTTTTAACGATTTTCTTATTCGGCTTAACTGTGTAGGAGTGACCCCAAGGTGTGACGCCAAATGGTATTGCGGTACACGCTCAGCAAGTTCTGGCTGTTCTTTTAAAAATGCGAGATAGCGCTCCGTGGCATCTAACTGCACCATATAAAGCTCTCGCTTATCCTTTTCTAACAACCAATTCTTTTCAAGATACAGTATTTGAAATCGCATTAATTCCGGATTATCCATCAGCAGTGCTCTAAATTTCTTAAAATTAATTAGCACAACCTCAGTCGGTTCTAAGGCTTGGATCCCCTGATTAGCGGGTTCAGCACGGTGCAAAGCATGCATTACACCAGGAAATTCCCCCGCCACAAAAAAACGCTTATTGTATTCCTGCCCAGCAGCATTGGTGTTTACTAATCTAACTAACCCTTGATGTAAAAATGCAAAAGTAGTCAGATACTCTCCTTCTTTGTAAAGCCACTCATCTTTCGCAAGTAGTTTGATGCTGGTGATCGCAGCAATAGCGGACCAGGTGTCTTGAGAAAGCGGGTAATAGGCGTCTACTGCTTGTTTTAATCTTGTTAGTGCATCCATGAGTTATAGCTTTATGATATTATTCGGATTAACTATTCCTATTTGCGGTGTCTATGTCAATCTCTAGCCATTACCAAGCACAAATTGAATGTGGAAATCTTACTCCTGATGCAGCGCAGCAAGCTGCAATTTCAGCTTTAGATGCCCTTTCTCGTTCACTCGCTAGTGGTCACTCGAATAAAGGCATCTATTTCTATGGCCCTGTCGGGCGTGGCAAGACAATGCTGATGGATTGGTTTTATGAATTCACTGACGTCACAGACAAAACTCGCCTACACTTTCATCACTTTATGCAACAGGTGCATAAAGAGCTCAATCAAATTCAAGGTGTGAGAGATCCTTTAAAGCGCATCGCCCAAAATTGGGCAGAGCAAACATCGTTATTGTGTTTTGATGAATTTTTTGTCACCGATATTGGCGATGCCATTATTATGGCGAGATTGTTTGAAGCCCTTTTTGAAGATGGCGTGACCTTAGTTGCAACCTCCAATTGCCACCCAACCGAGTTATACAAAGATGGACTACATAGAGACCGTTTTGAGCCAACAATTGCGCTGCTTATAAGTCACTGCGATGTCATATCTGTATGTGGTGAGACGGACCATCGATTTAGCAAAGGTACAACGGCAAACCACTACTTCGTCAACGATAAACAAGCGTTTTGGAACGCCTTTACTAATGTAGGTGGCATATTCAAACCGGGCATCCTTGAAATTAATCATCGTCTAATTAACGTGCTTGGCGCAAATGAAAGTGTAGCATGTTTTGATTTTATGGAGATCTGCTCAAGCCCTCGCGCAATCAATGACTATATTGAGCTTGCAGAGCAATTTAGCTGTATTTTCATCTCAGAGTTACCGCTACTGGGTGTCACCCCTGAAAACAAAGATGTAGCACAAGGGACAGAGGAAGGCTATATCCGCCCAAGTGATACAACACAAACTAGAATTGGTGATGATGAGGCCAGACGCCTGATTGCGCTTATCGATGAATGTTACGAAGCCAAAGTACTGGTTATTTTTTTGGCAGATGCGCCGATTGAGCAAATCTACCAAGGTGAGCAACTGGCATTTGCTTTCGCTCGCTGTATTAGTCGAGTGACAGAAATGCAAAGCTGGGCTCTTAGCGCCTGCTGAGCTTACAATTTTTGTCATTGTATAAATTACAACCGAGTGCTAACCTATTGCAAACAATAATAAAATGTATGTTTCTATGAAAAAGTTTCCCTTGTCAGAGAGTACTGGTGACAGTGACCAATCAACAAAAACAAGCTCAGCCCTTTATTCCTGACTCTTTTATGCCACCAACAAGGGTTAGCACATCGCATTTTTCTTTTACCGTGCTCAATGAGCAAATTGCGATAGTAGATTATGAGCTGGTGATGGCTAATCAAGCACGTTTGCAAGGCATATTTGGTCCGAATTCAGACTGGCCGAAAGCTTCTATGACTGTTGAGGAAAACATTGCGAGTTTAGCCACCCACAAGGAAGAATTTATGTCGCGAACGGCATTTGCTTATGCGGTTTACACCAGACACAGTGAAAAGTATATTGGTTGTGTCTATATCGATCCGCCGCAATCTTCAGATTTTGATTGTGATGTCTATCTTTGGATAGGAGCAGAAGATATCACATTGGATAACCTACTCTATCAAACAATTACTCATTGGTTAAAAACGGTATGGCCATTTTCTAAACTTGCATTTCCCGGTAGAAACGTTGCATTTAATACAGAGTAAAAAACAATAAATTAAGGAAAATCATAATGAAAGTTCGATATGCACTGCTGCCACTCATGCTGGTTTCAAGTCTTTGCTCCGCAGAAGCACTGAGCAACAAGGTTAGCGCTTACTTCGAGGCACAAAAAGCCGTTGAACACCAATATTCAAAAGAGTCTGATGTTACCCACCTACTTACGCTTTTGACGCCAGACGCCTCATTCGAGCACCCTCGCTTTAATGCCGTATTATCAAAAGAAGAATACAAAAAAGGCTTACTCAGCTATCTAGGCCAATACGGAAAATGCGATATCGAAGTCACAAACATCATTGAAGGACTTAATGCGGTGACCGTTGAGTATTTGCATCCTTGCGTTGATCAGCAAGGTAACACGGATGAAAAAGAAAATAAGCAAAAGCTTATGACACTGTTTGAGTTTAGCGGCGAAAAAATAAAGCGTATTCGCCACTATTTTTAAGTGGCAATAAATACTCAAAAAATAGACCACATGGATTACCTAAGTGGCCTATTTACGCATTTTGATTATCACTCACCAAGTAATTTAGTTAGCCGCTCTTTACGAGCAACAAAGACATCGTAGCCACCATCACCCTTTGATGACAATGCCAGCGCTTTGTTTACTTGCTCTAAAGATGCTTGGTATTGTTTGTCGGTTTCATAGCCATATGCTAAGCCGTTGTAGGCATCTGCATTATTTGGATAGCGTGAAACGCCAAACTTAAACAACTTAATTGCTTCTTTCACATTACCCATGCTTACGTGGTAATAGCCAAGCTCTCTGATCACGGCTTCCTGTGGCTCAAAAGCCTCGCCATATTGAGCAGACAGTTGTTGATAATACTTAGTAATAGAGCTCAATTCACCAGTATAAGCACGCGCAGGCATTCGGGTTGGCAAAAACAGCTTTTGATACGCGCTAAAAATACCAGCTGCAGACACAAGTCCATGAGGAACATTGTTGTAGGCCTCACTGAAAAAGCGCAAATCATGTGGTTGATTTGCTGCTAGAAAGCTCGCCATATCGTCGTATCTTTCGCGCATCACGCCGCCTTCCTCACCAATTGTGATATATAGAAAGTTATCTAACTGCTTCGTTTTGGAAATAAATGCTTTGGTACTCTTTGCTGTCGCGCCAAAGTTCCACCATACCGCTGGGCTATAAGCAATATGCGCTTGAAATAGCTCAGGCTTTGCCTGCAAAGCATAAAGCGCAAAAGTACCCGCTGCAGATGCACCTGCAATGACTTTAAAATCATGAGTGCGATAGGTCTGGTTGACATAAGGAATAAGTTCAGTCTCGATAAACTCTAAAAACTTAGGTGCCCCGCCGCCAATATCCATAGGTCCTGCAGGCTCTTTATTCTTAGTTGGATAAAGATCTCTTAACCTGTCTGTATTTTCGATTGCAACAATAATAACTTCAGGTGCGGCAGAAACGTTTGCTCCTTGCAAACGCTCAAGTACAGCGGTCATCAACGGAAGGTTGCCTTTACCATCAAGGCGATAAATCACAGGGTATTTTTTATTGGAGTTGGTGTGATAATTTTTGGGTAGTTGAATTGTAAAAGTTCTCTTTTCATCAAGCACTTTTGACATCAAGGTTTTTGTTTGTTGCTCATATTCTTGTTTTGTCTTTTCTTCGGACTCTGCCATCGCAGCTACCGAAAAGAAAGCCGCTAAAGTCACAGCAAACAAGCACTGAACTGCCTTACCAATTCTCATTATTATTATTCCATTTAGTTGATTTCACTAACAAAGCTAGCATAATGGTTCAGGAATTGATAGCACCCCATGTCCCTCTTGTTGCTAGCTTACTTTTTAGATAGTCAGCGCATACACTTAAACCGAGAAATACAGCAAGGCGGCAATCACAAAGAAAACAACAATAACGCTGCTGCAGTTATCATTTCTGCCACTTCCTTTTATGATTTGGCCTAAAAAGCGTTCACTTACGCGATGGTTACTTAACTAAACCATCGACGTTTTTATCCAATACACTATAAATGGCTTTCATGGCGGGATCGACACCATTGAAGTAGCTTGCAGAGTCCGGCAATACCGGCATATGTGGAGCAATCCAAATACGGTGGTCTTCTGCGCGAGAAGTTTGGTGAAACTGCGACGAAACGAGTCCAAACACCCCACTGAACGGTAAACGGAACCTTCCAGCTTCACCAATATGATTTGGCCGAGAACCACTTGGCTCTCCAACCAATATGGCATTGGTAAAGCTATCAATATTGGTCAAGAGGTTTTGCGCTGCAGAAAAGGTATTACGTCCCATCACTACAAATAACTTGCCTTCTGGCTTTGCCGCTTCAAAATAAATAAGTGCCTTTAGTAATGGTGGTAAGATGGAGCCATTGCCACCACTATTGTGTCGTAAATCCAGCACCAAGTGATTTACTTCACCGTCTTTTATTGTCTCTATCAACTCCGCACTAAATTGCGCTAGCGACTGCGTTTTGATCTGTGCAACGGCATTAAACTGTACGTACAAAACCCCATTGCTTTTATCCACTTCGTACCAATAAGGTTTAGTGACGTTTTGCAGATATTGTGGGCTTTTTTGATGATTATCTGGCAAAGTCGGAAAACCGCGAAATTCAAATGTTCGACCTCTAAGGCGAATGGTCTTTTGCATATTCTGTGCATTTTCTACCGTGATAGACGCCTCATTTGACGCATCGCTTAACTCTAGTCCTGCGAGTACTTCGGGCATGGCGAGATAATAAGGCGCAAGCCAAAGCTGCTGCATTTCATTATCTCGCGGATTAATCTCAGCAACTTTCGCCATTGCTTCTGCGGTTGGTGTTTGTCCAAAGGCTGTGACTTTATAGCCGATTAAATCACTAAACTCAGCTTCAGCATCAACAATGTAAAGGCCATCGATAAAGGCATAAAACTGCACTGGCAAACGAGTGAAATTCCCTTTTTCTCCGAAGGTCGGTACGATAAAGTTATGCCCGTTACCAAGCCTGCCTATCATTTGCATTATACCGAAGACAATTTGCTGATCAGTTAACTTGGGTATATCTGAGCGCAAATTATTTGCCAACGTAATTAAATCCGGGTTGTTACTTGCCTGTTCGTTAACATGCAATCGCTTAATTTCTGAGAGTAAGAAATCTAAATCCGCATTCCACTGCTGATCCCGAGTGAGCGAAGTGTCTTTATAGTTACCTGTAAGACGCTGAAATTGCTGGTTATCTTTGATGGAGTCGAAAACACTTTTATTTGCTAAGCTACTGCGTTCGTCGTACCGCGCTGACAAAGACTTACTCAGCCACTCATTAGCTTCATCCACTTTACTTAGCGCTGCATACGCGCCTGCAATCTTTATCATAATGTCATTTGAGGGGCGCGAACCGGTAGGTACATTGGTTAGGTTTACACCCAGTGACAACGCCTTTTTCAGCGCAATGATAGCTTGCTCATAATGCGCTAATTGTATTTGCGTTAATCCCAATAGATACCAAGTGTCTCCGTCATCTTGATACGACTTAGTAAGCTTTTGCAGTTGTGGTAACGCCTGTTGCCAATTTTTGCTACGTACCAGCGCTAGTGCGTTGATCCGTATATTTAGGTAATCCACTGGGGATTTAACATTTAGTTGCTGTGAAACATGCGCTTGTTCGCTTGTTGATGTCAGCACCCGAATAGGTTCAGCCTTTGCAGGCTGCGCGATAAACAAACTACTAAAAGTCAGGCAAGTGGCCACATGAGTGAGAAAACTTGAATACATCATCTTTATCCTTGTTATCGATTTAACTCCAGATTACCTATAACGACTTTATATGGCGTGCAATATCAGGATTTTGTACTTCTAGGACTTTTAAAAAACACTCAGAATTAAGTATAAGCAATTGTTTAATATACTTATATTAATTTTGAAAATTGACTTGGAGTGTAACCCGTTTGCTTTTTAAAAACACTGTTAAACGAGGATTTTGAGTTAAACCCAGCATTCATTGCGAGCGCTAACAAGTTGGGCGTTGTTTGCTTTTCGCACTGTAGTTGCTGTTTTACCTCATCGACCCGCAGGCTATTGATATACTCATTAAAGTTGTAACCACCACAAGTATTGATGGCCCAAGATATATCCTTTACCCCAAGTCCAATAACCTCAGCAACGTCGTGAATAGTCAGGCGTGGCTGTCGATATAAATAGTGCTGCATAATCGTGTTATGAATTGCATTGAATATCTCGGTTGGATCTTCTGACTGTTTGTCCACCTCATTGAACGTTATTTCTTGGGCTTGCGTTATAGAATCTTCGAGGTGTGGTTGATTGTGTACTTTGACAACTAGGTAAAGATTAATTGCAAGTAACCAAACTAAGTCAATAAAATACCAGAGTGCTTTAGTGCTGGTGTCGTTGTATGTTTGCATATTGAGTCTAACCAAATCCACCAGAGCAAAGATCACAAACAAGACAACCGTTGTTCTTATCCATTGTAAATCGCACGTGTTGACGTCCGCTCTGATCTCCGCGGATGCTTGCTGGTAAAAGCCAACAAGTTGCACCGTAAAAGCAAAATAAATCAACTGACTGACAGTGCCAAACGCAATCACAAGCTGGGTGTATTCAGTAAATGGAAGCACCAGCAAAACAGGTAAGAAATGTACTAATCTTCGCTCTTGCTTATCCCGATTAGCATGCAGTAGATTTTTAAACAGAAAATAGACTAAAGGCCCAGTAGCTAGGGTAAATACAGGCGTGATAAGTAAATAGCTTCTAGCCCCTAACGCTTCTTCAGCAAAATTGGTTGTCATCAGCACACATTGACATAACAAATAGATGACGAGCATTCTTGCGCGTGGTTGATTGGCAAAAATTAACATTGCGAGGAGATAAGCCCCAAGAGAGACGAGTTGGATTACATTAACTGGAACAATGTGAAATGACTGAAGCACAAGCCGTATTTTTATAATTATTTTTCGCTATTGTACGCCACATTGGCTAAAAACAACAACGCCAGCGTGCTAGCTGGCGTTGTAAATAAAGCAAAAAAACAATTTTACTTCTTCTTTTGCTGCTTACGTACATTTGCAATACGAGAGCGGTTTTTTAATCTCGCTTCTGCACTTGCTTGATTCGAAGGCTTATTCACCCGCGCCTTACGACGTTGATGCGCTGGTTTCTTCTGGATAGTCTCAACCAGTCTTTCACGGTTTGCTACTTCGTAGCCCGGCAGATAATAGCGTGAAATTTGCTGCTCGATTAACTGCTCAATATGAATAAGATCAGATTCTTCTTCGCGGCTTACAAAGGTGATCGCATAACCAAACTGACCTGCACGACCAGTTCTTCCGATGCGGTGAACATAATCTTCGGCAAGATAAGGCACATCGTAGTTAACCACACGTGGCAGGCCAACGATATCCAATCCGCGAGCTGCGACTTCGGTTGCAACCATAACGCGTACTTTGCCTTCGGTGAACTCTCTTAAAGCGCGACGACGAGCGCCTTGAGTTTTGTCGCCATGACATACATTTGCATCTATGCCATCAAGCTTTAACTCTTCAACTAGCTTGTCCGCGGTTTCTTTCATATTGACGAACACCAGCACTTGTTGCCAGTTTTTGGTCCCGATCAGCTCAGATAGTAACTCGCGCTTACGTTCTTCTTTAACTGGATAAACAACGTGGCGAACCGTGTCGGCTGTACTATTTTCTGGCGTCGCTTGGATTAACTTAGGGTGTTCCAACACTTGTTTCGCGAACTGCTTCATTGCCGACGGGAAAGTTGCAGAAAACAACAATAGCTGCTTTTGCTTATCCACCAGCTCAATGATTTTTTGCATGTCGGTGATAAAGCCCATATCTAACATGCGGTCAGCTTCATCTAACACTAAGTGTTTAATGTTACTTAACGTGACATTACCTAGGCGGATATGATCTAACAAGCGTCCAGGGGTTGCCACTAAAATATCCACGCCCTGCTTTAAGCGCTCAGCCTGGCCATTGGCGTTAACTCCGCCAAACAGTGCCTGCACTTTTAAGTCTGTGTACTTAGCAAATGTCGCACAGTTGTTGGCAATTTGCTCGGCAAGCTCACGCGTTGGCGCCAAAATCAACGCTCTTGGCGTCGACTGTGCTTCAGCCTCAAGCAATTTTTGGATGATAGGTAATGCAAAAGCTGCGGTTTTCCCTGTTCCAGTTTGCGCTGTTGCGAGCACATCACTACCTTGACGGACAGCTGGGATAGCCGCCTGTTGAATTGGCGTTAATGTATGAAAATTGATGTCTTGCAGCGCATCTAAAAGAGGCTGTGCGAAACTAAATGAAGAAAACGTTGCCATAATAACCTACGACCGAGTCAAAAACGGTCGCAGATTATAAATGACAAACCGACTTTTAACAAAACTTAAGCAAGGTTTCGTCAATTAATTTTGGTGTCGAGCCAACAAAGTCACTTTCTTTTAACTGAGAAAGGAGTTCAATCCCCTCTTTTTGCTGTGCTGGCGACAGTGGCACATAAGGCAATCTAAATACCGGTTTGACTGCGCCAGTCATAATCAAAGCTGAATTGATAGCAATTGGATTTGGTTCGCAAAAGAGCCAGTTCATTAACGGTTGCAAAGACTGGTTAAGCGCTTGGTTAGGCGTGTCCATCAATTGCCTGAATAAGCCCGGAATGATGTTTGAAGCAACAGAAATAACGCCATGAGATTGGCTGTTATGACGGCTATCGTGGGCTTGATCATCGTTACCTGACCAACACGCAATGCCTTTCGCTTCATAGTGTGCGATACGCTCATCACCCGCACATTCTTTCATACCAACAAAATGCTTGTGGCTGGCCAGCGGCTCAATGATATCAGGCGTAATGTCTTGTCCCGTTCTGCCAGGCACGTTGTAAATAAAGCCAGGACCGATTTCCAAGACTTCTTTCAGGTGAGCCTTCACACCCGTAATTGAGGTTTTGCCATAATACGGATTTATTTGTAGTGCACAGTGCATACCTGATGCAAATCCATATTCAGTCGCTTTTTTTGCTTCTCTGGTGTTATTGCTGCCAGTGTTACCAACAATCAGCAGTTTATCGTCAAATTTATTCGCAGAATGGGCAATGAGCATTAAGTGCTCTTCCCAATTCATCAGTTGGCCTTCACCTGTGGTGCCACCGACAACAATACCATCGACACCGCCGGCGATTTGCGCTTCGACTAGCTTGTCGTAAGTATCTAAGTCAATTTCACCCGCCATTGTGTAAGGGGTTTTAATAGCGGTAATTAAGCTTGCTTTTTTTATTGATTGGATCTGATGCATGGTCTTTCTATTACTCTTCCAGTTGACAGCCATTTTTACCATAAATCTGACTGAGATCCGACCCATAAACCTGAGTAAATCGGTTAAATCTAACGAAATTTAACTTTAGTGCTTGTTATTTGCGTAAAGATCCAGCAAAATCAAAAGCACTGTATATTTATCCAGTTTAATTTTATGGGACTGACACATTTTCTAAATACGCACTTTTATACCACTTTGGAGCTGAGCAGCAGCTTAAAGATACCTGAAGAACAGCTCTTAGAATGGCAACAAATGAGCCTATTCCCAAATCCGAGTTATAGTATTCAAAATCAAATTAAGTGTAGTTCGTACTTTGGCCTGTACGAATGTGAAGAATATACTGATTTTTATGCCCGAGGCCTACTCAATTGGGGGCAACTTTTACTTAAACATAAAGTAGATCAATCAAGTAGTGCATTTGAGTTATTTCAACAGCGTTACTGTGAAGCACTTACGAAATGTATCGAAAAAGGCTTTTACACCGAAGATCCAAGCTTTAGTGATGACCTTACAGAGCATGTACAGCAAGTTTGGCAACAGTTTTTATGTGGCAAGTATGGGGTGATCAGCCAAAATGGTCTCGTAGAGGAAGCACTTTATATTGACCTAGGCCGCGCGATTATCGACGACATTACAGAAGCAAGAACCGCCAGCAGCATTGCCCCAGAGCAACGTATTCAAGTACACAGCGCCATGAAGCTACTAAACAAAGCATTGGCAGCCAATACTCAAGCTGAGCAAACAGAATCGCTACGCACTCGATACATTGACCAATTGATTAGTAAGTACGACTTATCAATCAAATAATCTGCAGTCTGGCGCACAACCGTTTCGCCAGACAATCTATGCGTATTTATATTTGCTGTTCTATGTGCGCACGAATTATCTCAAATGCTTTTAAGACCTTTAACTGATCTTTACATAAGCTGTCGTACCAAGCATCGAACAGTTCATCATCTTGCTCACTGAGCGTTTGATACTGTGCCAGTAGTGTCACTATGTCACTATGTGTGCAAGAGAGTGTGTCTAATTCTTGCTGTAACGCGCTGTCATCGCTGCTGTGAAGCTTAGCCAAAATTGAGTTATCTAACTCAGCATGTTTATCCATAATAAATGCTCTATATCTGTATTGCGTTAGCGAACAAAGTACTTTCGCGAACGTACTAGGTTTTAATTATTTGCTAGACCTCTCTCATTTAGTGAAGGTTATTAACCGTTAAGCCAGCCTCAATTGGATCTCACTCTTTTATCTCATATCTATCAAACCAACAGGCTTACATCGATAGCTATATTCCAAAAAAGTCTATTCGCTACTATTCCGGTTAGGTGTCAACACCAATATGACTACTTGAGAAACTATCTAGAACTAGTTATATCAGGCAATTTTAAGGAAAGTAAGCCCCTTTTAATCAACTGCTCAAGATGCATTCAGTTTAGTTCCGCATGCGTCGACAAATTAGGCGTATCGCACTAAATAGCGGCAACGACAAATTAGTTGTTGAGAATAGTTTTTATTTGATTTATATTGATACAATATAACAACACATTATTTAGGAGTCGTTGTCGTGAAACCCAATATCCACCCTGATTATCAACTTGTTGCCTTCCATGATACATCGGTTGATAAGTACTTTATTGTTGGTTCAACCATTAAATCAGACAGAACCGTTGAACTAGATGGTAAGACTTACCCTTACTTCCCAATTGACGTCTCTAGTGCGTCTCACCCTTTCTACACTGGTAAACAGAAGTTGGTGGCAAGTGATGGTCGAGTTGCACAATTTAACCGTCGCTTTAAAAACCTTGCGACTAAAAAAGGATAAACCAGATGAAAGTACTGAGCTCACTCAAAAGCGCTAAAAATAGACCGGGGTGCCAAGTCGTAAAAAGACGCGGTCGGGTTTACGTAATTTGTAAATCTAATCCGCGATTTAAAGCGGTTCAAGGTAAAAAGAAGAAGAAACGTTAAAGGTCAAAATAAGTACGTTTTAAAGGTGGGCATTGCCCACCTTTAAACTAAAAGGCTAGTCTTTTGCTTCCCACAATGAGAATTCGCCTAGTTGAATTAGCCTTCCGCTAGCGCCGCCAATTCCACCGCCTTCACGGGTATGCTCAAGTTCCAAACGATACTGGGTATACGCATTTGGACTCTCGATAGCAAAGCTATAGTATTCCATCGTATTAGGTAGTTCGTTGAACTGTTGAGTATCTAGCGTAATCCAATTCGTACCGTCATTTGAGCCCTGTAGCTGCCACGCATTAGGAAAGCGATGAGGGTTGTCTCCCGCTGTCGCTAATGAGTAGTATTTTGCTGTTTTAGCGCTGTCAAACACATAGTTAACCTGGGCCTTATCAACCTGTTTTATCGGCAACAAGTCAGGCGCATATTGTGCAAGCCAAGCGGGGGCTTCCAACACCACATTAAATTTAGAGATAATATTTCTATCATTAAGCTTATCTGCTCCCTCATTAAAAGGCACAAGTGCAGTACCGTTTGTTGTTACCTGAGTGCTAGTGGGTGCAAAGTTCTGATAGCCAAGTGGTACTGGTGGTAACTTACCGACGCTTGCAAGGTAGACTTGATACTCTTCAAATACCGTATCAATCCCACGTTGTTCACCAAATATAGATTTAAAAGCGGTGTCTAAACTCCACGCATCAAGCGTTTTTGCTGCCGCATTAAACTTACGAATAAAATCCGTGTTACGGTGACTTTTTTCTACCCACTCAAAGAAGAATGCTGTTTGATCGTAAGCATCAACATTGTAGTGTTCCATCCAGCGAACTCCACCGCGTCTATGCTCTAAGTAACCAGCATCTATTCGGATAAAGTTAGCTAGCGCTTCAAGATAGGTGTGATAATCCGTGCCCGGACGATATTCTCCTTCAGCCGGAACGTTGTTGTAACCATGGGTCAGCTCATGCCACAGCACGCCAATAACTTCGTTACGGATAGCCTCATCTCCAAGACCCTCTAGGTTGGCGATGTGCTTAACATCAAACCTAAGCTCCATAAATTTGCCTTCACCGGCCTTTGAAGCCGGCGCATCAAAGTCTCCGGTAATAAAAGTAACGTGCTCAAAAACGTTGATTTCGGTTACATTATTAAATAAGCGCTTGGCAATCTTCAAAGAAATCTCATGAATAAGGGCATTTAGATCTGGTACCGCACGTTCAAGCGCCAGCTGTCCAGGGTGCTCTGGTAGTTCCTTTTTCACTTCAATCACAGGCTCTGGAAACCCTGCCCATGGCGAGACTGGATCCCACACACGGATAAAGTCTTGCTGAACTAATGTCGCTTCCCCTTTGTCGTTACTCGCAACCAGTGTAATGGTTTTTGGCCCTAAAGCTTCAAACTTAACCAATGGGCTTTGCTCTGTACTTGTCGCAGGAATACCACCTTCAAACGTCCACTGCCAGCTAGTCGGGTTAACTAACGACTCATCTCTAAAAACAATATACTCAGAGACTTCTGGAGTCGTGTTTGTCGCATTAAATGCGACGATAGGAATATCCGATACCGTTTTGATTTCGAGTTCCGCTAGTTGCGTAATATCAGCACCATAGCTATCTGTACCACCATGTACTAAATCAAATTTGAAGTAGCGATACTTTTCGCCGCTTTCGGCCAATTCAAAATTGCGAGTCAGTCCTCGAGCAGAGAATATTTCTCCCGCTCTTGAGTCCAGCTCAATCCAATCTGATTTATCATTTGAGCCATATACTACCCACTGTTTTGGATCTCGGTTCGCTTCATCGTTTGCTGACGTAAAGCTATATTCTCTAAGTTCAATCTCTGTAGCGGCTTTAAACACTACAGTGACGTTTGACGCAAAAGCCAGGAATTTTGTACTCGTGTTAGCGTCGATAAGTTTGTCGACACTTTCACCTGCGGGCGAGGCTTGTACACCATCCGCTAAAATAGCCTCAATCTCAACCCCAGTATCTGAGGTGATATTACGCAGTGCGCCAGAGTCTGGCTGCCCGGATGATTGAGTTTGCTCTGGCTTATCACGTTCAACAAATTCAGACCCATCATTACAGCCTATTAGTGTCGCAGCGACGGCCATTGCCACCGTTGATAGCATTAATTTTCTCATTTCGTTACCCTTTATTATTAAAATTGGTAGTTAACTTTTAGTAAGAACTCACGCCCGTTCGTGTCATAATTACCCGCTTTATAAAATGGGTAACCTCTAAACGAGTCATCTTGAGGCGGCATCGCATTTAATAAGTTTTGAACCGTAAACATCACTCGCGTATTGTCATTGATGTAATGGCCAATGGTTAGGTTATGCTTTATCCATGCAGGTAACTTTTCTCTTTGACCAAAATCAGCACCGTTCCAATTTTTTCCTTTATAATTTACCTGCCATGAAATTGCGGTCTTTTCCAACTGCCAAGTCAGGTTAAACGATGCCATATCTTTGAAGTTATAGTTATCTTGACTGTCTAACACATCTTCAAGCGGATCTTCGGGACGAAGCTTTTCTTTTTTCTTTAGAACATGGCTGTAATCAAGCTTATAAATAAACTCGCCAAGTTCTGACTCAAACGTACCTTTCACACCAAAATTGACGCCGCCATGTTGTCTTTCTGCGGCGTTTATATAACCTTCTCTGATAATAGCTGCGGTGTACGGTAATCCTTTTTTCGTGTTCCCTAACCAGTCGGTTGCCAAACCATCTTGGTCAAAACGCTGTACTCTGTCTTGCATATTGGCGCATTTAGCAGAAGACGAATCGATTAGGCCGTTTTCACACTTCCAGACATTATCAAGAATTTCGCCAGACCCAAGTCGAGTAATTTTGTCTTTTAAGACAATGTCATAAACATCAACATTGAATGACAGCTCAGGGGAATACTCATACACCAGACCAAAGGTTAATGAATGACCAGATTCTTCTTTTAAAGTTGGATCCCCTGCTGAGATTGTCTCAAAGTCAGCATCTAGCTTTGGCTCATTGCTATTTGTTGTGTCTAAGTCTGCACAGCTGATAGTTAATGCATCAGCATTATATTGAGCGGGATCCCCTGTGGTTTGAAAACGTAGGCAAGCATCTGCAATCACTCTGTCCGAGCCTCGTCCAAAGTTACCAGCAAACCCTTGATATACCGAGCTCATGCTGGGACCACGGAACGTTGTTCCATATGCACTTCTTAGCATCAGCGCGTCAGTGGGAGAGTATTTAAAACCAACTTGATAAGTGAATGCTCCACCAACATCAGAAATATCATCATAGTGGTCATAACGCAGCGCAATTTCACTAGAGATCTGTTCAGTAATTGGGATCATAAATTCTGTCGCCGCAGCATAACGGTTACGCTCACCATCGGTGATAACGCCAGTTAGACCAACAAACTCTTTATTTAGTATTCTGCTATCGGGCGTCGCTCTCGTCCCTTCTTTCATCAGCTCAATATATGCGGCAAAAGACACAAACCCTGCTGGCAATTCAAATAAATCCCCGGACAGATCTGCAGTTAGGGTTTCATTAAACGACAAGCCATCGTAGGTTGCCCAATCAGCCATGTTATACATATTGTCTTGGGTCAGAGGCGCAAAAAAAGCTTGGTAATTTGGACGGTAGATTGGCATGCCATCAACCTCTCCCAACTTAGGGCCTTTTAGCCAGTTATTTCCTTCAACCGTGTGATGCAAGTACCTATCAGAGAAGTCGTATTGTGAACGGCTGAAGCCAACGGAGTAATAGTAATCCGCTATCTCCCCTTCAAGACCAAAACTAAATGAATAAGATTTATCATCGTATACCCGACCTAAGCCATCATTTGTGTATTCTGAATCATTCACTATCCGCCACATATACTTAACTGGAGCGCCGTAGCCACCAGCTTTATTTTTGATATCAGGGTCCCAAAACATGGATCCGTGAATTGACTCTGCATGAGCAAAGAAGAATGGATTTCGTGCCCCTTTCTTTTCTTGATCGATATAAAATCCGTTAACAAAAAAACTGTGTTCGTCGTTGATGCTGTACACCGAGTTGATATACAAACTCATGGTTTCAACTTGGTTACGGAGCAAATTGTTGCCGGTTTCATCCCACCCGCAGCTTAGGCCATAATCATTGCGGCTAATAAAGTGCTGAACTGCAGTCGGGTGTGGATTGTCATCTGTGTTGCAGTACTGCGCTGAATATTGATTTTTGAACTCAGTGTTCTCAGCCCATACGGTAATGGAACGATTGAGTTCTCGTTTGTTTGTTGGGTCTGGATTATCCCAAACACTGTCATGAAAAGGTCTGTCGGCACCAGTCAGCGCCTCTTCCGTTTTATATTCTAGCGAGTAGTCAAACGTAAAGTCGTCTTGCTCAAAACCACCAACAAACGACAAGCCTTTTTTATCACCCGTACCATAGGTATCCTGGCCGTAGAATGCTTCAACGACATGCTCGTCCATACCTTTTTTGGTAATAATATTGACTACTCCAGCCATTGCGTCTGAACCATAGATTGCAGAGCCACCGCCGGATTGAATATCGATGCGCTCAACCATCGCCGTTGGCAACATATCGAGATTAACAAAATTGGTTTGGCCACCGTAAGGCATTGGGTAATAGGCCAAGCGCTTGCCATTAACTAGAATAAGTGTGTACTCAGGTCCAACGCCTAACAGGTTTAACTCCTTGGCACCAGGCGTATAGGAGCCAGTTTCTACTTCACCGAGAACGGCACCACTAGCAGCGGAAATACTACTCAGTGCGTCATAAACTGTGTTAAAACCACTTCTGACCATATCAGCGGAAGAGAGACTTTGGACATTTGTCACACCCTCAATGGCGATACGTTTAATACGAGATCCTGTCACCTCAACACGTTCTATTTCTTCTGCTTGTTCATCTGTTGCGGCTGTTACTGAGTTAGTTGCTACCGCTGCAAGAACAGCAGCGGCGATCAGGCTATGTTTATACATTATTGTTGTCATAAGACCCCCACAATTTAAAGGAACGTTCCAATTTCTTATAAAAATTTTATTTCACCATTAGCAAAACCAACAAAGCATCAGGCAGAAATCAAAAAGGGAACGTTCCAATTATGAGCAATAAAACAAACCTGTCAACAAATTATGTACATTTACAGCACAACACCGACAAATTGTAATCACCTAGTTCTTGCTAGTTCATTGCAATTTCTTGGTATTTAGCCCACTTTGATAACGAGACCAAAGCTTATCAAGGGACTCTCCAGTAACTGATTTTATTGCATCTTCAAATGACCAATCTTCTATTTCTACCGCAGTTTGATTAAAACGATAGGCAAAATCTGGATAAGACGCAGCGAGCCATGCGAGAAAGAACCCAGTGTTTGTGTATCCACCAACCCAAGAATCTGACGGCTTAGGCGAACGGGTTTTATGGTATCCCGCTTGAATGCGAATGAGATCCGCCATTCCTTCAATAAATGCATGTACATCGGGCTCAGAATAACTTCTCTCTTTTGGAAATAGCTGATATCCATGGGTAAGTTCGTGCCAGAGCACACCAAGGAGCTCGTATTCCACTTGCTCATCTGGCTGTGCGGCGAGTTTTTCGGTGATGTACTTTGAACTAAACACGATTTCCATATTCGTTTCGTCTCCAGAGCGATAGGCTATTGTGTCCATCCACTTTAGCCTAAATGTGACTTGCTCAAACTCTGGCAGCTCTGCAAAGTGTTTGTACAACCTAGGGGCCAGTTGGCGAGTTACGTCATCCACCGTACTGGCTATATCAGGAAATAGTGCTTGCAGGCGTTTCGACCCTGCCGACTCAGTATCTTCGATAACCACTTTGACCTTTGGCGGCTCAAAGCCTTTCCATGGTTGATTTGGATCGTATATTTTTAAATAGCTCGCACGGGTTTTAAGGTCGGAGCCATGCGCATTTTTAGTCATTAGAGTAACATCGTAGTTACCAGGCTTGTCATAAACTACTTCAACACTTTTTGTGGTTGGCAGCTTCGTTTTGCCCTCAGCCTTCCAACTCAGTTCTGTAGGTGAGTTTGCAGATATCGACTGCAGAGAAATTGGCTCATTAAGCTTGGCAACGGTTTTATCTGCAGTAAAGTTCGCCAGTGGTAAACTTGTTTGTGCATAGAGCGCCAGATCAGCGATTTGCAAAAAGCGGTCGCCCCACTGCGTTTTACCTTCCTGTGCTACAGTAAAGCGCACGTACCTCGCATCCGTTGTTTTGGGTAGGTCAAAAGCGAGTGTTTCACCTCGCCTTGAAAATACGATATTATTGCGTTTATCAGCCTCTTGCCAAGCCTTGCCATCTGTAGATACGGCTACAGTCCAATGCTTTGGATCTCGCGCCGGGGCATCTTGGGCTGAGGTGAGACTATATTGTCTGAGCGCTTTTACGTCTTTCAGATCAAATACAATCTCAGCGCTGGATTGCTTAGATAAGAATTTGCTTTTTAGCGACCTATCAACTAATTGCTCTATCCCCTCACCTTGGATTTGCTCCTTTACGTCACTCGTTACAGAGAATACATCGCGTTCGGTGATATCGTAGAGCGCATTGGCATTCGCTAGTGAGGAGCCACAAAATGAAAGTAAAATTAGACTGGCTAATGAGGAGGTTTTCATTGAAATTTCCCAGATTAAAAACAAATATACTGGATCGTTCCAATTAATAATGCAACTTCTTTTGAGCAGACTTTTATGTAATTTCTAATAAGTGCAGAAAAGAATATCGCTATTTCACCGCTTTTAGATCTTATAAAGAACTAGCAAGCTTGAAAGGTCAAGCCACGACTCGCTAGTCTTTTTGCCATATTCAACTAAAGCCAAGACCGATAAGCAAAGCAGCTGTGATAGAACAAGGAATAACCACAGCGATAGGATAAGTTAACTATTCGAATCTCAGCTTAACTACCAAATAGTAACTCCCAAAAGCCCGGTGGCTCGTGTAGTTTGTGGTATTGCTTTCTCAGCTCATCAATTTTTAATAGCATTTCACGGGCTTTCTCGACTCTTCCCGAGTCAATTTCATGGCTCGCCTTAGTAATGGTTTCGAGTACTTTATTCAAGCCCTCAACTGACTCGGCAGACACCTCTTGCTTAAACTGAAATTGCTTACTTTCATTAACGAGTGTAGTCAGCTCGGTTAAGTGCGCCTGCATTTCTTGAGCAGATTGCGCTTTCATAGCCTGCTTATAGATATGACCCATTTCCTTCATAGTTTTATTCAATTCGCTTGACTCATGCGCAACCCCAGACATCGAAAACAACAACACGAATATAAATACGATTT
This sequence comes from Pseudoalteromonas sp. OF5H-5, assembly GCF_021530695.1. Taxonomy (NCBI): domain Bacteria; kingdom Pseudomonadati; phylum Pseudomonadota; class Gammaproteobacteria; order Alteromonadales; family Pseudoalteromonadaceae; genus Pseudoalteromonas; species Pseudoalteromonas sp. OF5H-5. Next base: position 326,115 of record NZ_JAKGBF010000003.1, read on the forward strand.
TTCTCATCAAAGTCCCCTTACTCTTTGCGCGCTAGTATAAAGCAATTAACGCATGAGCTAAATTCAATGCTATGAAAAATATGCAGGTTCCGAATAGCATTCAAAAAACAGGCAGATAGCGCAACGATTCTAGCGTAAACTATACTTGTAGCGTATTTAGCAGCACACTTTTTGAATATCAAAAATGTAGAGACTTATGATCCGAAAATTGTTGTTCATCTTTTTATTTTTATCGCCGATGGCCGTGCTATCTGCACAACGATTCAACGTTCAATTTGTAAACCCCGGTTTTGCAACAAAAAACCCTACTGGAGACTTTTGGTATAACGTCAGCAACGTGATGACTGCGGCAGCTAATAACATGAATATTTCCCTCAAAATCAGTTATGCGCAGCGCAACCATATTTTGATGAAATCGCTCGTAGAGCAAGCCTTGAAAAGTGATGCTGATTACCTTTTGCTGGTTAACGAAAAGTCGAGTGTCGTTCCCTATTTGTTAAACACCAAAGCCACCAAAATCAAGATTATTTTCTTGCTCAACGGACCGACTAAAACAGAGGAAGTAGCTCTGTTAAAGTCAGGACACCAAATTATTGGCACCATTGAGCCAGACAATTTCCAAGCCGGTTTTAAATTAATGCATCAACTTGCGCGAAAAGCACTTAGGTCCTCCAATCCATCGCAACATGTATTAGCTTTGCTAGGAGACGTGGCGACGACTGCGGCATTAGACAGACAAAAAGGCATGCGCGCTTATCTTGAGCACCATACAAAGCTAGAATTAATCGCAGAGGCAAATTGTCAATGGTCTCAGAATGAAGCTTATCGTCTCACTAAAGCGTGGTTACAGCGAGATCCCGCAATCACAACCGTTTGGGCTGCTAATGATCCTATTGCTTATGGCGCGTTACTCGCTGCTAAAGAGTTAAGCCGTAAGATCGTCATAGGTGGGATTAATTGGGATGAAGGTATTGCGCCAAAGTTAGATGTTTCGATCGGAGGGCATGTGTTGCTTGGGGCCTATACTTTAGCTCGACTAGCACAATATCATAGAGACTTTACACCAATAGACAGCGTGACCTTGTCTATTTTCGAATCGCTGGATGACGCTCACTTACCTTTGTATCATGCCATACATGGAAACTTTCCTGAACACCTGGACTTTTTACGTTACATTAACGATCCAGCGCAATTTACCATTACAGAACTAACTCACTCACTTAATAAAAATAACCACAATAATAATGTGAAGAATTGAGAATTTAAGAACGATTAATTAATGCAATAAACAAAACCCAGAAAGATAATGCAATTTACACCTGTCTAATCTTTACGCATTGACAGCGATGTCAACACCTGTTTTAGTAACAAACGTAAACAACATGTAAAACAGGTGAAATATGAAAAACAGTAATACAGTAGTAAAACTTCTTAAGCTTTCGACCCTTAGCGCTTGCGTTTGTGCAAGCCTTTCAGTTGCTCACGCAGATACACAGCGCGTTATTGTCACGTTAAAAGACAGCGCAACACCAAATGTTCTGCCAGTGCGCTTAAATCAAGCGGAAACGGCGCAGTTTAAAGCGCAGGCTTTGTCTGAAGCTGCCTACTCCACCTTGGGTACTGCTGCAGTCAACACATTGCCAAGCATTAATGCATATGTCGCCGAAGTTTCTTCTACGCAAATGCAACAACTACAAGCAAGCGGTAATATTGCACACGTAGAAGTTGACCCTAAACGCTATTTGCCAAGTGTAAAAACTTCGGCAATTGATTTACTCGCTGAAACCACACCTTATGGCATTAATATGGTGCAGGCTAACCAAGTATCTGACGGCTACAGCGGCAACCGTAAAGTCTGTATTATGGATACAGGTTATACGCTAGGTCACCAAGATTTACCTAGCACAGGCATTACAGGTAATGATGGCTACGGTAACTACGATACAGGTGTGTGGAGTAACGATGGTAACGGCCACGGAACACACGTTGCCGGCACAATCGCCGCTTTAGGTGGTAATGGCACAGGTGTGGTCGGGGTGAATCCATCAGGGCAACTAGGTCTTCATATTGTTAAAGTGTTTAATGACCAAGGCCGCTGGGCATACGGTTCCGACCTCATTAAAGCAATTGAGCAGTGTGAGCAGGCTGGCGCCAATGTAACCAGCATGAGTTTAGGTGGCAGCGGCAGCTCTACGGCAGAACGAAGCGCATTTGAGCAGAGTTATCAGCGTGGCATGCTACATATCGCAGCCGCAGGCAACGCGGGTAATAGCTCGTTGAGCTACCCAGCATCGTATAATGCAGTTGTATCCGTGGCAGCAGTAGACAGTTCTGAGTCAAAAGCCTCTTTCTCTCAATACAACAGCCAAGTAGAAATTGCAGGCCCGGGTGTTGGTGTAAACTCAACCTGGAATAATGGCGCGTATCGCAGTATTAGTGGGACTTCAATGGCAACACCGCATGTCTCTGGTGTCGCAGCACTAGTGTGGAGCCACTTCCCGCAATGTACAGCTCAGCAAATTCGCCAAGTGTTGAATACAACAGCAAAAGACAAAGGCCAAGCAGGTCGTGATACTTCTTACGGCTATGGTATTGTGCAAGCAAAAGCGGCGGTTGATTATCTAACAAATAATGGTTGTGATACTTCAGGTGCAGTCAATGCAAACTTTAACTTCAGCGTGTCCGGCCTCACTGCGACATTTAACAACCAATCAACAGCAGGTAGTTATCAGTGGGAATTTGGTGACGGTGCAACAAGCTCACAAACTAACCCATCACACACCTACGCAAGTGCTGGTACATACCAAGTGACACTCACTGTGACAGCTTCAAATAACAGAACTGCTTCTAAGACTCTAGCAGTTACCGTTAGTGATGCACCAGCTGGCTGCAATGGTATCCAAGAATGGAATGCAACTAAGTTCTACAATACGGGCGACCGGGTTTCATTCAAAGGCTTTGAATACCGTGCTACGTACTGGTCACAAGGCGCAAGCCCAGAGATCTATTCAAACGTTTGGACTAAAGTCGCGCAATGTAAGTAATACCAATTAGTCATTTTAAGTGGCGCTTAAGCGCCACTGTTTAATGCTAACATTGCACTACAACACAGAATAACAGAGATCATAAGCCATTCTTTTGTTGAAATTGTCTCTTTAAAAAACCACATCCCAAGCATACTCGCGCTGATTATGCCAATGGCTCTTTTCAATCCTTCAACAAGCCCCGGCTGAATTTCGGTTAACGCCTGCATTTGGAAGATAACAGCGACAGCGAATACCACTGCAGAAATAGTCCAGAGCAACCAATGTGCGCGGAAATTTTGATTTTTAAACTGTGGTCGTAACAAGATTAGATTAACAAAAAATACCATAAAGGTTAGAAACCCAGCATGAAAAGAGAGCGAGCTGTATTGCAAAGCCTGTTTATCGAACACGATGCAAAGCCCCCAGCAAAAAGAGGTGATTGCAACTTGTTTTGCACCTGGCTCTTGAAAAGAGAATCTGCCTCCTTGCAATAAAAATGAAGCGAGGACAATCGCAGCAATTAGCACTGACTGAAGTAGGGTTAAAGGTTCCCCGAGCAGCAGCCAAGCAAACACGCCAGCAAGTGCTGGAGTGATGGATAAAAGAGGCAGGATAACCGCCATGCGCCCAAGCGCAAGTGCCTGAATAAAGTTTACGCTACCAATTGCAGCCAAAACTCCGCTCGCTATCGCAGGCGCTAGATAAGCGGAACTTGGGAGCTGTTTGTCAACAACCAACCAATAACCAATGTATGCAGGTAAGACTAAGAGACTAAATATCACCGACATTTGCGCGGCTGAATAATGGCTTGCTAGCCTTTTTCGTAAAAAATCAAATGCAGCCCAATTTAACGCACTGAATAAGGCAATAGCCATTGATTATCCCTGTTGTAGTGCAATTTCCGTTTGAAATTTCATGTAATCATTGATTTTTACATGGTCCGGTTTCCAACCCAGCAGAAAACGATAAAAGTCAGCCCACACTACCGGCCACAACAATTCCCACTCGGAAAGGATCTGAGCAATATCAATAGAGGCGGCTTTGCCCAATAATTCTATTCTCAACATATCCAAATACAACTTGAGATACTCATCGGCATGGAGGAGCTGCGCTTTTTCGTCCAGTACAGACGTAATAAACAGCATTAAATCTGACACACCAATACCCTTTCCCACGTACTGAAAATCGAATCCTAGCGCTTGGTCACCGTTGAAGGCAAAGTTAGCAAGTTTAGCGTCGCCATGGATCCAAGTATGCCAATGGCTATTTTTGATACGATCTCGTAATCGAGGTGCCGCTTGTTTAATACTACTGTGCTGCATTCGCTCAAGCTCATCTGGCCGTGTATCCAAGTGCCAATAGTTTCCTTGTTCCCACACATGCTCTGCGGGGCTTTGTAAAAAGTGAGCATGGAATTTAGCTAACCACCCTATCACCGCTAATATTTGTGACTCGGACGGCTTAGTAGTTTGCGAAAAACCTTGAGTTGAGAAGTCTCTAAAGATGATGTAGTCCATCCCTTCACTTACCCCTTCACCTAAATAACTAGGCGTATTGCAAGGTGAGAGTAACTCGCATGCATGATGCTTGTAAAAGTGACGTTCTACTTGATAAGACTTAGCTTTACGCGCAAGCGCTACTGAAGATTGTTCAATTCGCCGATGTGCAATGTCACTAGGCACTTTAGTGCGCTTAATTGCAAGCTTCCCAGCATCATGATTGATAAATAACATATCACCACAACCGCTCCATAATTGTTGCTCTTGCTGTGTTGACATAGGCGCAGAAATTACATCGTTCGGAATACTTATTTTCACTGTGTTACACCCTTTTGTTATTTAACCTGAGAGCCGTTCAATAAATAGCCAAACTTCTTTATTGTATAACTCAGGTTACTTAAACACAGTACAACCCCTTACTTACTATTACGAATACCAATTTGCTTAATTAAGTGATCTATTTTGAGACGAGATAATCTTGTCGATAACTCCGCTACCGCATCCTGTTACCGCCAAGGTATCTACATCCATATAGACAAGGCAAAAATTTTGCTATTTAGTTGTTCTAAATAAAAAATTTTAACGCTGTTAACGTCAGATATGCTCCTTCAAATTGAGCAAGTATTAACAAAAAATTGGTATAATAAGCAAACCGTTTTACAGTGCTTGATAATTATAGCTGGTGTTATTATCTTTACCCAACATGAAAAAGCCCTTAACCAATTGGTTAAGGGCTTTTACTTTTACAGAAAAGTTATTTGTTTAACTTACTCATTCACCGCTTGCTTGACTGTTTCTTTCGCGCTTTGTTCATCTAACAAGTTTAAATCGAAGTCGAACTCATCCACTCGAATTGCTTTTTCACGCTTGCGGTTGTAATCAACCAGTTTTGCGTACTCCTCCTCGTTGATAAGGTTACCAACGAGTGCATTATCTAAGGTTTGTTCGAAACGAACACCTGGTTGGATCTCACGCTTGCGAACTGCCTTTTTAACTTTGGCAAGCAGGTCAAGACAACCCATCTTAGCTTTATATGCTTGCTCATTGATATCATGACCATCACCCGCTGTAGGTTTCACAAGATGAGTAAGCTGCGCTTTAAACGGTGTGTCCATTTGCGCTGCAGCGGCTAACTCTCTGATCATATCATCATTAATCTTAGGCATTTGTTTACCACTAAACTGCATCGTGATCACACGCATAAATTTACGAGTACCACTTGCCGGGAAGTTGTCTAAGAACTTATGCAGCGCTTCTTCAGCACTCATAAGTGCATGCCTTGTCGCATAATGGAAATAAGGTGCTGCTTGCTCACGCTCTGCTACCGCTACTTTCTGCTCATAATATTTGATTGAAGCCATCGCTGCATATAAGTGACTCATTACATCACCAAGGCGTGCTGACAGCATTTCTGCTTGCTTCAGTTTTCCGCCTAGCACAAGTAGTGAGAAGTCTGCATATACCGCAAGCTTCGCTGCTAATCTATGCGCGGCTTTTTCATAAGCACGCACTTCTGGTAATGGTGACTTTGCATCAGCAGTGAAAGGCATAAGGCCGTATTTGAAAGCGCGTAAGCTGTTGGCAACGCTATAGCTCACTGTTTTTGTCAAAATACCACGGAATTTACTGTCAGCATCTTTCTCTTCGCTGTGAATAGATTCAACCATCGACTGTAGATATGGGTGACAACGCATTACACCTTGACCAAAGATCATCAAATTACGCGTTAGGATGTTTGCACCTTCTACGGTAATCGCTATTGGTTGGGCAACATAACCGCTTGCAAGGGTGTTCTGAGGACCGTTTTGAATGGCCTTACCCGCTAGGATATCCATTGCAGAGTCCAACACATCGCGACCGGTTTCAGTCATGTGGTATTTTGCGATTGCTGTTACTACAGATGGCTTAAGGCCCATGCCTAAGCCTTCTGTTGTTAACACTCGCATTGCCTCTTGCATGTATGCTTTGCCTGCAATGTCCGCAAGCTTTTCTTGAATACCTTCAAATTGACCGATCGAGAGACCAAATTGCTCACGTACCGCAGCATATTCAGATGCAGATTTCAGTGCGACTTGGCTAGTTGATACGCCTAGCGCTGGTAATGAAATACCACGTCCAGCACCTAAGCAGCTAACCAACATCTGCCAGCCGCGACCGATATTCTGCTGGCCACCGATAATAAAGTCCATTGGGATAAAAACTTTTTCACCACGCGTTGTGCCGTTATAGAAGCGTATTCCCATAGGGTCATGACGATTACCAAGTTGCACACCCGGATGGTCATGTGGAATTAACGCACAGGTGATCCCTAGTTCTTTCTTACCGCCTAGTAATCCCTCAGGATCCAATACTTTAAATGCTAAACCGAGTACTGTCGCAATCGGCGCAAGTGTGATGTAGCGTTTGTCCCATGTTATTTCAAGACCAAGTACTTCTTCGCCGTTGTGCATGCCCTTTTTAACAATACCTTGGTCCGGAATGCCACCGGCATCTGAACCGGCTTCAGGGCTTGTTAGCGCGAAACATGGAATATCACGACCGTTTGCTAAGCGAGGAAGGTAGTGCGCTTGCTGCTCTTTAGTGCCGTAATGAAGCAATAACTCACCCGGACCTAGTGAATTAGGAACCATCACCGTTACCGCTACCGCAGAGGATTTAGTCGCAATTGTACCCACTATCGTTGAGTTTGCGTAAGGGCTAAACTCTAGACCGCCGTATTCTTTTGGAATGATCAAAGAGAAGAATCTCTCTTTTTTCAAAAATTCAAGCACATGCTCTGGCAAGTGTTTGCCATTTTGAATTTCCGAGTCATCGATCATACCCATTAATTCTTTAACTGGACCTTCTAAAAAAGCTTGCTCTTCTGCACTTAGCTTAGCTTCAGGTACAGCACGAAGCGCCGAAAAGTCAGGCTTACCTTGATAAATTGACCCTTCTAACCAAACATCACCTGCATCTAATGCTTCTTGTTCTGTAATTGAAATGCTTGGGAGGATCTTTCTTAAATTCGTTCTTAGGCTCATAATTAACTCATCCGACCAGATAGATATATCTACATTACGGCATAAAAATTCGTTTAGATCAATTACTCTACTTAATTTTTTAACGGCTTTTTTACTGAGTTATCGAGTGATTAATATAAATGACTGCTAAATTAATGGCTTACAGCTGTAAGTCGAAAAAAGTAAATTACTGTTCTTAGGGGGGAAATAGGAGTAAAAGAGGGACTTTGACACCCTTAGCAGTTCTAGACTGACATTTTATCTATAATAAAGATGGTTTTTAAAACCAGCACTGCCATTAAAACAGTGCGATTTTTGCTTTGCATAGCTGCTCTACCGTAGCAGGTGAAACAACGACTTCAACTCCCCGCTTGCCCGCACTAACATAAATTTGCTCAAATGCTAAAGCACTCTCGTGAAGTAACGTGGGCAGCTGCTTTTTCTGCGCAAACGGGCTTATACCGCCAATTAAATAACCAGTTACCTTTTGCGCGTTTTGTTGATCTGCAAGCTGTGCTTTTTTCCCCATACACGCTTTAGCAAAGGCTTTTAAATCCACTTGTTGCGTGGCGGGAGAAACGGCTACATACAATTTACCATCAACGTCAATCAGCAGGGTTTTAAATACTTTTTCTCGGTCTAGGTTGAGCTTTTTCGCTGCTTCATTAGCAAAGTCGTGATCGTTAGGGTCGTGCTCAAATTGCAGCACTTGGAACGCCACTTTCGCCTTTTTAAGTAGGTTAATTGCCGGTGTCATTACAAACTCCTTTTAAGCAGATGTTGATTTCTGTTATACCAAGAAACAAACGCTTATGCTATCGCCTTACGATGAGACCCATCATCCGTCAAAACAAAAATGCCCGCTATCGCAGCGGGCATTTTCAATAAGCTTAAGTTACTTAGTTAAGTCATCAAAGAACTTCTTAACGCCGTCAAAAAAGCCTTGTGCCTTAGGACGGTTCTTACCGTTGTTTTCACCCATAGACTCTTCAAACTCTTGCAGAAGCTCTTTTTGGCGCTCGTTTAAGTTTACTGGCGTCTCAAGGACAACTTTACAAATTAAGTCGCCTACTGCACCGCTACGCACAGATTTCACGCCTTTACCACGCATACGGAACATTTTGCCAGTTTGACTTTCCGATGGAATCTTCAGTTTTGCGCGGCCATCTAGGGTCGGCACTTCAATCTCACCACCGAGTGCTGCCGTTGTGAAGCTAATTGGCACTTCACAGTACAAATTGTTGCCGTCACGTACGAAGATTGGATGCTCTTTTACACTCACTTGTACGTACAGGTCGCCAGCTGGAGCACCATGCGCACCCGCTTCACCTTCGCCAGACAAACGTACTCTATCACCCGTATCAACCCCTGCTGGGATCTTAACGTTAAGTGTCTTCGTTTTCTCTACACGGCCTTGTCCGTGACAGCTGTTACATGGGTCTGAAATGATCTGACCTGTGCCCTGGCAAGTTGGACAAGTTTGCTGTACTGCAAAGAAGCCTTGGCGCATTTGTACTTGACCTGCACCATGACAGGTTGTACAAGTTTTAGGCTTAGAACCTGCTTTTGCACCACTGCCGTCACATGGTTTACAACTCACCCAAGTTGGTACTTGGATATCCACTTCCTTCCCACGTACTGCCTCTTCAAGACTTAACTCTAAGTTATATCTTAAATCTGCACCACGCTGTTGTCTTGATTGACGACGACCACCGCCACCACCAAAAATATCACCAAATACGTCCCCAAAAATATCGCCGAAGTCGCCAGCGCCGCCAAATCCACCATGACCAGCACCACCACCTTGTTCGAAAGCTGCATGGCCGTATTGATCATACATCTGGCGTTTTTGACTATCAGTCAATACCTCGTAAGCTTCTTTTACTTCTTTGAATTTCGCTTCGAGTTCAGCGTTACCAGCAGTACGATCAGGGTGATATTTCATTGCAAGGCGTTTATACGCCTTTTTAATGTCACGTTCACTGGCGTCTCTCGCAACACCTAATACTTCATAATAGTCAGGTTTAGACATTTTTATCACACTACTCTTTCTTGGCAACTTACATCGTTGCAAACTCTGCCGAGCTCTGTCGCTTGCAAATTAATGCCAGACAACAGTCTAATTTATAAACACGTAGGGCGCGACAAGCCATACAGCCAGCGCGCCCTCCTTCAAGAACTACAATTACTTGTCGTCTTTAACTTCTTCAAATTCAGCGTCAACTACGTCGTCGTCTTTTTTCGCTGAACCTTGTTGGGCACCTGCGTCACCGCCAGCTTGTTGAGCTTGCGCTTTTGCTTGAGCGATTTCCATAAGCTTTTGCGATTTCTCTGCTAGTGCTTGTGTCTTAGCATCAATTTCGTCTTTGCTATCACTCTTGATTGCTGCTTCTAGCTCGCCAAGTGCAGCTTCAATTGCTGTCTTGTCATCAGCTGGAAGGTCGTCACCCGCTTCTTCAACTTGCTTGCGTGTAGCATGAACAAGTGCATCAGCTTGGTTACGAGCGCCAACTAGTTCTTCAAACTTTTTATCTTCTTCTGCGTTTGCTTCTGCATCACGTACCATTTTTTCAACTTCATCGTCGCTTAGACCTGAAGAAGCTTGGATTGTGATCTTCTGCTCTTTACCTGTGTCCTTGTCTTTCGCAGACACATGTAAGATACCATCAGCATCCACATCAAAAGTAACTTCGATTTGTGGCACACCGCGCTGCGCTGGGCGAATACCTTCTAGGTTGAATTGACCTAGAGACTTGTTATCGCTTGAACGCTTACGCTCACCCTGTAGTACGTGAATTGTTACTGCAGACTGATTGTCTTCTGCTGTCGAGAAAGTTTGCGACTTTTTGGTTGGAATAGTCGTGTTTTTCTCAATTAACGCAGTCATTACCTGACCCATAGTCTCAATACCTAGAGACAGAGGACAAACGTCAAGTAGTAGTACGTCTTTCACGTCACCCGCAAGTACACCACCTTGAACCGCCGCACCAACTGCTACCGCTTCATCAGGGTTAACGTCTTTACGTGGCTCTTTGCCAAAGAATTCAGCTACTGTTTTCTGTACCAGTGGCATACGTGTTTGACCACCAACTAGGATGATGTCATTTACGTCGTTTACAGAAAGGTCTGCATCAGCAAGTGCACGTTTTAGTGGCTCGATTGATTGCGCAACTAAGTCTTCAACTAGTGACTCAAGTTTTGCACGAGTTAGCTTAACGTTCATGTGCTTAGGACCTGTTGCATCAGCAGTAACGTAAGGTAGATTTACCTCAGTTTGCTGTGCTGAAGACAACTCGATCTTCGCTTTCTCAGCCGCTTCCTTAACACGCTGCATCGCTAGCGGGTCGGTTTTTAGGTCGATGCCTTGGTCTTTCTTAAATTCTGCAACTAGGTAGTTGATAACGCGGTTATCAAAGTCTTCACCACCTAGGTGAGTGTCACCGTTAGTTGCTAGTACTTCAAAGGTGTGCTCGCCTTCAACTTCATCAATCTCGATGATTGAGATATCGAATGTACCACCACCTAAGTCGTATACTGCAACAACGTTGTCGCCTTGCTTCTTATCCATGCCGTAGGCAAGTGCTGCTGCTGTCGGCTCATTGATAATGCGCTTAACTTCAAGACCTGCGATACGACCAGCATCTTTTGTTGCTTGACGCTGTGAATCGTTGAAATATGCAGGAACTGTAATAACTGCTTCAGTTACTGGCTCACCAAGGAAGTCTTCAGCTGTTTTCTTCATTTTCTTAAGAACTTCAGCTGAGATCTGAGGTGCAGCTCTTTTCTCCCCACGTACTTCAACCCAAGCGTCGCCGTTGTCCGCTTTTACGATGTTGAAAGGCATGATGCTAAGGTCACGCTGTACTTCTTCATCTTCAAAACGACGACCAATTAGACGCTTGATAGCATAAAGTGTGTTTTTAGGGTTAGTCACGGCCTGGCGTTTTGCTGGCTGACCTACTAGTGTTTCACCATCATCTGTAAATGCAATAACAGAAGGAGTTGTGCGGTCGCCCTCAGCATTTTCAATAACGCGCGGCTTGTCACCATCAAGTACCGCTACGCAAGAGTTAGTAGTACCTAAATCGATTCCAATAATTTTACCCATGAATCATCTCCGACTTCAAAATTCGTTGTTCAGTTAGTTGATTTGATAAATAAGGTCACCGATTTGTAATTCAAGCGTCACAACTAAAAAAAAATGAAAAAATTTGAAATTTTTTTGCTTTTCGAACGTTTCGGTCAAAAAATCACCCTTAATTGCTTATTTTGAAACAAGTGAAGAATAAAATACGATGTATTTGACGCTTGATTACCTGGTTAGACCAGTTATGCTAAATGCAACATAATAAATAATGAGAAATGACAACATGACATTTGATGAAATTATTCAGTCGGAGCATTTACAGCAAGCGCAAACACAAATGACGTTTCCTGCAAGTTGGTGTCAAGGCCGCACTGCGTTTGGCGGATTGTCTGCGGCAATCGCGGTGCAAAGCATGAAGCATCAACTGACAGAGCCTCGTCGACTGCTCTCTGTGAGCGTAAATTTTGTCGGACCACTGCTAGAAGGCGCACCATTTACCGTTGCAACAACCATTTTGCGTAGCGGCAAAAATGCAACCCAAATGCAAACTCAACTGATCCAGTCAGGCGAAGTTTGTCTTATTGCTATCGGGTGCTTTGGCAAGGATAGAGAATCTGCTATCCAAGTTGCAAATGCGGATAGCCCTACTCTTTCAGATGTCAATCCAAAGGCTGTTCTTCCATATCAAGAAGGTGTGATGCCTGCATTTTTCCAACATGTCGCGCTCAATGCTCAGCAAGGTGCTTTGCCATTTTCCGGCGCACCATCTTCAAATCTGGGTGGTTGGATGCGATTTAAAGCACAAACTACATCGGTAAACGAACTACATACACTGGCACTTGCTGACTCATGGCCGCCAACGTTACTCCAGATGTGTAAAGCACCAAGCCCCGCTAGCAGTATGTCTTGGTACATAGAATTTTTGTGTGATATTTCACTCGACTCAGAGTCTTGGCTTGGCTTTGAAGCCGTGACTCACCATAGCCAAAATGGTTATGGTATTGAAGATGCAAAAATTTGGTCACAAAATGGCAAGCTGCTCGCCCTAAGTCGCCAAACCGTCGCGGTATTTGATTAACATTGATAAATTTGGGCGCATCAAGCAAACTAGCATAAAAGGAAATCAACGGATTTTTATGTGATTACAGCTTGCCCTGAATGCGATACGCTTGTTGAAATAGACGCTATCGAGTCCCAAAAGCGTGCGGTGTGCCCAAACTGTCGGTGCGTGTTGTGTCATGTACAAGGACACCAAAACCAATTAGTACAAGCCTTCAGCTTTTCTGCGTTACTATTTTTATTCGCAAGCTTATTTCCAGACTTTATCTCCTACACACAACACGGTATCACTCAAGTTGTAAGCCTCTGGCAAGCACTCATATTGTTAGCTGAGCATTACAGCTATTTTCTCGCTGGATTATTTGCCTTCACTATTTTAGTCATGCCTGTTGCCGTATGCTCATTGCTACTGCTTGCACACACCGAGTATTGGCAAATCATCAATGCGCACAATGCTCGGCATTTAGCAAAATTACTCTCAGCACTAAAACCACTTAATCTCACCGATATATTTTTAGTAGCCGTGCTCGTAAGCGCTTTTAAATTAATGTCTTTCGCTGAATTGGAAATGGGCCTTGGATTTTGGGCCTATATTTTGTTCGTTTTGTGTTTTATTGAAGCCCTCTCACTTTTTGATCACGAGTATATGTGGCGTAATCAGACTCAATGTAATCGTCACTTGGCCGAACCAAAGAATTTATCTACCACGCTAAAACGTTGCAAGGTTTGTGGCTTTTTAGGTGAAGGCGAAAAGTGCCAGCGTTGCTACGCCAAACTAAAATACCGCAAATCTCAATCAACGCAAAAAAGCTTAGCTTGGATGCTCACCAGCGTCGTGCTACTTGTACCTGCTAATTTTCTGCCCATCATGGATACCATCAGTCTTGGGCTTCATACTCCTGCAACGATTTTTTCCGGCGTTCAAGTGCTTTGGGAAGCCGGCTCTTATCCCGTAGCAACACTTATTTTTCTCGCAAGTATATGTATTCCTATCGCAAAAGCGTTACTATTGAGTTACTTACTAATACGAGTTAAGAAGCCCAAAGACCCAATCACAGCAACAAAAGTGTACCGCTTGCTCGAATTTATTGGTCGCTGGTCGATGATAGATGTGTTTGTGGTGATAATCTTAGTGTCTTTGGTACAACTTGGTACGGTGCTAAATGTCGAGCCGGAAATTGGTATCGTGTTTTTTACTTTGATGGTGCTTTGCCAAATTGCAGCCGTTAATAGTTTTGATCCGAGATTATTGTGGGATAAAAATAGTCAATGACTACTCAAGCCGATATAGAAGACAAACCAAAATTTTCAGTGATTTGGATTATTCCAATTATCGCGTTGCTCATCACAGGCTGGATGTTATATCAACATCAGGCAAATAAAGGCCACACTATTTTTATAAAAATGACTGACGCAGATGGCATAATTGCAGGCAAAACTGAGGTGAGAGTAAAAAGCGTTAAGGTCGGGTTAGTCGAGTCATTAAAGCTTGAATTAGCGCAAAATGCAGTGGTTGCGAAAGTTAGGATTTTACAGCCCTATCGTGATTTATTAGCTGAAGATTCATCGTTTTGGGTAGTTAAACCTCGAATTGACGAATCCGGAATATCAGGCATGAATACACTACTCTCTGGAGTGTATATAGAGCTATCCCCCGGTGAAGCGAAAGCACGTTCGAGCATATTCACCTTAATGGATGAACCTGCATTAATCGGCTCAGAAGTGCAAGGAAAACGCTATCAACTCGTGGCTTCAGATGCTGAAGTGTTAGACGTTGGCTCCAGTATATTTTTCCGCAACTATAAAGTGGGTCAAGTTGAGTCTGCACATTTTAGCGTCGAAAGCTTAAAAATGGAGTACGGTATTTTTATCTATTCTCCATACGATACGCTTATCACAGACAACGCTATTTTTTGGATTAGTTCCGGCATTGATTTTAAGCTGTCAACCGAAGGTGTTGAAGTGTCGACAGGATCTCTTGCCAAAATGGTTAAAGGCGGAATTTCTGTAGACTATCCACCAACCATGCCAAGTGGCAAAGAAGCACTCGAAAATAAAACCTTCGCCTTGCACAAAAATTTCGCAATGGCCTTAGAGCAACGCTTTGATCACTTCGATTATTATCTTATTGAGTTTGAGCAATCAATTCGAGGACTTCGAGCTGGTGCACCAATCGAATACCGCGGGATGCGGATTGGCACAATAGAGCAGGTACCAGCGACTGGTGTTAGCGATGATAGACCTTTATACTTTCAACAAAATAACACCTCTGTGCCTGTATTGGTTAAAATTGAGTACGGACGCATTTACGAAGATGCGCAACTTGCTCAAACATATTGGTCAGAAAACATAGACAAATGGATTAGTAACGGCCTTAGGGCGTCACTAAAAAGTGGCAATTTATTAACAGGTGCGGTATATATAGAGTTAGACTTTTATCCAAGTGCAGAAGTCGTTAGTTCAAACAAAACGACTATTTACCCGGTATTACCCAGCGTTCCGAGCGGTATTACAGCACTTTCTGAACAGGTCACAAGCTTACTGAACAAGTTAAATGGGTTACCTCTTGAAACAACTGTTAAGGAACTAGAAGGCGCCCTTCAGCAACACAGGTTACTAGCAATGGAAATGAATCAACTCGTAGAGTCTATCAATAACAACAAGATAACAGACAAGGTTGGCGGCAATTTAACGAACTTAAAAGATACATTAAGCCAGCTCACATCAAGCTTAAAGCAATTTGAACAAACTATGACGCAGTACCAAAAAGGCTCAGGTGTCATGGATCAACTTAGTAATACCCTTGAGGAGCTTGAAAGCCTGTCCAATCGCTTAAAGCCTATTTCTAAAGGGCTGAATGAGCAGCCGAATATGCTTATTTTTAATAAAGAAAGTGGCGCGGATCCGCTCCCAAGGAAAAAATAAATGAAGACTGGCTCTGTGATATTTTTGCTTCTATTTTGTTTAACAGGATGTATAACTAATCCATCCCAACCGGTTAGTTATTATCAGTTAGAAGCAAATAATGTCGCAGGCGAAAAGCAAGTTGAGCTCAATCGTGTACTACTGATTGATAAAGTGCAGTTAATCGAACTGTTTGATCAACAAGCCTTGGTGCAATTTCAGCGAGACAATAGAGTAAACATCGCTAATTTCCATTTTTGGGCCCAACCCCCCGCCGATATGTTGACATGGAACTTAGTAAACGCACTAAATGGAACCAACAAAGCTACTGCAATTAAAAGCGATAAATTTTATCGCAATGCGCAAGAGCACCAACGCCTCGTTGTAGAAATTAATGAGTTTGCAGGGCACTTTGAAAAAGGTGCTGTGATGAGCGGGACTTGGTATCTTTATCAATACACAAAAGGGAGCTATCAACTAACTCAAGTGCAACCATTCCAATTTGAAACAGCTCTTGATCAGGATGGCTTTAGCGCTCTGGTTGCGGCACATCAGAGAAACTTTATTCAACTAACGACACAAATAAGTCAACAATTATAATTGACAATCAAACACCACCACAGGTGTTAAATCGTTATCAATTATTATTTTACCAATACGACTAAATCCCACTTTGTTAAGCAGGCTTATGCTAGCTGCATTACTTTCTAGCGTGATAGCGCTCAGCTTAGGGTGGTTCCCTTCTGATTTAACATATTGCATTAGCAATTTGGCAGCCTCGGAAGCATAACCCTTCCCTGTAAAATCATCTAAAAACGCGTAACCTAAGTCTGGAATATTAAAAAAAGGTCTTTGATATAAGCCACATACTCCGATGCTCGTATTGCTACTAAGTTCAACAACAACGTAAGGCGCTGGCGTACCGATTTGATAAGGAATTAGGTAAGCTTGCTCGATATGCTCCTCAGCTTGCTTTTGTGTTTTTATGCCTCTATCCCGAATGTTATCGATAAAACTTTTTTGATTCAAAAGCCTGAGTAAAAACCCCGCATCATTTAAATTTGCCTTTCTTAAAAAGATCTTTTCTCCCGTCACAATCACCATCTAGTCTCCGAAAATACTGTAATTAATTTCCGTTTATACTTTAGCATTTGCAAAAGCTAATAAAAAAGCTGGGAAACGAATTTTCCCAGCTTTTAATCATCACTGAAATACCGACTGATTATTGTTGGAATTTCACGTTTTTATACATCTGTTCAACTGAATCCAGCTTAGTTTGCTTCGGTAGATCTGCAAACGGTTCAGCTTGGAACTTGGCGCCACGTAATTGAATATTTAATCTAGCAGCATCGGTGTTCATTACAGTTTGCTGATAGTACGCTTTAATATCTTCTAATGTGACCGCTTCAACTGCAGCAATTAGCTTAGCTTCGGAGTCAAACGCCATATTTTCTTTGAACCAATCGCCCAATAACGGTTGTAGTTCTTCAGAAAGATTTTTTGGCTCTTCGGTTAATGAGACTAACACTGCATTTTTTAACTGCTCGAACGTTGCCTGATCTAACGCTGCTAAGTCTTTAGCATATTCATCTTTATACGCGTCAAAGCGAGCTTGCATACTCTTAGCATCTTTTACCGGTGTTTGAATATAGAAGCCTAGCGCTGAATATTCGTCAATAGCAACGCTGGTTGCACCAACCGCATACGCTAACTGCTCTTCGGTTCTCAGACGTTCAAATGCCGCTGTTCTTAAGTGCCCTTGAAGCACCATCGCCGCCGCCTTTTGTGCATAACCTTTGACTGGGTGCACTGCAAAATCGATTACGGCAACATCAGCAACGTCAATGTCTTGCTGCCATACGATTGTCTGCTTTTGCTCTGGCTGCCAATATTTAGCTCGCGCGTACTTGGTCACTTTTTGGCGTTTAGGCAACGCATTATCAAGCGTCTCTTTTACTGTTTGCAAGTCCGTTTTATCGTAGTTGCCATAAGCAAAAACGCGAACTTGGTTATTCGTTAAAATTTGATTTTGCACTTTATCTAGATCGGCCAAAGTCAAAGACTTAGCTGCTGATATCAATGCAGAATCATCATAGCTTCCTGAACGGATAAGTTTTTGATATACACCAAAAGCTTGTCTGAATGGGAATTCTTTTTCTTGGTTTTTAATGCCACGCACGTAACGATCAACAGCCTGGTCAAATGCGCGTTTATTCGTTTCTACACGAACACCTGAGAGCGCATCTTTTAGTAATAATGCTTGTTTATCAGTAAAACCTGAAATATCTAGCATTACCCCATTTGCTGGGGTCAAGCCAAGGTGCATACCAGCGATACTCGCTTCCGTCATCAGTTTTGCTTTATCCAGCCGGTATAGATCGGCCCAAATCGACAGTGCAACCTCAGTTTTGATGTCTTTTAATGCACTTGGGTTATTCAAGTAGATTTTCAGACTGCCTTTAGGCTGCTGGTAGAAGCGCTCACTCGCGGCATGCCAAATCGTTACCCCATCAGCATCAATAACCTTCTGAACGCCCTTTTTCGCATCATCCGCAGATGTTTTCAGTGCGAAGTTTTCAGGTAGCAAGGTATTTACACTAGGAAGTGCTAAATCGAAATTTGCCTCTTCTTTCCATTTATCAAAATCGCTACGCTTTAAGTCTACGATCTGATATTCACCATCATAGAAGTGCAGTTTTGCGTCGGTAGGCTCACCTTTACTGATATACCATACCCGCATTTGCTCAGGTGTAAGTTGCTTCAAGACAGCCTTTACTGCATCAGCATCAAACTGCGCGTAGTAGTAGCTTGCATTGATAGCATGGTTCATTGGGTAATGCTGCATGCTATCTGCAAGGTTACTAACGTAACCAAACTCATCGCCTTTTTCTAAAAACCTAAATTGATTATTTAGCGACGTTTGGATTTCCTTGAAGTAACGGCTATCGACTCCTTTATCACGGATCATATCGATATAATCCAGTACTGTACCTGTGATTAACTCACGTTGCTTTAGGCCTTCATCGGTTAGCTGAATATCAATCTGCAACGTCCCGTAGTTGCCATAACTATTTGGAGTCGCGAATGCACTTAACGATGAGATTAAACCTTTATCTTTTAGAACTTGAGCGGGGCTACCCGCCATTTCATTACTTAGCAGATAAGTAATGAAATAGTTCGGCTTAACCGCAAACGCATTGGCGTTGTTCTTGATAGTAAAATCAAGCTGTAGAGTCTTTACGTCTTCATTCGGTTTATAATGGACCAACTTTTGTCCAACATTATCGAAGTTAAGCGATTGCTTGACCTGTGGCTTCTCGATGTTCTTATTCTTAATTGTCGTAAAGTGCTTTTTCGCTTTTACCACCATCTGCTCAATCGGCTCATTAGAAATCATGGCTAACTTCATGATATTCGCAGAGTAGTACTTATCATAGAAAGCAACAGTCTCGTGATGTAGCTTGCTTCCTTCTTTATCCCCTAACGTTTCTAGATTACCTATAAGGAAACGGTTAGCAGGATGTTCTCCCATCATGTTTCGTGCAAGTTTAAATTGACCAAAAAAGTCCATTTCACGACGCATAGACCACTCAGCATTCACTGCATTTTTTTCTTTTTCCGTGTACTCAGGGTAGAGCTTTGGAGATTTAAAGAAATCGGAGAACCTGTCTAACGCCTCGTCATAGGCATCGTTGTTCACTTTGAACATATAATTGGTAATATCCAACCAAGTGTAAGCATTGTGTGCCCCACCGTTTTTGGTCATGAACTCAGAATAACCTTTGCTGTCTGGATACTTTTCTGTGCCAAGGAACAACATATGTTCAAGATAATGCGCCATGCCCTGCTGTGACATCGGATCGTGTAGTAGACCAACGCCAACACTCAGCGCGGCCGCTGATTTCGATACAGATGGATCTGATACCAAAATAACTTCAATGCCATTTTCTAAGGTTAACGTTTGATATTGCCTATCATCATTAGGACTTACAACCAGTTGCTCTGAAAGAAGATTCTCAGTCGTGCCTGAATGATTAAGTGAAGAAGTTGTACCACATCCAGTCAAAACTGCTAAGGTAAGTGTGCTAATTGCGAATAGCTTTTTCATAAAACAATCCATTATTGTGATAATTACTTTTTGGAACCAGACTATCATCGTCATTCAACTAAGCTTTTGCAATATAGAAATTTTTTGTTTTGTAACACTTCGTAAACTGAGGAGCCTATGCCAACATCCACTTATTTACTGCTCGCCGCACTATTTTTACAAACTCTGCTGACCTTAGTCATCATGGTCATTATGGGTAAACGTCGATTTAAAGCGGCACGAGAAAAACAGATCCAGTTTGATCAGTTCAAAACCATGGCGCTCGACAATGCGCCTGAAAAAGTCATTCTGGCTTCCCGAAACTTTACCAATCAGTTCGAAATTCCCATGTTGTTTTTTGTTGTTTCTCTCGCCGCACTCGCAATGAAACTTGTCACCTTGTGGTTCAGCATTTTCGCCTTACTGTTTGTAATTAGCCGTATTGCACATGCCTATGTTCATATCGGCAGTAATCATATTAGAACGCGTTTTCGCCTCTACCTTGCTGGATGTGCGTTCATTGTGTTGCAGTGGATCATATTACTTTTAACACTTATATAACTAAAAACGATAAAAATGCCATCCGTTTTAACTAATTGTTCTTTAATCTCTGAGTCAATTTGTTAGCATGGCGATGGTAAAAAGAACAACAGGGGCACATAGATGAAACAGGATAATGATATCTGCGATTTTGGACTTCATGCTGGAGAACCGTACTCCACGCTGCCAGCTAGCTTTTTAAACTGGATGATAGAAACAGACCATGCAAAATGTGAGTTAGCAAAGTTTGAACTGGACAGAAGAGTATCTGCGGTGGCACAAAACGCCAGAAAATATAGCAATTTTGAGTGTTAGCACTATTAAAATAATTATAATGATCTAGAATACGCGCATAATTTATCAAATAGCTTCTAAATTATGCGCAACTTACTTATTCTTTCAACCGCTTTGCTATTATCAGCATGCCATTTTTCCTCTCCTAAGCAGTCGCAACAAGCAGAATACCTAACCGTATTACACACCAACGATAATCATGGTCGTTTTTGGCAAAATGAAAAAGGTGAATATGGTATGGCTGCCAGAAAAACCTTAATTGACCAATTAAAGAGCGATGCCGAAAAAGCAGGACATGCCGTTATATTGCTTTCTGGAGGCGATATAAACACCGGTGTACCAGAATCTGATTTACAGTTTGCCGAACCTGATTTTAGGGGAATGAGTAAACTCGGTTACGATGCCATGGCAATTGGTAACCATGAATTTGATAACACTCGAGATGTACTAGCCAAACAAATTGAGTGGGCAAGCTTCCCAGTACTGTCATCAAATATTCTTGATAATACAAATCAAATGCCAGCATACGAGCCTTACACAATTATTGAACGTGCAGGATTGACCATTGCTGTCCTTGGGCTTACGACAATTGATACTGTTAAAATTGCCAATCCAAAACATGTTCATGGCCTTACTTTTATTGAGCCTTTAACAGCCACAGAAAACTGGGTTCCTAAGATCAAAGCCAAATATCACCCAGATGTTATGATTGCTGTCACACATATGGGCCATTATCACGGTGCTAATCATGGTATCAATGCGCCCGGTGATGTAACACTTGCGCGCCGACTTCCTAAAGGTATGCTTGATTTGATAGTCGGTGGACATTCTCAAGAACCTGTCTGTGTCGACGACAATGGTAACGAGGATACGTCATTCGCTCCTGGCAAAACATGTAAACCAGATAATCAAAATGGTGTTTGGATTATGCAAGCACATGAGTGGGGTAAGTATGTGGGTAAAGCCGTATTTAGGATTGATGGTGATACAAAAACCTTGATTAGCTATAACTTAATCCCTGTAAACTTAAAAGATAAAGCTGGCTCTGTGATTGGTGAAACGATTCAAGAAGATCCGCAAATGCTTGCTTTTTTGAAGCCTTTTCAAGAAAAAGGACAAGCGCAAATTGCTGGTGCAGTAGGATACGTTGATAGTTTTTTAGACGGTCGTCGCAGTACAGTGAGATTTAAGCAAAGCAACCTCGCAGATCTTATCATTAATGCGCAAATGGCAGCTGTCGAAGCTGACTTTGGCATTATCAGCGGCGGCGGGATCCGAGATAGCATAGAACAAGGTGATGTCAGCTACAAAGATGTACTGAAAGTTCACCCTTTTAAAAATCGTATTACTTACATAGACTGGAAGGCCAGAGATCTTATTAATTACTTAAACATTGTTGCTAAATTCCCGCCTGACTCTGGTGCTTACTTACAGTTCCACCATATTAAGTTTGATATCAAGAATGATAAGGTAACCAATATTAGCATTGCGGGCGAGCCATTAACTAACGATAAGACCTATCGTATGAGTGTGAATAGCTATAATGCATCTGGTGGTGATGGCTATCCAAAGATTAATCATCTTCCTGAATATACTGCTACAGATCTAACTGATGCACAGGTTCTAAAAGATTACTTCCAAAAGAATAGTCCAATAAAAGCTATCGATTTATAGAAAGACAATCCAGTAAAGCGGTGTGACTCACCGCTTTACTGACACCTGCTCTATTTACCAATAATATCAACATCAGACTTTTTCACTCCGCTCAGTCCATAACTATGTAATTTGGAACGAGACCCTTCTCCGTGTGCTTTTGGCGGATAAAACAACACCTTTTTTTCTGGGAATGCGTCTAATACTTCGTCTAGTGCAGCTCTAATTTCACTTAGTGTTTTTTCTAAACTATTGGTGAAGTTTGGCCGTTTTCTTATAGTATGACCAAGCTCAACTAAACGATAAAAGTATTTATCCGCGAGATCCAATAACTCTTTTGGCATCTCTTTGTTTTGGTTGAGAATAGTGTCAGGGTTTACCTCGCAAAACTCAACAAGTGCCAAATAAAAGCATAATGGTTTATTGGCTAATTGAACACTGACTAATTTGTTTCTATTCGTTGTTACTGTTTTTGAGTACAAATCAATAACAAGCTTAAATTCCGGCAACTTCTCTAGTGTTTGATTTGAACTTACTTTTGCATCAATACCTTTTCTTCTCACCCAGTTGAACACCGCAACGCCGATAAGCGCCATAATCAGAGGGAAAATATAGGTAAATTTCGGTTTGGAGTCGTCTAATGACACCGCTACATAGAAATTTCTGTGTGGCGCAGACAATGTTAGCACTTCACTTTTTTCACCTTCACCTGCCCCAGACGTATTAATGTCAAGAACAGTTAAACGGGCACCTTGAGCGCCTAACGCAGCATTGAGTGAGTTTATATATTCTCTTAACTCAGTTTCATTACCTGCATAATGTAGAAAAGGATCTGCGACAGGTAAACGATTCATATCAATAGCAACGCGAAGCGCAACCGCTTCTTTTTGTTGCTTCAAAACCCGCTTAGTTTCAATACTTTGAGAAATGTAGAAAATGCCGCTAAACAATAACGCCAAAGCAATAAAAACGGATATATTGCGCTGGCTAACGTCCATCTGCTTCTCCGATAAAGCCATAAGGTGAGGCTTCACATTGCCAGTATCGATCTACCTTATCAAAGTAACTCGATGTTCTTAATTGAGCGACTTGGTTAATAATTCCCTGCATTGCACAAGCAAGATCAGTGTTATTGTTGTTCATCTTTAAATACCATTTACTGCCGCTAACATTATTTGCAATTGGCGTAATGTAATTCTTCGAAAACCGCAACTCGTCTTCTTCGGACCAATAGGAGGCAATAATATCAACTTCACCAGCAGCTAGACGATCGCGGAGCGCTTGATGCGAGCTTAAATAGGTAATATCGAGCGCATTAATATCGATATCTAACTCTTTAAACGCACTTTTTGGTAATATGTGACCAGAGCGACTTGTTGGATAGTCTAGTAAGCCTATTTTTTTATCTAAGAAATAAGATTTAGATAATTTGGGTTTTTCTGTGTTTGAGATAAAAAAGGCGGAATAAGCCGGGTACCCTATAACAGGCTTATAACTATGCGTTGATTCAGCCATCAAAGCCGACATGATATTGTCTTTTGTTAAAATAAGATCGGCAATTCCCTTAGCTAAAAACTCTATTTGCTCAGCGAGGCTTCCTCCCCAATACACTTTCACCTGCCCATATTGTCTAGTGACCACTTCATCTTCACACGCTCTAACTAAAACGTCTAACGCGAGACTTTTAATCGGAACATGTATTTTTAAAGTGTTGATATTGGACACTGAACGCGTTTTGCAAGTATTTGAGTACTGGACAACGGGATCAAGAATAAGAGGCTTTGCCGATATTAATCGAGCCCCTAAAATCCAGCACAATAATGCGCTTATAAACAACAAAGATACAATTGTTGATTTACTAGTCAAAATGTTACTATGTATCACTAATTGGAATAACCTATCCTTTCTTGACCGCTATTAGATCAATTTTCTTTACTCATTGCAATAGGTAATTTTACTAATAAATCATAACACCATGAATTTATTACTTTATTGACAGGAAATTATGAATCTTATTGAGTCCTTTTATTTTGTTGAAAAATACGGACAATTGGCCTCACTTTTCGGTTGGGAAGATTGTTCCCTTTTCTACAAGAGATACAAATGTTACGTAAAAGCTTGTCATTACTTTTCGCTGTAGGGATGACTATAACGACGTCAAGTGCACATGCCTGGGGTCAAAATGGTCATAGGATCATTGGCGAATTGGCGGAGGCGCATTTAACCGATCAGACTCGCGTTGCGATTCAACCGTTATTAGAAGGTGATTCTCTGGCTGAGATTTCAACTTGGGCAGATGAAATGCGTTCGGATCCAAGCACATTTTGGCGTAAACAATCTTCAAAGTGGCATTACATCAATATCGACAACCCAAAGGCAATGCACGAGCATGTTCATGCCGATTTGAATGACAAAGAAAAAGTAAAACACATCCTAGACGGTATCTACTACTCCATCAATACACTGAAGTCAGAATCTAAGTCAATCGATGAAAAGCGTTTTGCATTTCGTTTCCTAGTTCACCTTGTAGGTGACAGCCACCAACCATTTCACGCAGGTCGCGGTAAAGACCGTGGTGGTAACATGATTAAAGTAAAGTTTTTTGGCAGTGATTCAAACTTACACAGCACTTGGGACACCAAATTAATCGAAAATGAAAATCTTTCATTTACAGAATTTACACGTTTTATTCAAACCACAAATAATGAAATAATTGCTGAATACTTAGATAGCTCGCCAGCAGATTGGTTGCTTGAGTCAAATAATATTGCTGAAAAAGTTTATAACAGCAATGAAACTGAAATAAGTTACGGTTACATTTATAAATATATGCCAACAGTTAAATTTAGGCTGCAACAAGGTGGCATTAGATTAGCCGGCCTATTAAACCAAATTTTCGATAAGGACTCGCAGCCATTAAAAGAAGCATTAAAAAAGACTTCTAATACTGCGAATATAAAATAACTTTAGTAAGTTCTGAAATATACGGGAAACAACAAAATGAATACTCTTTTACGCAAAACTTCGCTGTCTCTTGCTATTGCAGCAAGTTTAGCTGCAAGCGGCTTTGCACACGCAAACGACACAGCTTCTAGCTTAAAAGGTCAAGTAGTAGGTCCTATGGGTAATCCTGCTGCTGGTACAAAAATAACAATTATTCATACCCCTTCAGGCTCCGTAAAAACAGCCACAGTGAATGAAAGCGGTGTATTCTCTGCAAAAGGCCTT
Organism: Pseudoalteromonas sp. OF5H-5; assembly: GCF_021530695.1. Lineage (NCBI taxonomy): Bacteria > Pseudomonadati > Pseudomonadota > Gammaproteobacteria > Alteromonadales > Pseudoalteromonadaceae > Pseudoalteromonas > Pseudoalteromonas sp. OF5H-5. The sequence continues at coordinate 351,494 of NZ_JAKGBF010000003.1, forward strand.
CGCGTTGGTGGCCCATACCAAATTATAATTGACTCTGATAAATTTGAAGATACTAGAGTTGATGATGTTTATTTATCTTTAGGTAAAACATACCCAGTTTCAGTTCAACTGCAATCACTACAAGACATTGAGCAAATAGTGGTAACTGGCCGTCCTTTAACTGCACAGTCTGGTGGAACAGGCCCCGCATCTCACTTTTCTCTGGCTGAATTACAAAATAAGCCTGCAATTAACCGCGATTTGAAAGATATTGTACGTACTGACCCTCGAATCTACGTAGACGAAAGCAGTTCAGGCGCTATTTTATGTGCGGGAGGTAACCCTCGGTTCAACAGCTTAACTGTTGATGGTATGCGAATGAACGATAACTTTGGCTTAAATAGCAATGGTTACCCAACTGAGCGGATGCCTTTTTCTTTTGATTCTATTGATCAAGTTGCTGTAGAACTTGCCCCATTCGATGTTCAATACGGTGGCTTTACTTCGTGTAACATCAATGCCGTAACAAAATCAGGTACAAATACATTAACGGGCGGTCTATTTTTTGACTATACCAGTGATTCGCTATCTGGTGATAAAATTGATGGTCAAAAGCAAAATATCGGCGATTATGACGAGAAACGCTACGGTTTTAACGTTGGCCTACCGCTGATTAAAGACTCTCTGTTCCTATTTACCAGCTATGAAAAGTTGGAAGGATCAGAGATCTTCGAATACACACCATTTGCAAATGGAAAAATCAGTCAGGCGAGCATTGACCGTATTACTGCAATAACGCAAGAAAAATATGGTTATGATGCAGGCGGTATGATCCCAAGTATGCCTGTAGAAGATGAAAAACTATTAGTAAAACTAGACTGGAACATCAACGACGATCATCGTGCAAGCTTCGTATATAACTATAACGATGGCTTTTCTTTGTCTCAATCTGATTCTGGTTCTGACAGGCTATCTTTATCGAACCACTTCTATGAACGTGGCGCAGAGCTCAACTCTTTTGTTACTTCAATCTATTCGGATTGGAGCGATGTGTTTTCGACCGAAGTCCGTATTGGTTATTCAGAGCTTGATAACAGTCAATTATCACTAGATCAAGCATCTGGTTTTGGCGAGTTTCAAGTAAATGTTGATGATGTCACTGTTTACTTAGGTCCGGACGACTCTCGTCAAGCAAACAAATTAAAGTACGATAACCTTTCTCTGAAACTTGCAGGTACCTATTACCTTGATGAGCATGAGCTATATTTTGGATATGAACGTGAAGAACTCGACGTATTCAATATGTTCGTGCAACACAACGAAGGTGAATATCGCTTTAGCAGCATTGAAGATCTCAGTAATGGCATTGCGCGCGTTTACTATGGCAATGCTTCATCACATAATCCTGAAGATGCAGCTGGTGAATTTAAGTACGCACTAAATACGTTGTACTTCCAAGATAAGTTCGACTTTATCGATTACGATATGACAATCACGGCAGGCGTTCGTTATGACTGGTATACCAGTGATGACGTACCAGCTTATAATCCAAACTTTGAACAGCGCTTTGGTTTTTCAAACCAACAAAATCTGGATGGCGTTGACCTATTACAACCGCGTTTAGGTGTTAACTGGACTTACAATGACCAGCTAGAATTGCGTGGTGGTATAGGCCTTTACTCTGGTGGTAACCCAAATGTATGGATCTCAAACAGCTATTCAAACGATGGTATTCGTAACATCCAAACAGACAAGAAAAACCTCCAGTTGCTAGGCCCAAATGCAATTGCGTTCGTTGGCGACGGTAAAGCTGGTTTCGATATTCCTAAAGAATTATACGATACTATCTCTGCGGGTGGAGCTGATGATAGTACTAACGTAACTGACCCTGATTTTGAAATTCCTTCAGAGTGGAAGCTTTCACTAGGTGCAACTTATGTTACTGAATCTGATTATGTATTCAGTGTTGACTACTTATACACAGATAAACAAGATTCAGCAGTTATCAAGAATATCACATTGGCATCTGATGAAACTGCACCCGATGGCCGTCCAATTTACAACGATAATCTTCATTCTCGCGAATCAGACTTAATGCTAACCAATGTGTCCGGTGATGATGGTTATAGCCATGTTCTATCTTTCGGCATGAACAAGTCATTTGATAATGGTATAGATTTAGCACTTTCTTATGCATACACTGTTGCAAAAGATGTGCATCCAATGGGTAGCTCTGTCGCGTTTTCGAACTATCACAGAATAGCAACTGCGGATCCGCAAAACCCAGAAGTCGCGACTTCAGATTACGAAGTACCACATCGCGCAACAATGTCTCTATCGTATAAAACTGAACTATTTGATGGCTTAGAAACTCGCTTTAGCCTATTCGGACAGGCAAGTATGACAAACCCTTATTCATACACGTTTGATAACACGGGTATGTTTGGTTACGCTGATGAGAAGCGTGATTTGCTTTATGTACCAACAGCTGATGACGCTCGTGTTGAATATGGCTCATTTGAAGACAAAGTAACTGGCGAAGTAATTCCATTTGATAAAAAGGCATTCGACAAATGGGTCGCTCAGGAAGGCCTAACACGTGGGCAGATCCAAGACCGTAATTCGCAAGACGGCGAATGGTTTGTTACTTTCGATTTAAAAGTTGAACAAGAGTTTGGCGGCTTTGCTGATGGACATAAAGGTTCTGCATTCTTCGTAATAAAGAATGTTGGCAATCTACTTAACGATGACTGGGGCACTTTAGAGCGTGGTACCTCAATGCAAAACGCAGTGACAGCATCTATTAATGACAACGGTCAATATGTGTTTGAGAAGTTCAACAACCCTTCAGGCACTGACTTTGAAATTAAACCATCGTTATATGAAATCCGTTTTGGCGTTAAATATAACTTCTAGATGATAAGTCTTGGTTGAATTTATCACTTTTACGACACGGCTACCTTCTATAGAAGCTAGCCGTGCTACGTCGTAAACCAGCAGATGATTGTGCTTTATAAATTAATCAACATAGTTAGAGAACAGGAGTACTAGATGCTGTTTAAACACATCTAAAAATCTGACTCTCATAATCTACTTACACGGGAAATGAAACAATGAAAAACGTTCGCTTAACTAGAGTGGCCGGCGCACTTGCATTAGCTCTTGGGGTATCAGTCAGCGCATACGCTGCAGATACATCGTCTGCAATGCGCGGTAAGATCACCACCCCAACCGGTGAAGCAGCTGCAAATGTTAAAGTTACAGTTATTCACGAACCAACTGGTACTATAAGCACATTCACTACTAATGAATCTGGTGCTTTCATCGCAAAAGGTCTTCGCGTTGGCGGACCTTACAGAGTAGTACTTGACTCTGACAAATATTCAGATGCCCAACTTGACAATATCTATCTTGAGTTAGGCGACACTCACCGTATCAATAATCAACTTCAACCATTACAGCAAATCGAAAAAATTGAAGTTACAGGCTATAAACTGGTACAACAAGCTGGTGGTTCAAGCAGCGTATTTGGTGCTGATACCATTGAAAATGCACCTAGTTTCAATAATGACATCAAAGACATTGCGCGCTTAAATCCGCTTGCCAGCATCAATGGAAATGGTGAACTCACGATTGCGGGTAATAACCCGAGAACGAATGGCTTAACCGTTGACGGTATCGGCCAAAATGATGACTTTGGCCTCAACTTTGGCGGTTACCCAACAGCACAACCACCTGTGGCACTTGATGCAATTGAGCAGATCTCAGTTGATACATCACCTTTTTCTGCTAAAAAAGGTAACTTTGGTGGTGGTACAATCAATGCGGTTACTAAGTCCGGCTCTAATGAATATACTTTCACAGGCTTCTATGAGACAAGTACACCAAGCCTTGCAGGTAAGTTAGATAATATTTCCGACGCCAAATATAAAGAAGATGTTAAAGACGCTGATGGTAATGTAATCCACCGTGCTGGCTCAAATATTCTTGATGAAGATGGTCACAAGACTTTCGAAGTGGCAAGCACAGATCCTATCATTACCGAAAAGCGTTTAGGCTTTAGTACCGGTGGCGCGATTATCAAAGACAAGTTATTCTACTTTGTTAACTATAACTCTTGGAAACAAGAGATGGACTTGGACTACGGTTTTGATGGTTCTGGCACCGCAAATGAGTTTGACGTTAGTGAATCTGACTATAACCGCTTTATTTCTGTACTAAATAATGTATATGGTATCGAAGATGAATTCGGTGGTGACCCTGAAGATACTAGTGATAGTGTCCTAATTAAGCTTAGCTGGAACATTTCCGATCTACATCGTGCTGACTTTACTTACCAATGGCAGGATGAAGAGGATGAGAAAGAATTCGCTACAGGTGGTGAAACTATATCTATGGCTTCAAGTCGTTATACTTATACGACTAAGTTCGATAACTTTGCCGCCAAGTTATACTCAGACTGGTCAGATGAATTCTCTACAGAGATAGGCCTTGCGTATAAAAATGTAACCAATGACAGTGTAACCAACTCAGATTTAGGTACTATTGAAGTTTACTTAAACGATGGTCGTGGTGCTGGTTTCCAATTTGGCCGTAACATCTATCGTCATGCCAATGAATCAGAAACCGAAACATTTGCGTTTACACTTGATGCAACTTATCTAATGGGCGACCATGAGATTAACTTTGGTGGTCAATATGAGAGCAAACGTCTTTACAACCTATTTGGCGAAGGTTCGATGGGTAGTTGGACGTTTGGTAGCATTGAAGACTTTGAAAATAAGAAATTATTTTTAAATAGATACGATGACTACCAATTTTCTTACGCCAATGCTTATACTAATGATGTCAATGACTTAGCTTATGATGCAACGCGTGAGCAACTTGCGCTTTACGTTGAAGATAAGTTTTATCTAACAGATGACCTTGAAGTGACGGCGGGCCTTCGTTATGAGCGTTTATCTTCAAGTGACAAGCCTACATTAAATACTGCTTTCCAAGAAACTTATGGTTATACGAACCAGGAAAACTTGGATGGTGCTGATATCGTTCTACCTCGTATTGGCTTTAAATACTATGCTACTGAGTCATTAACAATTAATGGTGGTGTTGGTCGCTTCCACGGCGGTATTCCAAATGTTTGGTTTAACAACCCATTCCAAAAAGACGGCTTAACGCAAGTTGATGCGACACAAGACGCTATCAATAATTACTTTGCAGGCGTAGATCAAGTTGATTTCACTCGCGTGCCTCAGCAAATTCAAGATTCTTTACAGCAAGGTGCTGGCAGCACAGCTTATACGGATCCTAACTTCAAGCTACCATCAAGCATTCGTGCACAGGTTGGGTTTGAATACGAATTTGATTCTGAACTGCTAGGTGACGGCTTCAAGTGGACAGCTGAACTTGCTTACCACAACAAGCAAGACGAAGCGGTATGGCATAACACTTCTATTACGCCAAAGCTTGATGAAAACGGTAACATCGTGCGCTCTGCAACTGGTCGAATCATCTATGATAACAAGTACTCTGGTGAGCTTAGAGATAACTATGACATCATGATGACCAATGCTGATGAAGACGCACGTTCTATTATTTTAAGCACCGCAATTGCTAAAGAGTGGGATAACGGTCTTTACGTTTCTGCAAGTTACACGAATCAAGATGTTGAAGATGTATCACCTGGTAGTGCTTCTCAAGCAGATGGTAACTACAAACACGCAACTACGCACAGCCGTAATGTTGACCTAGTAGGTCGTGGTCACTACGAAGTAGAACATAGCTTCAAGATTAACTTGCGCTACACTACTGAATTCTTTGACGGTTATGCGTCGAAGTTTAACGTGTTCTTTGAACGTAGATCTGGCCGTCCATTTAGCTACACAATGGGTTCATACAATGATTATGACTTGGGAGATACCCGTGACTTTGCAGGTACATCTGCATACCTAGCGTACATCCCATCAGGTCCTGATGATGCGAATGTAAACTGGGAACAGTCAGATTTATCTTGGAATCAGCTAGAAGCCTTGCTTAACCGTGCAGGCATAACTGAGCGTGGACAACTATTAGACCGCAATACGGGAACTCAGCCTTGGGTTACCACTATGGATGTTAGCTTTAAACAAGAAATCCCAGGTTTCTATAAAGAGCATAAAGGCGAACTTTACTTTATGATCGAAAACTTCGCTAACCTACTTAATAGTGACTGGGGTGTAGAGAAGAAGCTAAGTTACTCTGACCAAGCCGTTTATGACTTCGGCGGTTTAGATGACGATGGCAAGCTAATCATCGAGCCACGCTACAACGGTGCTGATGTTCGCAATTACTCGACTATCGATAAAGGCGCGTCAGCATGGCAAGCTAAAATTGGTATTCGTTACACATTCTAATATCTAACACGTAATTAGATAATCTCCCAAAGGCCAACGATCGTTGGTCTTTTTTCATTAATCAGCATTGCTGGTATCACAGTTTGCTAGTCTATTTTGAAGCGTCATTAACAGCCCAATAAAATTTTCTTTCTGCTCATCGCTAAAACAACTAAGTAACTCAGCTTCCCATGCCAATGCAAGCGGCGTTAATGCTTGATAAAGCACTCTTCCTTGCTCTGTCACCGCAATAGTTTTTGCACGTTTATCACTTGGACTCACTAACATCTCGATCAACTCTCTGTCTTGTAACTGCTTAATTGCTCTTGAGACGGTTGATTTATCCATGCTTGCCAATTCGCATATGTGCTTTGCAGTAAGCCCCTCCGTCTGTATTGCGTGAGATAATACTCGCCATTGTGGCTGCGTTAATTCCCCCTTTTGTTCGTAGACGTGCGCAAAGTCATTGCTCACTTTTGTTGACAGTGAAACGAGCTGATACGGCAAAAAATCGTTTATATTCAGCAGCTTTCCATTATTTTTAGACATTATTTCACACTCCCAACTGTCACTATTACTTTACAGAGCGACTAGATGACAAACATTGAAAATACTCTCACATGAGAGTATCTTACTATAAAACACAAAGGAGTCGAGACACATGAGCCAAGAACTTCAATATTTAACTGGATTTGGTAATCAATTTGAAAGTGAAGCACTGCCGGGCGCTTTGCCTATTGGTCAGTTTTCACCGCAAAAAGTAAAATACGACCTTTATGCGGAGCAATATAACACCACCGCTTTTACAGCGCCTCGTGCTGATAATCGTAGAAATTGGTTCTACCGTATTCGCCCTTCTGTTTTACAAGGTGAATATGAAGCGATGGATAATGGCCTATTACGCACGGCACCAATAACTGAAGCCGTTACCCCCCCTTCCATGTTGCGCTGGAACCCTATCGATATACCACACGAAAAAACAGACTTTATCGATGGCTTAGTAACGATGGCAGCTAACGGCAGTGCCAATGGCCAAAGCGGGATTGGTATTCATGTGTATGTTGCTAACGCATCAATGGAAGGTCGCTACTTCTATAATGCGGATGGCGAGCTGTTATTCGTCCCACAGCAAGGCGAACTCATTTTACACACAGAGTGCGGAAAACTCGCAATTAAACCAGGTGAGATTGCCGTTATCCCTCGAGGTATCAAATTCAGTGTAGAGCTTTTAAGCGATACGGTGCGTGGTTATATTTGTGAAAACTACGGACACCCTTATATATTGCCTGAGCGAGGCCCTGTTGGTGCAAATGGCTATACCAACGAACGTGACTTTCAATACCCGGTTGCCGCCTTTGAGGACAAAGAAGGCGATTTTGAACTCGTTGCAAAGTTTAATGGTAATTTGTTCCGCTGTGAGATTGGCCACTCACCACTTGATGTGGTTGCATGGACAGGTAATAGCGCCCCATACAAATATGATTTAGCACGATTTAACGTAATGAACACCGTAAGCTTTGATCATCCAGATCCGTCAATCTTTACTGTACTGACTTCTCCATCAGGCACACCTGGTGTTGCAAACGTAGACTTTGTGATCTTCCCACCGCGCTGGATGGTGGCAGAAAATACATTCCGTCCGCCTTATTATCACCGTAATATCATGAGTGAGTTTATGGGCTTAATTGAAGGGGTATACGACGCCAAAGAACATGGTTTTGTGCCAGGCGGCATGAGTCTACACAACTGTATGTCTCCTCATGGGCCAGAAGCTGATGTATTTGAAAAGGCGAGCAACGCAGAGCTTGCACCACAGCGCTATGAAAACACACTCGCGTTTATGTTTGAGTCACGTTACATTATCTCTCCAACTAAGTATGCTTTAGAAGGCAAAGCACGTCAGCCTAACTATGCTGATTGCTGGAAAGGCATTAAAAAGTACTTTAAAGGAGCATAAAGATTATGTTGAAACTCTATACTTATTTTCGCTCATCTGCAGCCTACCGTGTGCGTATTGCTTTAAATCTTAAAGGATTAGAGCATGAATTAGTCCCTGTAAACTTGCTTAAATCGGAGCAAAACGGCGAGGCATATTTAAGTAAAAATGGTCAAGGATTGCTACCGGCGCTTGAAACTGAGCATGGCGTTCTTGCACAATCTTTAGCGATATTAGAGTGGCTAGAAGAAACCCAAACAGGCCAAGCATTGCTACCACAAGATCCTTGGCAAAAAGCGCAGGTAAGAAACTTTTGCTACGCCATCGCCTGTGATATCCACCCTATCGATAACTTGCGTGTACTTAAATATCTCTCAAGTGAGCTAGGTGCATCTGATGAGCAAAAAAATGAGTGGTATCGCCATTGGGTTATCGAAGGCTTTAAAAAGCTCGAGCCTATGATAGGCGACGGTCAATTTTGCTTTGGCACGGAGCCCACACTTGCGGATGTTTGTTTAGTACCACAAGTGTTTAATGCCCTGCGCTTTAAAGTAGATATGACTGAATTTCCTAAGATCAGTCGAGTGTACGAATATTGTAATACGCTTGATGCGTTTTCTGATGCGGCGCCTGAAAATCAATTAGACGCACAATAAGGCTAGTAAACAATAGGCCAATTAAAAAGAGTGACATGCTAAGCATATCACTCTTTCAATCAAACGAACGTTTGTTATTTCAACGCGCTATAGACATGATCAAAATGGCCAATAAGGTCGTGACCAAGATCAGTCAAATAACCCCCATCGGGGCTGTCAATGACCCCTTTTTCAAATAGCCGCATCGCGGCACCTTGTATACCTTCAGGCGCACTGCTATGAATTTTTATCCCCTGATGCAAACTATGTCTTGGAAATCTAGCTAGTAAGGTCAACTCATCCAACATTTTTTGGTCTAATGCCATTGTCATTTTTCCTTATTCTTCTATAGTCATTTAACACTCTAGTTCAAAAAACCAAATTTGATGAAGTTTTTAATTTGTTTAATCACTGTTAATTTGATCTCACTGCCTGTTTTGGCTACAACGCCCGCTGATTTGAGGTTATATGGAGAAATACCAAAGCAAGTCTGTTGGTATGAAGGAAAGTCATATAGCGAAGGCGCACTATTGCTACAGTTTGACATGCTGTTTGTCTGTGCAACGAAAAAGTACAACGAAGACAATGGCAAACTTGTGTGGGTAAAGGCTGACGCGTCTGGGGCACCAATTAGACCTGAAATTTCGGATAAAATTAGGGTAAACTAGGCGTAATATCTAAAGTTATATAGAAGTAGAAGATGACAACCCAAGCAAATAACCCCCTTCACGGTATCAAGTTAGAAGAAATTATTGTAAAACTTGAACAGCAGCTAGGCTGGAAAGAAATGGCAGCCGCCGTAGATATCAACTGCTTCAAAGATAATCCAAGCGTTAAATCTAGTCTCAAGTTTTTGCGTCGCACACCTTGGGCAAGAAGCAAAGTGGAGCAACTGTATCTAGATACCTTCCACGGCTTTCAGTGGCCTGATATAAAAAAATAACCCGTTTTCTCTAAGTTTATTTGGCTACATAAAGCACGTTGTAAGTCTCCTGAAGCTTATCAAGAATATGCTTGGGAACATTTTTATTACAGGCTAGATAAAGAGACGTATTAAACTGATCTAATGTATATACCGGCTCAAGTAATTGAGCCGTTTGCTCTTTTGCACTTCGAAACCTAAACTGGGCATCGCTTAATATCACCAAATCAACAAAGTCTTTGCGCGTCTTGAGTAGCTCAAAAACCTTATCAAAAGAATTAATCAGGATTAGCTGCTTTCCTTCTTGAAAACCATGTTCCATTAAAAATTGGTGGCTAAAATTGTCTCGGATCACCGCTGTTCGATAGGCTTGCGCATCTTCTAATTTATTCAGCTTGATTTTGCTTTCACGTAGCGCATAAAAAGAGGTGGTAAACGTATCAATGGGAAATACCCAAGTAAACTCATTTTCGCGAATGGTATTTCTGGCTGTTGAAAACACACAGGTATCTTCTTTTCTTAATGCGGCATTATAGGCTGCAGGCCATGAAAGTACGTTGATGGTGTAATCAACGCCAGAGTCATCAAGCACTGCCCTAACTTTATCCGCTGAACGCCCAATTAGCTCCCCTTTTTCATTAAGGTATTGGAAGTCAGGAAAGTTCTCAGTGACAATATTTAGCGTATAGGCAAGCGCACTGAAACTCATCAGTAAAATACAAAGACCAAAAGAGTATGCACCCTTCATGAAACTCTCCCCATAGCTACTTGAATAATATAGTCTTAACTTAAAGGTTGAGCAATTTTTAAAGAGATAGAATAGCTGCTTGTGAATGCGGGTGAACCACAACAGATGGGTAACTTATTGAAGTGAATGAGTGATAGACAAAGATGCCTCCGCCTATCACAGTGCTGTTTAGTTATTTAGTTGCTTTAGCTATTGTTGATAGCATCAATTAAAAACGCACTCAGCTTAGCGCCTTCTTTAAGCGTGGTTTCTGAGCTCGTTTGTCCAACAAGAGAGCTGTCGGTAAATGGGGCTATTTCCATCATGTCTGCACCTGTGATTTTAAACTCACCACGCAGAGCTTGTAGAATTAACATCGCTTCGTCTGGAGTCATACCGCCTGCCTCTGGAGTGCCCGTTGCAGAAGCAAACTCTTCATCAAGTGCGTCAATATCGAAGCTGACATAAAGCTCTTCAACATCATCAGCCTTTAACTGCGCAATAACCTCATCAACTATCACTTGTGCACCACGTTCTCTGATCTCATGAGCCCAATGCTGCTTAACGCCGAATGTAGACTCCCAATGAGGTTTGGGTTTGCCACTAGAGCGGATCCCAAATTGCACTAAGTGATGGGGTGCAGGTAAAAACTCTAGGATATGCGTACACCAAGAGCCGAAGCATAAATCGATACCTAAGCGCTCAACAAGTAAATCCGTGTGAGCATCAAAATGGATAATCGCTGTTTTTACACCACGAGCACGCTTTGCTTTAAGATACGCTTTTGTTAACGGGTAGCTGATTGAGTGGTCACCACCAATACCGAACACACCTTTATTTGGGTAATTTTCGTAAAAGCCATCGCACACATCTTCTGTAATAGATAATGGTGACACGTAATATTCGCTCTCAGGGTCAGCATAAAGTGCCTTTTGACAGTTACTGATCGTGCTCTCGTTTAAATATTTGTCGTGTAGTAAATGTGGAATAACACGCACATCGCCAAGGTCAAACGCGCTCGTTTGCGGCTGTTGCTCTATTAATGTCGAACGCAAAAATAACGGGCCCCAGTTGGCGCCGCGTAAAATACCACCGCCACAATCTGAACTGATCCCAAGAATTGCCGCTTTATGTTCACTTTCGCCCAATTTCTCCAGTGACGCTTTCCATAAAGTATCGACTCCTTCTGTTTGTCCATATAGCTTTTGTCTTAGCGCGTCTTTTCTTTCTTTCGCTGTGTTTACTGTAAACACACCATCTCCCGGTGGGCATAAACAGTGCTCAAGTTTTTTATGGAATTGTTTTTTGCTCTCAGACATCGCTATCCCCTCTTATATGCATAATCATGCGACCCAGAAAAATCTTCCCTATTGCGCTTTATATATTGCGAAACACTCAAAATACGATTGGCTTAAAATGAGTAAAAACGACAAATTAAAAATAAAAATCCTTATAAATCAAAAGACTTTCTTGATCTCTAACTTCGTTTTCGAAAGACATTGACTGTTCATTAGGTCGTTGTTGCAGCACATATAACAGGTTCAAATAAGAAGTCAACCGCAGTACCAACAATGCTCATTGATGCTACGGTTGTTTATTCATAGAGGGTGTTTAGTTATTCGTAGTGGCGTGGCACTTTTGTTTTAATTACAGCGATATAGCCATGCCAACTTGCGTACGCTAGCAGCGGCATAATAACGATAAACCCAGCCGTTCCAGTTGCAAACCCAAGCATCACCAAGAACACTAAGATCCCACACCATACCACCATAGCGCCGACATTTTCTTTCACAGCATGCATTGAGCTTATTACCGCAGTCATAATATCCACTCGGCGCTCCATCATTATTTGTGGCGTAAACGCTGAGATTGCAAATACACACACCAATAAAATGCCTCCCACTATCGAGCCGAGTGCTAAAAATGCCGAAAGCTGTTCAAACGTAGGATTCGGAACATTTGGATATAATGCATGGATAAGCGCCGCTAAGCGCATCCAAACAATCATAATGACCATCAGTAACACCGCAAAACCCCACTCGCCAGCGGGATTACGAAACATTGATTTAAGACTATGCGTTAACGTTGGTTTATGGCCCTTTTCCAACTCCCACGCAACATCATACAAGCCAGCTGCGAAAGCAGGTCCAATAAGCGCAAAGGCGACAGCGGCAGGCAGAATTACCAAGTGGGTACCCGATTGGTACACTAACCACATGATAAACGCAGGTATTAGGGTAAAAATAAGTCCATACACTAGGCTAAGTAATGGTGCATTCGCAATATCTTTAAATGCTAATGCAAGCCAGTGAAACGGTGCCAAGGTTGGAACTTTGTTGCATTCAAAGCAACGCGCAAATTCGTTATCTTTATTTATAGAATGTGTAGCAGGCATAACCATTCCTCATTGTTGCTCTCATGTTAAGGTTTAGTGGAACATCGACAATCCCGCAAGCTATCCTGAGCTATAATACCAACTGCGTTAATTCTCTAACCAATTTAACGGGTAAAATATCATACAAGCTTCGTTAAAAATTTCTTATTTAGAACAACTAAATAGCAAAATTTTTGCCTTGCCTATATGGATTTAGTTGCCAAAGCGGTAGCAGGACGCGAGAGCGGTGCTACTAATATTATTTCCCGCTTCAAAATAGCTCATTTACTTAATACGATTGGTATAATTTAAACACGCCACACTTAAATAGGACATCTGTCCTGTACTTGATAGGCGTTAACTATAAACATTACGCTTTAATTATAACTAAGGTTTACTATGGAAAAGGTATTTCACTTAGGTCTTACGAAAGCCGACCTACAAGGCGCTTCACTAGCAATTGTTCCGGGTGATCCCGAGCGCTCAAAACGCATTTCTGAATATCTCGACTCTCCAGTCTGCTTAGCACAAACTCGCGAATTTCATATTTACCTTGGCTTTTTAAATGAAAGTCCTGTGGTAATTTGCTCAACTGGTATAGGCGGCCCATCTACGTCAATCGCCGTTGAAGAATTAGCACAGCTTGGTATCACTACCTTTTTACGCATAGGTACGACTGGTGCCATTCAACCACATATCGATGAAGGTGATATTTTGGTGAGCACGGCATCAGTGCGTTTAGATGGCGCTAGCCAGCATTTTGCGCCTATCGAGTTTCCTGCTGTGTCTGATTTTCATACCACTTCAGCAATGGTACAAGCCTGTGAATCGTTGGGTATTACTCACCATGTTGGGATCACTGCGTCTAGCGATACTTTCTACCCAGGGCAAGAACGTTACGACACATACTCAGGCTACGTCAGAAAAGCGTATCAAGGTTCGTGTGCAGAATGGCAAAAGCTTAATGTGATGAACTATGAGATGGAATCTGCGACGTTATTTACCATGTGTGCAGCACTTGGATTGAAGGCAGCTTGTCTTGCAGGCGTATTGGTAAACAGAACACGCCAAGAAATTCCTAATGTCGACCATCAAGCTGTTGAAAAGAAAGCTGTCACTGCAGTTTTAAAAGCAGCTGAACTGTTACTTTCGAAGTAGTAGCAGTAAACGTAGAGATTGAGCGGTTACTCAATCTCTATATGTGTAAGCAAATGCTCGGCATTGTATGCCTTTAAAACCGCTAAGCTTACTTGCAGCTGATTAGCACTGCCCTGCTTTTCTAGCAAAGTGATCTCTACGACATTTACCTCAGATAATACTTTACCCGACATAGCTAATTGACTTAGTGCACTTTGTAATGGCGATAAGCTTGGGTTATAAGCCGCATTTTCAGCATAACGCCCATAAAAGCACTCACCAGTGTCTAGTTTAATTTCCACCGCACTTTGGTTGTGTGTGTAGGGGCAATAAGCGCGCAGATAATGCTGATAAAGCGCCGCACTGATTGATGCAGGCGATGTTTCATTCGCAGCAAGATGTTGCACTTGAGAAAAGAGTTTTTCACTGTTGCCCAGATCGTCCGGACCAAACGAAGTCGGCAGCAAATCACACAACGAGGTTCTGCCTGTCGGCAATAAAATTTCAAGCTCCTTAGCGGTGCTTAGCTCATTCATAAATTGACGACAAAATCCGCAAGGCGCGGCATTGATCGTCATTTTAGAGATTTCCGTGGCACCATTTAACCACGCATTGTTAATTGCCGCTTGCTCGGCATGAACAACCAAAGAAAGCGCTTGATGCGAAAATTCTAAATTCGCGCCTAAAAACGCTTGTTGCGATTTATCATCCCAAGCAATGGCACCAACATAAAATTGTGAAATAGGAGGCGTAGCAAACTCAGCTGCAACTTCAAGTAATGCTGCCTCAAGCTCAGAGCGAGATAAGTGAAAGCGGTTTTGATATTGTACTAATTGGGAATAACTAAATATTCCACGATGGGCGATGGCGTATTGCGTTAACGCACTTTTTATTGATGGTTCTATCTTTGCCATATTGTTGTCATGTTTATCTATGGCAGGATAGTTTACGCAAGAGTTACAGCCGACTCAACCATTCTCTTGCAGATTTAAAACACTCAAAGTTTTCAGCGCTGATATTAAAACGCTTAATTTTCTGTAGAAAAAGATCATGCATATAACCTTCAAAACCAACGACGCGTGCAATATGTAAATTGCCAATATTGTGCGCAACTTTTGGCATTATGTTCACAATATCAATTGCGGCGAAGCGGTGTTCAAGTTCACTCACATCTACTAATACTTTGCTACTATTATGCTTTTTTGCGTATAGATTGGCTTTCTCGTATGCCGAGACCACATCGTTTGCATTCGCAATTCCTCTGATCTTCATCATAATCAGATCATTACACTCATCAAATGTGACGCTAGTAGATATTTTGTGCATGTATCGTAGACCTATCAACCGACAATTCTTGAATAAAACAAATAAAACGACTGGTAAAACCAGCCGCGCATTTTAAATCAATGAGAATTACTGTCAATAAATATACTAATAAAAAACCAATCAAAATAAAAAAACCAATCCATTGGAATTGGTTTTGTAGCTATTATGCTTGTAAATGTAAAATTTTACAAAAATAGATTATTCAAATTGTTGCACTAACCCGTGTTGCGCATCCCCGCCGCAATCCCTGTCATCGTGATCATAAGTGCCAGTTCCAAATCGTGATTGGTTTCTTCACGCACACGCTTTAACAGTTCTATTTGTAACAAGTTTAGAGGATCAGTATACGGATTTCTCAGCCCGATCGATTCTTTGATCCAAGGTTGCTGTGACAACAGCGACGACTCTGGCGCAAGGCCGCGAATAAGCTCGATGGCCTGTTGTAAGTTGTCTCTTAACTCATCCCCTAGGCCTATATACTCGTCACTAACTAAACTTGCATCATACATCTCGCTGAGCCAAAGGTCGGCTTTACAGAATACCATTTCGAGCATTTCTAAACGGGTTCTAAAAAATGGCCACTTTGCGCTCATTTCTTGCAGCATATCTTTACCAAACGTTTCTACGGCAGCTTCAAGACCTTCTTTCGCCCCTAGCCAAGCAGGCAACATCAAGCGGTTTTGACTCCATGCGAAAATCCATGGAATAGCCCTCAAACTCTCTACTCCGCCGTTTGGATTTCGTTTAGAAGGCCTCGAGCCTAGCGGTAATTTAGACAGCTCTTGTTCTGGCGTTGCCATTCTAAAGTAAGGCACAAACTCAGGGTTCTCTCGAACAATACTGCGATACTTTTTGCAGGAAGCTTCACTAATCGTCTCCATAACCTCTACCCATTTAGGTTCGGGTCGAGGGGGCGGCAACAAATTACTTTGTAAAATCGCACTGGTATAAATAGATAGACTTTGCATCGCGACTTTAGGTAAACCAAATTTAAAGCGGATCATTTCGCCTTGCTCGGTCACTCGCAAGCCACTTTTTAGCGAACCAGGAGGCTGAGATCTCAGCGCTTGTGCAGCAGGCGCCCCCCCTCGACCAATCGTACCTCCACGGCCATGGAAAAGGACCAGCTCAACGCCCTTCGCATCAGCAAGGTTAACCAGCTTTTCCATTGCATCATACTGCGCCCATCCTGCCGCCATCATCCCTGCGTCTTTTGCAGAGTCGGAATAGCCGATCATGACATATTGCTTGGCACCAATCGTGCCTTTATACCAAGTGTTCTCAAATAACCCGCTGATCACTGATTGCGCATTGTTTAAATCATCCAGTGTTTCAAATAGCGGGGCTACCGGTAAGTTGAATTTACACCCGCTTTCTTGGAGTAATAAATGCACAGCAAGAATATCAGAGGCACTTTGCGCCATCGAGATAATGTAAATGCCGAGTGCGTTTTGGTCTTGATCCGCAATCGTTGCAAATGTCTCTAGCACCTCTTGGACATTGGAAGAAGGTTGCCAATGACGTGGCAGTAACGGTCGTCTCGAGCTTAGCTCGGTTAATAAGAAAGCTTGCTTGTCTGCTTCTTGCCACTGAGCATAATCACCAAGACCCAAATAGCGTGTTAATTCAGAAAACACTTCGGTATGTCTGGCGGAATCTTGGCGAATATCTAACTTACATAAAGACACGCCAAAACAGTCAATTCGCCTTAATACATCTAACAACAAACCGTCGGCAATATTAGCCATGCGACAATCAACCAGCGAGCGATAACACGCCTCTAGTGGCTCTCTTATCTGTGATACCTGTTTAATCTTGTCCTGATAATGAGAGGGCGTGCCTTTGATTTTATATTCCAATGCTGCAATGGTTTCTTCTACCTCAGCGCGTACTTGCTTTAGTACATAACGATAAGGTTCATTACTGCCGTCCGCTCGCGCTATAAAGCTTTCGGATGCATTACTCATAGAGAGTTCTGCGCCCAAAATTTCTAGATCTCGACGATATAAATCAAGCGCCATCCAGCGGCCGTGATCAAGCACAGATTGCGTCACATGAGAAGTAACAAACGGGTTGCCGTCTCTATCGCCCCCCATCCAAGAAGTGAGTTGAATCGGACTAAAATTGGCTGGTAGTTGTAAGTTTAATCGCGTTTTCACTTGGGCGTTGAAATACCGAACAAACTTAGGCACGGCTTCCCAAAGACTATTTTCAATAACCGCGAATCCCCACTTTGCTTCATCCAGCGGCGTAGGTCGCTTTTCTCTAATATCGCTTGTGTGCCACGCTTGTGAGATCAACTGCTCAATGCGGTCAATGACCTCATCGTAGACAGGGTCCTCACCTGAGGTCACCTCAAGCACTTTTAAACATTCGCTCAGCTCAACGTGTTTATTGATGATGGTTCTGCGTGTTACTTCCGTCGGGTGAGCGGTTAGCACCAAATCGATTTTTAGTTTGCTTATTACATCTGCAACTTCGTTTAGTGTCAGCGCACCAGCATCAACTTTACTTTGCAATTCATCAAGCGCCTTATCGACTTCGATCATCACGCCGTCTGGAGAGCCTGATTTTGAAATGGTGTGGAATTGTTCTGCGACATTCGCCAGGTTTAAGAAATGATTAAATGAGCGAGCAACGGGAAGTAGCGCTTCATCGCTTAGGCTACGTAAGGTGTCAATCAGCGCTTGCCTATCTGAATCATTACCGCTTCTAGAGGATTTTGCTAGGTGTCTAATTTCTTCAACTTTGTCTAATGTTTCTTGACCCTGCGCTTGTTGAATAATTTGCCCTAACATCTGCCCCAAAAGGCTCACATTACTACGTAGGCTTGCGTATTGCTCAGTCATACAATCTCCTTGATGAAAAGATACTCTAACTCCACTATACCGAGAATAAATTGATTTGCGAACGATCTATTTTCAAGACGTTAACGTAATAACATGACAAAGATAAGTATTATTCGAGTGAGCGAATGATTGTATTTTACGATGGTAACTGTCCGCTATGTGTAGGGGAAATGAATGAACTTAAACGTTTCGATCAACACAATAAAATTGATTTTGTGAATATTCATGATGATCGCTTCTCGAGCGAGTTTCCTGAGATAGAGCATGAAGCGGCTATGGCAAAGCTCCATGGTTATGATAACCAAGGTAAGCTTATTTTAGGACTAGATGTTACCGCAGCGGCTTGGAGTCAAGTTGGCAAACATCGCTGGATCAAATTATTAAGATTACCCATCATCCGAACAATTGCAGACGGCGTTTACCTGTTTTTTGCAAGGCACAGAATGAAAATTTCTAAACTTCTGGTCCCAAATCAATGCAGTATACAAAATAGTGGAGATTGCAATCGTGACTAACTTCGCCATCATAGTGATTGGTGCAAGTTCAGCGATCGCTGATGCCTTTATACAAGCGCAAACCGAACAAAATCCCGACGTAAAAATGATCACGGTGTCTAGGCAAGCTAAAGCGGCTTCACATGCCAATAACCTGCATTTTCAGTGTGATTATTCTAAAGCACAAATTCAACAAGTTGCGAGCCGTATTCTCGAGCAAGAGTTAACGATTAAAAGCGTCACCATTTTTAATGGCTTACTCCATGACGAGTTTGATACATTCCCAGAGAAAAAGCTTGAGGACATTGATCTTGAATACAGCATGGCGCTGTTTAATATCAATACCATGATCCCCATGCTTTGGTTACAAGCTTTATTGCCAGTCTTAAAAGGTAAGCAGTCATGCGTAGTTACAGCACTCTCTGCCCGTATTGGAAGCATCAGTGACAACCAGATGGGCGGCTGGTACAGCTACCGCAGCTCAAAGGCTGCGCTTAATATGATGTTTAAAACCGCAGCAGTCGAGCTTGCGCGTCGAGCAAAAAACATTAAGCTCATTTTGTTCCATCCAGGTACTACCGACACGCCACTTTCAAAACCTTTTCAAGCCAATGTCCCGGACGAAAAACTCTTTACGCCGGAATTTGTAGCACATCAACTTAGCGGTATCATCGCAAACAGCCATCCTGATGGTACGGTGAGCTATGTTGACTGGCAAAATAAATTAATTGAATGGTGAACACATCATGAAACACTTCTCAAGTAACGATATTAAAACCTTAGACGAGCGTTATCGCGCATTGATGATAAATTCACTGTCGGGTTTCAAAAGCGCTAACTTAATTGGAACAGTTGATGAGACAGGTCAAGAAAACTTGTCTATCGTCAGCTCCGTTTTCCACCTCGGTGCCAGCCCGGCGCTCGTGGGTGTGATTTTTAGGCCTCATAGCGTACCTAGGCACACATTGGAAAATATCTTAGCGACTGAAAAATACACCATTAATCAAGTTAATGTTCAAATTTATATGACAGCCCATCAAACCTCAGCCAGATATGAAAAGAATCAATCTGAATTTGAGGAAACAGGTTTAACCGCCGAGTATTTAAATGCTTTTCCTGCTCCATTCGTCAAGGAAAGCAGACTAAAATACGGGCTTAGCCTCAAAGATCACCAAATCATCAAGCTCAACGATACCGAGCTGGTAATAGGCGAAATTGAGTCTCTTCACATTGAAGAAAACGCTCTACTCGAGGACGGCTATATCGATATAGAGGCGCTCGACTGTGTCGCGATTTCCAGTTTAGACGGCTATCACAGTACCAAGCGTATTAATCGCTTGGAGTATGCTAAACCAAACAAGCCAACCAGAATTAAATTACTTGGCTAGGTATCTCTACAATGATTCCAAGAGCTCAAGTAATTCTTCGAGCTCTTCCTTAAAGTGCTTCTTTTGTTTGTCGCTCATGGTGCCTTTTAGTTTCACAGCGAGATTTGCATACTCTTTTATTCGCCTTGCTTGAATATCTAGGATGCGCTCAGGCAGCGCTGTGGGTGTAGTAACTATCGCTTGCTGCAACAGCTCAGGTGAAACCTGCTCGACTCCGCTCAGTATCATGGCTTGTTTAAACTGGCTAAATCGTCTTTGTTCATGTGCACGCCAAACCTGACGCGCAAACTCGCCTTGCTCGTAATATTCGTTAATAAGCTCCTTTTGTTTATCACTCAAATCACCAAGCCAACGCTCGTAGCGGTTAAATTGGTCTCCTTCCTCCCAGTCATCGTCCAACATTTCTTTTTCTATGTTGGCTATCAGCATTTCTCGCTGTTCACGGTTAAGCGAATTTAGGTGTGTTTCTAACTTGGGATATACGGCTTCAACGACGGAATACCAATAGTTCCTTGTGGTATACACCATATGCACCATGTCACTCTCTGTCATGGTTTGCCAGTGCTTCAACAGTGATTGGATATGAGATTTGTATTTTGGTAGCTCTGACTGTCGATGCCACGCAACCAAAGATTCTACATCAGCCTCAAGCTTTTCCTCTTGCTCATCCGTCAGCTCAACATAATCGGAAATATAATAACTCGCTAACCATCCTAAGTTGTTATAGGCCAATCTTTGACTACATCCAGCCAAACACAGTAAACATAGCGCCAGTGCTATTAATTTCTTCATCCCATAGCCTCAATTTTTGTTTTTATTACCTTATATTAACGCAGTATCTGCCATTTTAGATTTGTATTTTGTAAATCTGTGTTTCTGGCATTAGAATAACTAACAACATAGTTAGCATAGCTACCTTAAGGAGGTCTATGATGTTAGGCAGGATTTCAAAAACATGTATCGCCATTGCACTTTTAAGCCAAGCACCTTTGGCAACAGCTGGATTGGAAGAAGGCATAGATGCACTCAATGCTGGCAGGTTCGAAGAAGCACTACAAGAATTCAATTATTTAGCTGAAATGAACTACGCCCCAGGCATTTATCAACTCGGTGTAATGTATGAAGGCGGCTATGGTGTCGTTAAAAATCAACGCAAAGCTGCAGAGTTATTTCAACAGGCCGTAAAACTTGGTGAAGCCGACGCAATGTTTGCGCTAGCAGTCATGTATGACGAAGGTCGCGGCGTTAAAAAGGACCGCTCAAAATACGTTGAGCTAATGACCAGAGCGGCAAACAAAAACATGCCAGCCGCGCAATTTAACGTAGCGCTAATGTATGCAAACGGTGACGGTGTACCACAAAGTTACCGCCACGCACTTAACTGGTATGAAAAAGCCGCCGCAAACAACTACACCTTAGCCATGTTTAATTTAGCACTCATGTATTTTCAGGGCTTAGGAGTCGAGAAAAATATTGAACGCTCGTACGTATGGAACACGTTAGCCGAATTTAATGGTTATGCTGAAGCCACAAAGAGCCGAGTACTCGACGAAAAACAGCTTTCCCCTTCACAAATCGAGCAAGCGAAAGAGCTCGCAAATAGTATTTACGAGCGAATTCAAGCCGGTAAATACGTGGCAGAAACACGTACAAAGTAAGTAAAGTGGTAAATAATAAAGGTCTCATGTGAGGCCCTTATTATTTTTCCTTACTAAGAGATTGAGCTAGTACCATCACACCTAGGTAAAAGTCATGCTCATTATTAACCACGGCAATCTTTTTATCATTGTTGAACCCGCTAACACTAAGGTAAACTAGCACTTCATTCATAATGAGCTGTGAAAATGAATCGCAAAAAGAAAATTTACGAAACCTTAAAGAAAAAAGACAAACGTGCTAATGCTAAACTCCACAAAAGCAACAAACCTCGTTATATTTCAAAAGCTGAGCGTGAGAAAATCGCAGCCCAACAGCAAGAAAGTGAGGAATTAGATAGCGAAAACAACGAGCATTAATAGCCCCAGTTTTGTGTCAGCTCGTCATTAACTATTTTAATTTCAAGCACTTTTTAACTATGATTCTGCATTGTTGCCTACCTCAATCAATCCTCCAACGTTAGGTGAGGATCTCTGCTCTCAAATTAAAATTGATTTGCTGGTTTGAACAGTGAAAATTCACACGTGTTAGGTGTTACTATTTCCATGACTCTGAGTCTTTGCAAACAAGGTGGATAATCGATGCAGGGCTGGACACCCAGAATGCCTGAAATCCTTCAGGTAACGGCTCGATTTCATCACAGCGTACGACGCCAGCAGCTTTGAGGTGCTCTGACGCTGCTGCAATATCATTGGTAACAATCTCGAGCCATGTTTCGGCTTGGCTGATACCAGGTACGCTGTCGAGCCAGAGATTATTGGAGCCAAACTCAAAACCAACCGATGGAGCATGCTCTGTTATTTCTTTGAGGCCAATGACATCGCGGTAGAACTGAAGCGTTGCCTCGTACTGATGAGGCGGCAGCTTCATGGCGATATTACGACCAGCTGTGAACTTAACCTTAGTATTCATGTGAACTCCTTCCTGACTGAAACTGTCATCCTGTATCGTGTTAGCCTGAATATTGGGCTGAGCCAGCACTCTCTCTAGCATCAGCTTTTTATCTGTCGATATTGTGAAGTCCCATAAAAATAACCAGTGATATTTCAGGCTAAGTCTTATTTCAAGTACATTGGATCTCAATATGTAATGGCGCTTCGCTCAACACATTAACGCTACTTTCTCCTCAAAAATAGCCACTCTAAAGGCTTTGTAAGCAGCTTCGAATGGCTAAGCAACATCTTGTTGCGCCATTTAGTATTATTGGATTGGAGAATGGGCTTTTTGTGGCTAAAGGTATAAAAGCCTTCTTCGCCATGATATTGACCCATACCAGAGTGACCTAGGCCACCAAAGGGTAAAGACTCAACAACCACGTGCACTATGGTTTCGTTGATCGCTAGAGTCCCCGTTGCGAGCTCCTTTGACACTTTATTCATAGCAACCTGAGATTGCGTAAACAAATAACTCGCAAGCGGTGTGGTGTCTTCTCTAATGTAGTTAATCGCATCATTTAAGTCGGATATTTTTAGTATCGGCAAAATCGTTCCAAATAACTCCTCTTGCATCACCCTCATGCTTTTGTTGACCTGGGTAATGATATGCAGAGGGAGCTGACGATTGTCGCATGCCGGCTCAGCTTGCCATACATTTGCGCCTTTACTTTTGGCATCAATAATAATGTCATTTAAGCGCTGAAATTGTCTGTCGTTAATAATTGAAGTTTGGTTTTTTACACCTACTTTTGTTTTATATGTTTTTTCGTAGTGCTGTTCCAGCTCAGCAATAAATGCGTCGTATTTTTCTTCGTGCACTAACACATAATCTGGTGCAACACAGATTTGACCTGAATTAGAGAGCTTACCCATTAACACGCTCATCGCAGCGGCGCTGATATCAGCGTCATCAAGCACAATAACAGGTGATTTCCCCCCTAACTCTAGGGTGACCGGCGTGAGATTTTTAGCCGCCGCCGCCATCACCTTTTTGCCAACTGCTGTTGAACCTGTAAATAGCAAGTGATCAAATGGCTGCTCAGTAAAAGTCGTGGCAATATCAGGTCCACCTTCAATGACGCACACTTCATTATCCAATCCTTTAAAAATGGCTCTTATCACCGCATTCACATTGGGAGTGAACTCGCTCAACTTGAGCATGACTTTGTTTCCAGCGGCGAGGGCGGTAATCACGGGGACAATCGCCAACTGAATTGGATAATTCCACGGGGCTATCACGCCCACGACTCCTTTTGGCACAATCTCAATTTTCGCCTTAGATGGTAGCCACTGCGCACCGGGTGAACGATGCTGCACTTTGCTCCATTTGCGCAGGTGCTTAGCGATATAATCAATCGAATTAATGCAAGGCATGATGTCTGCAATCACAGTATCGAATCGACTCCGAGTACCAAAGTCCTGATCCGCCGCCTCGACTAATTGATCTTGCCGTTGCAATATACGTGCTTTTATTTCCGCTAGTAAACGTAAGCGCTTTTCAAGCGCTGGGTAAGGTTCTTGGTTAAAGCGACTTTTTAACTGAGTATATGTGGCTATTAGAGTGCTGGTATTATCTTCAATCATTATCAGGTCCTGCTAATGTCTAATTCGAATATAGCAAGGAAAAAACAACGGGTCTATCTTCAAAAAGCTAGGTATTATACCAATTGTATTAAGTAAATGAACTATTTTGAAGCGGAAAAATAGCTTTAGTAGCTAGGCAAAAATTTTGCTATTTAGTTGTTCTAAATGAGAAATTTTTAACGACGCTAATATGGTATTTTGCCCTTCAAATAGGTTGGAGAGTTAACACAATTGGTATTACTATAGAGGCAGGCTGCGTATGACCGAGTTGCCTTTCGATGGACACAGCCTGTGGAGAATGGCAACTTTAAAACCCTAGTATGCTCCTTGCCAAAGTCAAGGTAACGATTGTAATTAACCCAATTGCGACTAAGTTCAAAACAAACCCTGCTCGGATCATGTCTTTAATTTTAATCTCACCCGAGCCAAATACGATGGCATTTGGTGGTGTTGCGACAGGCATCATAAAGGCGCAACTGGCCGCGATTGCTGCAGGGATAACCCAAGCTAAAGGAGAGCCCGTGATTGATTCAGCGACAGGTCCAAGTAAAGGTAAAAAGCCTGCAGCCGTTGCGGTATTGCTGGTAATTTCCGTTAAGAACGTAATAAGCGCTGCAACAACTAGCACGCCAAGCACTAAGCCCATGGCATCCGCGCCCGCAAGTAAGTTAGCGATGTAATCGGCAAGTCCTGAAGATTTGATCTGTGCCGCGAGCGATAAACCACCGCCAAATAATAGCAAAATCCCCCAAGGCACCTTAGCAGCGCTTTCCCAATCTAAAATACGTTCGTCACTTCCCGACTTAGCAGGAAGAACAAATAGTAACAGTGCAGCGGCAATTGCAATGCCAGTATCTGACAATTTAAGACCCGTAACATCACCAATTAGCGGTCTAAAGATCCAACATACTGCCGCTAAAATAAATACCGCAAAAACCCCTTTCTCCGCACGAGACATTTCACCGAGTGCTTTTAATTGGGAAGTAAATAACGACTTAGTATCAACATTGATTTCTTCTTTATCAACCTTGTAAGTCACTTTGGTCAACCAGAACCAAGCAAATGCCAGCATCACCAAAGACAAAGGCACACCAATCATCATCCAAGTGGCAAAACCAATCTCAATTTGATAACTGTCGGATAAGTAAGCAGCCATTAACGCATTTGGTGGCGTACCAATTAAAGTTGCAATACCTCCAATACTGGCACCATAAGCGATAGAAAGTAATAGCGCTTTAGCAAAGCTTTGGCTATCTCCACCCTGCTCTTTTACCAAGTGAATAACCGAAAGTGCAATCGGTAACATCATGACAGCCGTTGCCGTGTTTGACATCCACATAGATAAAAATGCTGTCACGCCCATCATCGCTAAGATCTGTATGCTCGGTTTAGTGCCAGCGAACAACATGGTATTCAGCGCGATGCGTTTATGCAACCCCCACCTTTCCATGGCGATTGAGAGCAAAAACCCACCCAGAAATAGATAAATCAAAGGATGCGCAAACGGTGCAGCAACAGCTTTAATAGATGCAATCCCGACCAAAGGCGAAATAACCAAGGGTAATAACGAAGCTGCCGGAATAGGCACAGCTTCGGTTATCCACCAAGAAGCTAGCCAAAACGCTAAGCCTGCGGTTCTCCAAGCCTCAACCGACATGCCCGATGGTGGTTCAACCAAACAAATCAGTAACATTACCAAGGGACCAAGCCACAGAAACAGCTGCGTTTTTATCGTTTTTTTATTCTCTTCTGTCATTATCTTGAACCTTTAAAACTTATATTTTAAGCCAACAGCGATGCTAGAATCGTCTTGTGTTTCAAGGTCGAGCTGCGTTGCCATCACATACAAGTTAGTTTGTTTATCAAAAATATAGTCTGTACCTAGCGTCCACTGAGTCGCATCTTCATTGTGGCGTAATCCGCTTGAGTCTTTGGCAAACTGTAGCTTCGGACGCCAATTATCGTCGAGTTGGTAACTTGCGCTTAGCACATAGCCATTACCTGATTTGTCTTTCGCTAGATTTTCGCTGTCTTGGATGATGGCACCAAGTTGTAGCTTTTGCCATTTGTAAGCCAACGCGATACGCGTAGCTACCAAATTACCAATACTGTCGGTATGACTCAGAGCAACATAGTAATCTTTATTTTTTAATGCTCGGTCACCATAAATTGCGGTAGCTGCAAACCCGGTTTCGTCGTTGCTCGCGTCGTCTTTAGGTGTGTAGGTCAGAGAAAAAGAAAAGTCGTTCCATTTAGGTGAAGAATAGGTAATTGAATCACCAACTCTGTCTTGGCCTGCTAGCACTTGGGCAATATCACTTTGGGTTTCGTTAAATTGATCGATTTTCCCTTCACTAAACTTAAAACGCGTGTCGTTTCTGCCCACTAAAACCGTACCAAATTTACCTTCAAGGCCAACATAGGTGTTTCTTGCTGAAAATGGCTCAGTGGTATCGTCGTGTTCAAAACCTTTAACTTGTACTTCATATTTGTAGACGAGTTTTAGATCGCTTGATAAGCCGTGAGTGCCTTTTACACCAATTCTTGAAAATGGTGCGTCAATTTGTGTGCCCTCTTTGGTATAACGCATCACACCTTTGTCTGTGTTGGCAATTTGAACTTCTGCTTTACCATAAATGCTGTAGTCTGCGGCTAACGCAGAGGCTGATAGCGTTGCACTGGCAACTGCCAACGCCACTAAAGATTTACTTGCTGTCATAACTTGTCTCATTTTTTGATTATTGTCGCTTAAGACAACGCAATTCTGAGACCAGAGTTTATTTTTTAATATAAATCAGATGGATAAATAAAAATCTAAGATTAACACCAGCTAAAATGTGCGGATTTCCACACACTTAAATCTATAATGTGTCACTAAATTCACCCATCATCATTGGTGAACATAGTGCGATTTAAACCATACTTGTTCATCTTGTCGTACAAGGTTTTTCTCGGCACTTTTAGCAAATTCATCGCATCTTTTATGCTGCCTTGGCTTTGTGCCAGCGCTTCTTCAATTAGCGATTGCTCGTAGTAGCTCACCTTCTCAGCCAAACTCAACGTTTCGTCAGACAAATTGCTTTGCATGTTACTCGTAGTCATCGCACCACCGAGTAAAATATGGCGCTCGGCGTGGTTTCTCAGCTCTCGCACGTTCCCAGGCCAGTCTTGTGCCAGTAACTGCGCCTCTAATTCAGGGCTAATTGGTTGCATAGGTTTATGAAAGCGAGCAGCGGCAATGGAGCTAAAGTGTTTATATAGCAGCGGAATATCAGCTTTTCTGGAACGAAGTGACGGGATCATCACTTTGACGAGGTTAAGTCGATAAAATAAATCCGAGCGAAATTTACCCTGTGCGACTAAGGTTTGTAAATCCACTTTCGTCGCCGCAACCACTCTAATGTCCAGTGCTATCGCAGTGTTGCTACCAACTGGCGTCACACTTCTCTCTTCTAAAACGCGCAGCAGCTTCACTTGTAAAGCCGCAGACATGGCTTCGATTTCATCCAAAAAAACCGTGCCACCTTGGGCAAAAGAAAATTTTCCCTCGCGAGACTCTTTAGCACCCGTAAATGCTCCGCTTTTGGCACCAAATAATTCACTTTCAATCAGCTCTTCTGGAATCGCACCGCAATTGATGGCGACGAAGTTATGGTTTGAGCGCTCGCTATGGTCGTGTAAGTATCGCGCCACCAATTCCTTTCCTGTACCGGTTTCACCTTCAATCAATACGTCAGCTGGGGTATCAATCACAGCATCAAGCAAGTGCAGCATTTGCTGCATTTGTTTTGTCTCACCTAAGATCCGCACCCCCGGCGCAGACTTTTTCTTGACTTGCGCTTTTAGCTCTCGGTTTTCCATCACCAACCGGCGTTTATCAAGCGCCCTTTCTATGCAGTCAAGTAGCGGCTCTGACACAGGCTTTTCAAAAAAGTCGTAAGCCCCTTTTTGGATGGCTTTTACCGCCACTTCAACATCCGCAAAGCCGGTTAGAAATACCACAGGTAACTCAGAATCAAACTGCATCACCTGCTCTAAAAATTGAATACCATTGACCTCGGGCATATTGATATCGCAAAGCACAACACCGCTAAACTGACGAGAAAGTTTTTTTAATGCAGGCGTTGCACTGGAAAAACACTGCACTGAGTACCCTTCTATTTCAAATAGTTGCTTTAGTGCATCTCGTATACTTTGTTCATCATCGATGATTAACAGGGTTTTCTCTTCAGTCATGTTGCGGATTCTTTGTGTGTAAACTAATTAAAAACTCGGCACCACCTTGCGGATGGTTATGGGCGCTGAGTTTGCCATGAAACGATTCAATGATTTGCTTTGAAATGGATAACCCCAAGCCCAAGCCATTACCTGATTTAGTGGTGTAAAACGGTTCAAATATGTTAGATAAAGCGTGCTGTTTTATCCCTTCGCCCGAGTCAATAATAGACAGCTGGATCTTACCTTCATGCTCCACGGCGCGAATATAAATACATTTATCATCTTGCTCAACAATGGCTTGGCACGCGTTGCTAATAATATTCACCAGTACTTGCTCAAACTTAAATGGGTCAACCCAGATATTGCACGCAAGCCCCTCACTTTGAATTGCTACACCGTAGCGTTTGAGTTCAGGCCCAACTATAACTAAGGCGTTATCTACAGAGTGTTTAAGGTTGGCCACCAGCATCTTATTATCATGATGCTGACTAAATGATTTTAGCTGCGCCACGATTTTATGCACTCGAGTGATCAAAGATTGGATCAGGACCATATTTTCGACTACTTTGCTTACGTCTCCCTTTTGAGCCAACCGTTTGGCGCTGGCGACATACGCACTCATGGCACTAAGTGGTTGATTGATTTCATGGTTAATGCTGGCGCTGAGCTGCCCTATGGTTGCCAACTTGGCAGCGCGAATCAGTGCGTCTTGTGCCTGCTCAAGCGCTTGCTTGCGGCTGGCAACCTCAGCCTCTAAACTCCGCTGACTGAAAAGCAGTTGTCTGTATCCTGTCAGTTTACTCAACGTGTACTCGACAACGACAAAGAGTAAAATCAATACCAGTGCGGTTACCCCAAGCCGCGGCCACTGTGCCGCTTTGATAGGCGCAACTTCATGTAGCAAATAAAGAGTGTATTGCTTGTTAAGCGGCCTCTTTTGCATCAGCGCGTCGCTGCCATGAGATGACGTTTTCACTCTGGTTGGTGAAAGCACACGCCAATCGATAGGGAATAGGGATTCGTTTTCAAACTGTCTTGAGGATTCAATTTCTTTGCGCTTTGCTGGGGACAGTTCCCCTAATGATGCTAACCGCCACTGCTCAACATCAGATGCCAGTACAATATGATTGTCATCCACAATTAAGAAATGGCTATCAGTTCCCGTATCAAGCTGGGCTTTATCTGATTCAAATTTACTGGCGTTAACCTTCATCACCACCACGCCCACAAGCGAGCCGTCTTTATAGACAGACTTAGCAAAATAGAAACCACGGGTTTTGGAACGTAAACCGAGCGCAAAAGAGACATGCTCATTGCCCTTGATTGTTTCGTAAAAATAGGGGCGAAAGGCAAAATTGCTGCCTTTATAGCTATGCGGTAAATACCAGTTGCTGCTCGCAATCACAGTTCCACTGAGGTCTAGCAGGTAAACGTCTGACGCACCACTGGATATTTGAATGTCCTGAAGGTATCTGTCCAGTTCATTGGAGTTAATAGCGGTTGCTTGCTGTAAGCCTGATTGCACCAAATTGCTTAGGCTCAATTGCGTTTGGATAGCTTGATAACGAGTAAATTCAGTCTGGATATAACTATTGAACTTTTCTAGGTTGGTTTTAGTCTGACCAAGGACATTTTCCTCATCCTGTGCCACATTGAACAAATAACTTGCCCACAGCCCACAAAATAATAATAAAAGATAAATTAATATCTTAACTGAGAACTTATGTGACACACGCAACTCCTAATTGAACTCATTGAGTCTATCAGAAGCAGAATATCAATTAAATCAAATCTCTCTAAATCAATGTATCACTAAGCACCAAGACCGGAGATAAGCAAGGTTATATCCCCGGTCTTAATTTTAAACACGTATTAATTCGCGCTAATACTTAGCGTTACATTACTCGCTGCTTGGTAGCCTTGCAGGCCGATATGCCAAGTGCCAGCCTGAGGATTGGAGATGGTACATACCTCATTATTGCCATTTTTGTATGGCCGACATTGGTAGGTGCTGGTATTTGGTTGCGTGCCAAAATTAACATAAAGATCCGCATCTCCCGTGCCTCCCGACGTCGTAATTGTCAGGGTTTGGTATCCCGCGGTTAGTGCTTGACTAAAATACTGCCACTGTCCGCTGGCGACAGAAATATTATTGATAGTTTCGTCAATAGGCGTATTGCCACTTGAGGTATCGTACTGTCCTACCAAACTGACCCCCGAAATCGCGTTCCATGCCTCTACCATCACGTAATACGTACCAGTTTGCACAGCGGAAATATTGCATTGCTCGTTACTAGACGAGTTAGTGCTCTTGCAGTCATGAGTATCCAAAGTAGGTTTGGAGCCATAGCGAACGTAGAGATCGGCGTCACCAGTACCACCTGAGGTGGTAAAACTTAAATTAGTTGCACCTTGTGGTACTTCCATGGTGAAAAACTGCTGGCTTTTAGAAGCGCCAGAAATCCCCGTTTTAGCCACGCCGTTTTCAAGCTTATTGTTTGGTTGTGGCGGAGGTGTATCACCCGCATTTTTACCAAGCTCAGCAACAAACGCCAGCGCGAGTTTTGCAAATTTTTGTGCATGTGTTGAATCAAATTCAGTATCGTTGGTGGTATGAATTTTTCTGTTGATCTCAGACATTCTTGATTCAAATGGCATAGAAGCTGGGAACCCTTGCTGATACCAAGATGCATGGTCGGAGCAGCCATAGCCACATTGGTCATAGGCATAGCTAAGGTTTGGCAAATAAGTTTCAATTAATTGGCCTAAGAACTGATTCTGTGCGCTGTTTGTATAGTCTGTCATCATCACAATATCCGCACTACTGCCATTGCGGCCAGTCATATCAAATTGTGTCATACCGACTACGTTTTTTCCCTGAGAGCTGTAAGACTGCGCGATAGCTTTAGAACCTCGAAGCCCAACTTCCTCTGCCGCAAAGCCCATGATTTGGATTGTCCGCTGAGGCTGATAACCATCTTCAACAATAGCGCTTAGCGCTTCAGTAAGCACAGCGATCCCTGAGGCATTATCATCCGCACCCGGCGCAAGCCCACTCGAGTTAGATTGGTTAATTGAATCAAGGTGCCCGCCGATAATAACGATTTCATCGCTCAGTTCGCTACCTGGAATGGTGACAATCACTGAAGACTGAGCCCAAGAGTGGCTAAAATATTCAACACTAATATCTGAGCGACTTGCTGCAATATCGCTCCATGTTTGCTTGACCCATGCAGCGGCATCAACACCCGTTTGCGAGGTATAATAGCGGTTATAAAAACTGGTTAGCGAATTGACACTGCTGTCTAAGTTCACCGTACTGACTTTTGAGATTAAGCTGTTAACCCGCGCGGGGTTATCAATGCTGTAGTTAACCAGCGTCGCACTTGGGTTTACGCTTTCTAACTGTGCAAGATAGCTTTGCGCCTGCTCTAAGGAGTCATGGGCGACAAAGCCACCACAGCGGTGATATTCGTCGTGCATAAATGCACTCAGGTGTGAATGTAAGTTTGCAGGTACTTTTAACGCTTTGACTTCACTGTTCGGTAAAGAAAGCTGCTCAAAGTGAGTACCGCGAATAGAATTATGGACTTGGAAATGCTGACTAGACTTCGCATCCATCGTCACCCAAACCTCTTCTGACGCTTCAGAAAAGCCACTCAAACAGGCAATGCTCAGTAGCATAGGTGTAGTTAATTTCATTGTTGTATCCTCAACTCATTTGAATAACAACATGATTTAAGCGCTGAGCAAAATAAAAGGATTATTCAAATGAGGTAAATTTATGATTTTTTTGGGGCCTAATAAAAAGGGAGCTTGCGCTCCCTTTAAACTTTTACTTAGTTCGCTTTGATATTCAGTGTTACACCGCTTGCTGCGCTATAGCCACGTAAATCAATATACCAAGTACCTTGTTGTGGGTTTGTAATCGTACAGGTCTCGTTGTTACCGTTTTTATAAGGGCGACACTGATAGCTCGACGTTGTTGATTGAGAACCAAAGTTTACGTATAGATCCGCGTCACCTGAACCACCAGAAATACTCACTTCAAGATTGCTGTAGCTAGCATTTAGATCTTGTGTGAAACGTGCCCAACTGCCAGATGCAACACTGATATTAGACTCAGTGCGATCAATTGGTTGAGTTCCACCCGTTGAGCTGTATGTACCAGTCAAAGTCACGCCCGAAATCTGATTCCATGCTTCAACCATCACGTAGTACTTACCTGCTTGAATGTTATTAATGTCGCAGCTTTCGTTACTTGTAGACGTTGTGCTATTACAATCATAAGTGTTTAACGTCGGACGAGAACCATACTTGACATAAAGGTCCGCATCACCGCTACCACCAGAAGTGGTGAAGTTTAGGCTAGTCGCATCAGCTGGCACATCAAGGGTAAAAAACATTTGCTCTTTTGCCGCGCCACTTATCCCAGTACGAGGCTGACCGTTCGTTAACTCTTCATCGCCACCAGGAGGTGGTGGTGGGTTAGTGTCACAGCTACTACCTGTGCTTAAGTTAGAATTAACGCCAACCGCTGCTAACGCAGCTTGTACATCACCAGGTTCATAACCTAGGTCACATGCCGCATCCATTACACCGTTACCTGCAGTATCCCAATCGGTGTTCGCAGTCCAATACATTTGGTTAGCTTTTGCCATTACGATAAAGGCTTTTTTCGTATCCCAACCCGCTGTAGTTGCCAGATTGTAGAAGGCTTTGTTGAACACCCCTGAAGTGTGGTGAACGTCCATGCTAGACGTATAGTTAGACTGGTGATCGATTGAGCGGCCGTCTTGCGTTGGGTCATTCATATAACGCAATGCGCCACTGCCTTTGAAGATGTCTTGGCCAACTAACCAGTCATTGCTGCCTTTCATATAAAATTCAGCAGCCTCACCAGCCATATCAGAAAACGCTTCGTTCAAGCCACCTGATTTATAACGGTATACTAGACCTGAGTTTTGCTCAGTGAAACCATGACTCACTTCGTGAGCAGATACATCAAGGCTTACCAACGGATAGAATGTATTCGCACCATCGCCAAAAGTCATCGCGCTGCCATCCCAGAACGCGTTTTCATAATTACTGCTATAATGAACGCGCATTTTAAGCTGGAACGACAATGGCGCAGTGCCGAGCCAATCGTTGTACATATTAAATACTACATTGCCAAAATAATGGGCGTCGTTCAGCGGTGAGTATGCACCGTTAATTTCTTTAACTGTATTTTCTGGGCACGTAAAGCTATGTGCAGTCGAGCCGCTGCTACCGTGATTTAAGTTAATTGTCTTAACGTTCGCATTCGTCATGGTACAAGTATTGCCTGACTGTGCAACGTCTAGATGACCATAATCAGTACCATATTGGTAACGACCAGTCTTTTGGTTACCACCAGGGCCTATCGCATCTGCATGCTGCAAGTTATTGAAGCTTTCTAACACTTCGCCTGTGTTTGCATCAATGATCAAATATGGGCGTTTAGGCTCATCACCATAAGTAACAAAAGTGACTTCATAGACTAAACGTGCCGTTGAATTGCCATCAAGCCAGATCGCTAGGCGAGATTTTTCATTATGTTTTTTAAGCTTTTTGTCTGCACTAAGCGATTGCTTTTCAAACTGATTCAATGCCATTTTGGCATTTAGCTTGGGTTTTACCGAACCGATGTCAGCCGCGATGTTATAAACCGCCGCACCGTGAGCTTTTTTAAGCGCACCGGCATCGTCAAACGTTAAAATGACCGAATCACCAATCACTGGTAATCCTTGGTACATTTGTTGAAAACGCTTAGTTACTTCACCTTTTTTACTATTGAAGCTTTTAAGCTCCTTTAGTTGGCTCGCGCTTTCCAAACCAATCAGCACTTCTGGTTGTGTACTCAACACTGTTTGAGAAGCTGACTTAAGCATAGTATTCATGTCAGCTTGCTGGTTTAAGTATTGTTTTGTTGCAGCTTGAGCACTGAGCGAAGTAAACGCAATCGCACACGCCGTAGCCATAGTTACTGTAGATAATTTCACGAATTACACTCCTAGTATTGTTGTTTTATTGTCCTTTTCATCACTGCTTAACAAAAAACATTAGATGAAATGTGACTGTTTTCTCCTTCAACTGCAGAAGACATGGCAAGCCCATTAGCACTCGCCACGCCTTATTAGACTAGGCAGCAATTCAAATAAATAAACCCCAAAGTTAACATTTTAATAATATTTAATTTACTTTAAATATTTATGCAATGCTTTCATGCATTTGTTTAAAAAATAGACCCACACTTAATATCTTGAATTAAGTAACAAAACATACCTTTGTAAATTTTTTGATACAATATGAGTAAATATGCCAGTTTCTTCCCTAAACTAACTTTATAATCATTATGTTGTATCAAAACATGTAGTAACTACTCGGTAATTCTTTCTGCCTTGTGCTTCATTTGTTCAACCCCACAACATCTGAAATCTAAAATTATTAATAAAATTCAATATCTTAGAAATCTTACTCTCCCGGTATAACACTTGCAGTTTGAATAATTACAAGCTGCAACGAAATTAGGAGGAGTAATGGATACTTTTGAAATATTATCCTACACAGATCATAGAGTTGGGGCCGTTCTAACAGGGAAAGCAGCCGCAGAAAAATTGCAAAATGAATTGTTAAACAGCCACCTTGTTCAACATGAGCATCTAGAACTGGTTAATCCGTATGACAAAGATGCCGACAAAAAACTTGAGCCTAAAAGCGAAAGTCGCCTTGCCAAAAACATGCTTAATTGGCATTTGTACCTTGGCAGCATGGGGGTGATATTAGGCTTTCTCATCGCGGGACTATTGGTAAGTTATGGACCGGCTTTCACTCAAGCTAATCCTTATTTAACGTTTATCGCTTTACTAAGCCCCGGCTTATTTTTAGGGCTATTTGCTTCGGGCCTTATTTCTTTGCGTCCAGACAAAGATGCGTTTAATCAGGCGGTGATGAATAAAATCGCAGAGGGCAAGTGGCTGCTTATCATTAAAACGAATAATGAGGCGCACCGTAGCAAACTCATGTCGTTTTTTAAAAACAGCACCAAAGCAGACGTTTTAAACTAGGGCCTGTTGACCTTTGCTGTTTGATTTTTGTTCTCCTGAGTGTGTTTTGATCGCGACGCTCGACTTGCCGCCTAGTAATCTAGGCAAAAGTTGAGCAACAATGAACAAAGCGCACTCAGGCGAACCCAAACGGCAGCGCTTGATTGGAATTTCTACTGTGTTATCGCCTAACTTACATAGAATAACTATGCTACGCAGGCTCTGCCTTGTATAAATACCAATCAAACTGCTGCAAAAACAAACTTGAAAGGTCAACAGGCCCTAGAATAAGAGGTAATCTACATGGAAATTTTTAATGCAATAAAGCAAGATCATGATCATCAACGCGCCCTATTGAACATGTTGGCAGAAACGTCTGGTGATTCAAAGGTCCGCGAAAAGTACTATAAAGAGTTGAAAGACGCGTTAGAGGCACATGCCATCGCAGAAGAAAGATACTTTTACGCCCCATTAATGGAAAGCGATATGACGATCGAAGACTCTCGCCACGGTATCGCGGAGCATCATGAGATTGATGAGTTAATTGAGGCACTGGATAATACGGAGTTTTCCGACCCTAGTTGGCTAACTAAATTGAAAAAACTCAAAGACAAAGTTGAGCACCACTTGGCTGACGAAGAGCAAGCGTTTTTCCAGCGAGCGGGTAAAGTACTTGATAAAAGTGAAAAGTCGCAACTTGCAGATGAGTATCAAAAAGAGATGGAAGAACAGTTATAGTTTTCTATGCCCACAACATGTTGTGGGCATTTACTTTGCTGCATGTTGGTAAGCCTACACAGTCACAACAATTTACCAATTAATACCAGTCCAAGCATGAGCAGTAGTCCATTCATCACCAGCAAAAATTGCTTTTTAGGTAAGCGTTTCGCTAGGTGCACACCGAGCCTATTACCAAGCAACGCTAAAGGTGTAAAACAGATAGCAAGCAGCACATGTTGCCACTGTAACAACCCAGTTGCGGAGAAGGTCGCCAACTTAATCACATTCATCAGTGCAAATAGTACTGCAACCGTCGCGATATAAGCCGTTGGCTCCAATTTTCGAGCGTTAAAATACACCATGAGTGGTGGGCCGCCAGCATGAATTAAGGTCGTGGAGATACCTGCCGCGGTAGAGGTGCTCGCGGCCAGTAGTCTCAAGTGCCCAACACTTTCAGGTGTATTTTTAATCAGTAAGCTTTTAAGCGCAAATACTATACTCATCGCTGCAATCACAACCGTCAGCCAAAATTCACTGACGCCTTGAAGAAAAAGCGTTGCTAAAGCTATCCCGACTAGCGTACCTGGCAATAACCGCTTTAATTCTGACACATTCCATAAGCGCCAATAGCTCTTCAGGCTAAAAACATCCGCGACGATAAGTAGCGGAAGCATCAACGCAATGGCGTCTCTTGGATTCAACACCATCATCAAAATTGGAACAGAAAACGCCCCTAACGCGCCTGCAAAGCCAGACTTTGAAATACCACTTAGCAGAACGACAAGGGCAATTACTGCAAGTTGAATTGGTTCTGTCATTCTTCAATTCCTTTAATTTTAGGCGCTGAATTTAATACCAATTTGCTTAGTTAAGTAATAAAAACCACAGCGCTTCAACATCTGTTAATGCCGTAACCTGCATGTTGTCATCAGCAATCAGACCGATGCCATCTCCTTGCTGAAATGCCTCACCATCGAGCGTCGCTTCGCCGCCAACAATGTGCAAATAGGCTTTTTGCGCGTGCGCATTCAGCTCAATCTGTTGACCTTGATGTAGCTGCAAGCGGTGTATTTCAGCTTCTGCATTGATACTCAGAGTGCCCTGTGCGCCTGTAGGCGTAACAATCGGCGTAAGTGCACTACTTTGTTTAATTTGAATTTGTTCATAACTCGGCGTTATGCCTTTAAGCTTTGGCTCTATCCAAATTTGTAAAAAATGGGCAGGCGCTGTCTTTGAAGCATTATATTCTGAATGAAGAATGCCACCACCGGCGCTCATTCTCTGAACTTCACCTGCCGCCACAGTAAACTGATTACCCATACTATCTTGATGTGCTAATTCACCGTCAATGACATAGGAAATAATTTCCATATCTCGGTGACCATGAGTATCAAAGCCATGACCACCAAGTACTGTGTCATCATTGATCACCCTAAGATTACCAAATCCCATGTGGGCGGGATCATAATATCGACCAAATGAGAAACTATGTTGGCTTTGCAACCAGCCAAAATCTGCTTTACCTCTATCTTGTGCTTTTCGAATATATCGCATGTTTCGCTCCAAACGCATGTTGATGACCTTAGTCTATTGCCTGTTTGAAACGAATAAAATTTGATAATTTAATATCAACCATTCTACTCAACAGAACCTTCTAGCTGCATGCACTGATATCTTAACTCACCAATAAAAGCGCGCGCGGCGGGCCCAAGCCTGTCACCATCTTTAAAAATAAGATGAAGCTGTGCTTTACGCTGACTATGTTGCGAAAGTGGTAGTGGTTTCAAGACGCCAGAGTCTAGTTGCGTTTTAATAGCCGGAATAGGTAACCAAGCAAATCCTAAGCCTTGCGCTATCATATCTATCGAGGTCGTCATATGGCTCACCGTCCAACGTTGATGCGCCCCCAACCAACCTTCATCTTTTTTACGCGAGATTGCAGAGTCTCTCACTACGATTTGACGATGGGATTTTAAGTCTTCGAATGTAAGCGCGCGACCAAATTGATGTAATGCGTGATTGGGATTTGCCACTGCAACAAACTCGATTTGGCACAACTCTTCACTGAACCCGTCTTGTAAAGTAACCGGAGAAATGGCGATATCTACGTCGGTATTTTGTAAAAGTTCTGATGCGCCTGTTAATACTGACTCGACCAACTCGACACGCAATAAAGGGTATTGTGCAGATGTATTTTCTAGCACCTTATAGAGTACCTGCTGTGGGAAAATTTCATCGACCGCAATGCGCAATTGACTCTCAACTCCCTCGCCCAGCGTCTGCCCTACCGCTTCCACTTTTGCCGCTTCTTCCAAGAGATAATTGGCACGGCGCAGCATCATTTCACCCGCTTCGGTTAACAGGGTTCTTCGCCCTTCGACTCTAAAAAGCTTAACACCAAGGCATTCCTCAATTTTATGGACCGCAGTGTGGATACTTGACTGGCTTTTATGCACTTCTTTGGCAGCTTGATTAAAACCACCATATTCAACAACGGCTCTAAACATTCGCCACTGTTCTAATGTCACTCTCAACATACTGATTTAACCTAATATTTATGCGTTATTGTTCAATGGTTGATGGTTTATTTTCACAATCTTCACCATGGCAGGTATTAAGATCTTCTTGCGCTTTTTCGTCCGCCTGCAACACCTGTTTGAGGTCAGCCATACGCTGACGGATCGCAATACCATAGCTTTCATCGTCTCCCCACACATCGGCGAGCATATGCATAGATTCAACATCGTGTTTGGTAAAGAGGTAACCCGCTCGTGCGACATCTTCTTCACTATGGCCCAATAACTTGAGCGCCTGTTCACCTAACTTCACAGCAGAGACAAAGGTTTCTCGCTCAAACGCAGTGACACCCAATTTTATCAGTTGGTAGGCATGGCGACGGTCGGTCGCACGAACTACAAGTTTTAGGTTAGGGAAATGTTGCTGCGCCAACCTGACGATTTCGAGGGTTTTATCTGGCTCATCAATCGCCACGACCAGCATTTGCGCCTCGTGAGCCCCTGCGGCTTCGAGTAAATCTAATCGAGCACCATCGCCATAAAACACTTGATTGCCAAAGCGACGGAGTAATTCAATTTGGCTTGGGCTGTGATCCAAAATCGATAAATGATAACCCTGTGCATGAAGCAAACGCCCTATCACTTGGCCAAAACGCCCGTAGCCGACCACAATAACGTTTTGTGTCGCTTCCATCGTCTCTAAGCTATCTTGTTCTTGAGGAGTATTGGCCTGGCGTTCAACTATTTTGTCATAAAGAATAAAAATGAGGGGCGATCCGAGCATAGATACCGCAACAACCAGTGTAACTAACGCGACTTGATCTGGAGTTAAGATTGCTAAACTGCCAGTAACCGAAAGGAGTACAAACGCGAACTCACCGCCTTGACACAGGGCTGCGGTAAATAACCATGTCGCTCGCTTATGCAGTGAAAACGCCGTTGCCAACAAATATAAAATAACCGCCTTTAACCCCATTAATAGCACCACTGACGCTAAAATAAATAACCATTTTTGTGCCAATAAGGAAAAGTCGATTGATGCGCCTACTGTCATGAAAAAGAGGCCAAGTAGTAACCCTTTAAACGGTTCGATATCGGCTTCTAATTCATGGCGAAATTCACTTTCCGCGAGAACAACACCCGCGAGAAATGTTCCGAGCGCAGGGGATAAACCGATGCTTTGCATCAATAACGCGGTTGCGATAACGATAAATAGCGCCACCACGGTAAATAGTTCGCGCATTCGAGTGCTGGCAATATACCTAAATAACGGCGCGGCAACATAATGCCCAGCAGCGATAATAGCCAAAATGACAAAAACAGAGATAATCACTTGGAGATAAGTCGGAAAAGCGTGTAATAAATTGCCGTGGCCATCACTCACAGCCAAATCACTAAATGCTAACAACGGCATAATAGCGAGAATGGGGATCACGGCTATATCTTGAAATAACAACACCGAAAACGCATTTTGACCGCCAGATTGTTTAATTAAGCCTTTTTCATTTAAGGTTTGCAGTGCAATGGCGGTAGAAGACAGTGCCAACATTAACGCGATGGCTAATGATTGCTGCCACAAAAAACCAAGCGCTAAATCAATCGCGAAATAGAGTACAGCTGTTGTTATAACCACTTGTAAGCCACCGAGACCAACTATAGAGCGGCGCATCGTCCAGAGCCTTTTGGGCTGTAACTCAAGCCCGACTAAGAATAGCATCATCACTACACCAAACTCGGCAAAGTGCATGACGTCCGTTTGCTCCCCCACAAGATGAAGAAGGTGAGGACCAATTAGGATCCCTGCCAATAAGTATCCAAGCACAGAGCCAAGCCCTAGCCGTTTAGCGATTGGCACCGCCAATATCGCAGCAGCCAAATAGATAGTCGCGAGCAGTAACATAATAAAGACACCTGTTATTGTTATCGTCTTTATTATGTTCAGGGTAAGTGCATTTATCCAGTCTTCGTTCTAAAAAACAAAATATAAATGACCGAAATCCTGCAATTAATCTTGTAAATCCGAATATATAGTGGGGTAGCAGATCTGCATCAAAATGCTCGGATCTGGCACCGCTGCAAAGCCGAATTTTTCATATAGAGTATGCGCATCAAAAGTTGCCAGCATAAAACGCCTTAAGCCTTGTAGCTCTGGATGTTCAACCACGGCTTGAACAATCGCTTTGCCTACCCCTTTACCTCTGGCACTATCCTCAACTATCACGTCGGCAAGATAGGCAAAGGTAGCATAGTCAGTTATCACGCGACAAAAGCCCTGAAACTCGCCTTTATCATCCAAATACATGAAGCTCAGACTATTTTGAATGGCCTTTTCTAGCAATGCTTTAGGCATTTGTTTTGCCCAATAAGAATTAGAGATCAGCGCATGGATAGTATCAAGATGGCGCAAAATTAGAGGAGTATCAGTGGTTATCATTATTGTCCCGGTTAGCAGCAAGAATAGAGCTAAAAATTAAGCGATTTTTAGCAAGAAGCAAAGTGAAATTTTCACAGTCATAAATCTTTCATTATTGCGTCACCCTTCCGTCAATAAAGCGGCGTAATCTCCTTTTCGAAGACTCCCCTTGATTGATTTAGAGTTGTTGGCAGTGTTGACTCAGTTAACACTGCTTTTTTTTGCTTGATACCAAAAAATAAAAAACGGCGCTCTAAGCGCCGTAATTAACCAAACTTTTGAATAACTAACCTAAGTTTATCTGATAGGTTGGCGGTTGGTTAAGTTTATTGCCAAGTCGGGATAACCCTTTCCACCACGCAAATCCAAACAACAACATCGCTACAATCCAAAGTGAAGCACTCGTCGGCGAGGTACTTAACTGACTAGCTTGGTAAACTAAAGTCGCCATGATATAAGCAATTGAGGTCGTCCAGCCAATAACAAGCCACATCCACTTACCGCCAGATTCACGCTTAATTGCACCTAATACCGCTACACAAGGAGTATAGAGTAAGATAAAGACAAGATAACTAAA
This sequence comes from Pseudoalteromonas sp. OF5H-5, assembly GCF_021530695.1. Lineage (NCBI taxonomy): Bacteria > Pseudomonadati > Pseudomonadota > Gammaproteobacteria > Alteromonadales > Pseudoalteromonadaceae > Pseudoalteromonas > Pseudoalteromonas sp. OF5H-5. The sequence goes on from NZ_JAKGBF010000003.1 coordinate 393,318, forward strand.
TGCACCGATTTGACCATTAAATTTCGCTGCCATTGCCGTAAGTAGCGCAGTGCCACTTTCAGCGCCTGACTCTAATTCGTTAAGTCCTAGTGGATCACCAAGGTTTGCGATAAGATCTTTACTATTGTCTACTATGGTCATCAACGCTTCTTTTAACGAAGCCAATAATGAAAACTCTCCACCTTCTTCTTCGGCACCGGTATAAAGCGCATCTAAAGTACCGACGATGGCTTCTTTGGCAAACATACCAGTCACAACACCAACCGTAGCAGGCCAGTTTTCCTCTTTTAACCCTATTGGCTCAAAGATTGGCGTGACCACTTGTGCAGCCTTCGCCAAAAGTGACTTATCTGTATTCTCATTGCCAAACGAACCGTCGGTACCAATCGAGTTTAATGCACTGAGTAAAATAACTACCATAACAATTGTTTTGCCAGCACGTTTGATAAAGCCGCTCAGACGCTGCCAAGTGGTAATGAATATATTGCGCCAAATTGGCATATGATACGCTGGCATCTCGGTAAATGAGGGTAATTTTTGCGTTTTGAATACTTGCTTTCTAAATAAAAAGCCAGAACCTACCGCAACCAATATGCCAAGCAAATACAGACCAAAAACAACATTGGCTCCGTTCGTTGGAAAGAAAGCCGCTGCAAATAACGCATATACCGTCAAACGTGCGCCGCAGGACATAAATGGCGCCATAATAATCGTCAGTAATCTATCGGACTCTCGACCCATCGTTCTTGACGCCATAACCGCAGGCACATTACAGCCGAATCCAACGATCAAAGGTACAAAAGCATTGCCCGGTAGACCAATGGATGACATCAAACGGTCAATAACAAACGCGGCCCGAGAAAGATAACCACTGTCTTCCAAAATAGATAAGCACAGATACAGCACCGCAATAACAGGGATGAAGGTCGCCACTAATTGAATACCCGCACCAAAACCATCAGCCAATAACACACCTAGCCATTGAGGTGCGCCAATATCTGCCAGCAAGATTTTTACACCATCGATAAGTAAGGCGCCCACGGCGATGTCAAAAAAGTCGATAAATACAGCACCAACATTAACCGCAATGGTAAACATTAAATACATCATGGCTAAGAAAATAGGTACACCAAGCCAGCGGTTGAGCACGATTTTATCAAGCGTTTCTGTCGTATCTGCACGTTTTGGCGTAATGATACTTACGCCATCAGCCAATTTTTTCACTGCTTGGTGACGAGCAACCGCTTTTTCGAGGGGATCGCTGCTGGCACTCTCGGTGTTTGCCGTCTCAGGTGCTTTTGGAAAACGAGTGATCTGTGCGAGTTGTTCCAACAACGCTTCTTGCCCTGTACCTTTAGCACCGTGGAATGGCACTACAGGTAACCCTAACTGTTCAGAGAGTCTTTTTAAATCTAACGTTCTCCCACGCTGTGTTGCGACATCAACCATATTTGCAACAACGAGAATAGGTTTGCCTAATTCTTTCAGCTGGGAAGTTAATACTAGATTTCGCTGTAAGTTTGCGGCATCCACGATGTTAATGATGACGTCAGCTTCATTTTGCTTTAGGAAGTCACACGCGATTTGCTCATCTTGGCTTGGCTCAATTTGCTCCATGCTATATAAGCCGGGCAAATCTACCAATTCTACGTTTGTGTTTTCTAAAGCAAAATAGCCGAATTTTTTCTCGACAGTTACCCCTGGCCAATTCCCTACTTTTTGTTTAGAGCCGGTCAGGCGGTTAAATAATGTGGTTTTCCCGCAGTTCGGGTTGCCCACTAACGCAATTTTCATACGTGAGCCCTTAATAACTTATAAAACTTCAATTTCAACGAACTGTGCGTCGGCCTTACGCACACTCACAAAGGTGTCACCAATTTTCACTTGCATCGGGCATCCAAGTGGGGCGACGTTAATGACTTCTATTTGCTCACCAGGAATAATTCCAAGTGCCATTATTCGACTCAGTAACGCAGTATCTGGATGGGTAAGAGAAGTGATGGTCGCTGCGCTATTTTTGGAAAGTTTATCTAATGTCATTGATTATGAGAACAATTTGCAATAAAAGTATGGCGCATCATACCTCATTGACTATTTTCTTTAAACTAGATTGCGACAATAATCTATTATTGCTTGTTATTTAAGGTGTTTACTAGTTAAGATGAACTAAACCATTGCCATATGCCTGACTGTATTAAGGGGTCCTGCCAATGAGTAACGACAAAAAAAAATGGACGCTCAAAAGCATTGCGGCGGAATTAGGTGTGTCAAATGCAACTGTATCGAATGCTTTTAACAGACCAGATCAACTCTCTAAATCCAAACGAGAAGAAATCCTAAAAGCCTGTAAAGAATTGGGTTATTTTGGACCTAACAAGGCAGCCCAATCGCTGCGTAAGGGCTCGTTTAACATTGTCGCGCTGGTACTACCCGATAGCGTTGAATATATGGTATCAGATCCCGTTGCAAGTAGCTTTATGCGAGGAGTTGCAAGCGTTTTAGAAGCTCAGCATATTAACCTACTCTTGTTCTCAGGCACCGCAGATAATGTCGGAGACATTGTCGATTTCGTCGACGGCTTAATTTGTTATGGCCGCCCGCGCAATCCCAAGTTAATTGAGCATCTTGCGAATGTTAGCAAACAGGTTGTGACGGTTGACTTTGATTTGCCCGCACATGCCAGTATTAATATCGACAACCGACAAGCCGCCTTTGATGTAGCGAGTAAAGCATTAAACGACAATAGTGATGTTGCTATTTTTGGTTTGAGATTATTAGACACTGATTTGCTATGCCGCGTATACGAGCAGAACCTAACAGACATAGAGACCTCTATTGCGCATCAGCGTTATAGCGGATATCTCAAAGCCATTGAAGAGCGTGGGTTAACACTTGGCGAAGACAGAGTGTGGAATATTCCTGAAAGCAGCGAAAGGTTTGCAAATATCGCCGCAAAAGAACTACTTAACCTCTCACCAAGGCCTAATACCGTGCTGTGTATGAGTGACTTAATTGCACTACCGCTGTTAAGAGAAGCCAAAAAACTTGGTGTAAAGATACCGCAGGATCTTAAAGTCGTTGGTTTTGATGGCGTTGATGAAGCACTACGCTTTAGTCCCAGCTTAACTACCATTCATCAAAATAGTGAAGAAAAAGGCCGAGAAGCAGCCAAACTCTTCTTAAATAAAAGCGATGATAAAGTAATGCTTGGCTATACCTTAAAAATGGGGCAGAGCTGTTAATTGCCCCCTATCAATTAGACTCGCCTGGGTAATCTGCAGGAAATGATCCCTGCCAACAACAACATCACACTTGATACCACTAAACAAGCCACCAAACCATACTCCAAAAAGATCCAACCTGATAGCACAGTACCGAGTAATCGCCCGATAGCGTTCGCCATATAATAGAAGCCCACATCAAGTGACACTCCATCACTATCGGCCAAACTCACAATAAGATAGCTGTGAAGGGATGAATTGATAGCAAACACAATACCAAAGAGTAAAAGCCCACCTACTACAGCTAAGCTTGTCCAGAGCTGCGCTTGAAGTGAGATTGCAATCAACAGCGGAATAACCGCTAAATACAACGCCCATCCGCTGACTTTACTTGGTGTTGATGCAAACGTATCACGACGAATAAATCTAGGTGTTGTTGATTGCACGATGCCATAACCGATAACCCAAGTAGCCATAAAACCACCAACCCACCAATGATCCCAACCGAACTGCTGCGATAAAAAGACAGGAAGCGCAACCACAAACCAAACATCCCGTGCGGCAAATAAAAACAATCGCGCGGCTGACAGCATATTAATTGCTCGGCTTTTTGAAAATACATCGCTAAATTTGGGTTTGCTTTTAGCCTTGCCTAAATCGCTTTTTAAGCTAATAAGGCTAAACAACCACACTAATAGCAACATGATTGCCATCAACCACATCGCACCAGTAAAGCCAAGTAAGGTAAGCAACAACCCACCAAGAAAAAATCCGACGCCTTTTAGCGCATTCTTTGAGCCGGTAAGTATTGCCACCCACTTAAACAAGGTCCCTTCTTCACCCGATTTTACGATGGCCTTTATCGCACTTTTGGCACTCATTTTATTGAGATCTTTGGCAATACCTGAGAGCGCCTGTGCTGCCATAACATAAGGCACGGTGAGCAAGTGCGCTGGTACAACCAACATCAATAATGCCACTATTTGTATGCCTAACCCAATATTCATGGTGCGGTTTAAGCCAATGCGTGCGCCAAGCCATCCTCCAATTAAATTGGTGACAACACCAAAAATTTCATAGAAGAGAAATAGCATGGCAATTTCAAGCGGGTTATAACCCAATTGATGAAAGTAAAGCACCACCAACATTCTGAGCGCACCATCCGTTAAGGTAAACGCCCAATAGTTGCCTGTCACAATGAGGTACTGCTTGATATCTTGAGGTATATTGCGCAGCTGCATGATATCTTATTCGCCTAACGACAATCCGACTTTACGTACTAATTCCGCGGTACGATTTGCATAGCCCCACTCGTTGTCATACCACACGTACAACTTAACCTGAGTACCATTAACTACCATTGTAGATAGCGCATCGACGATACTAGAGCGAGGATCCGTTTTATAGTCAATAGAAACTAGTGGTCTTGATTCATAACCTAAAATTCCGTTAAGCTCAGTAGCAGCAGCTTGCGCCATCCAGTGGTTAATCTCTTCCACTGTAGTTGGCCGCTCGACCTCGAACACGCAGTCTGTTAATGAAGCATTCGCCAACGGAACACGAACAGCGTGACCATTTAGCTTACCTTTTAATTCTGGAAAGATATGGGTAATAGCAGTCGCTGAACCTGTTGTTGTCGGAATTAAACTCATGCCACAGGCCCGCGCGCGGCGTAAATCCTTATGTGGCGCATCCAAAATGGTTTGCGTATTGGTTATGTCATGAATAGTCGTCATCGAACCGTGCTTTATGCCGATATTTTGTTGCAGGACTTTTACCACGGGCGCTAAGCAATTTGTGGTACAAGAAGCGGCCGTAACGATTTGGTGGGGCATATCGTCGTATAGATGGTCATTCACTCCCATCACAATATTCAATACTCCTTCTTCTTTTACCGGTGCCGTAACAACAACACGCTTAACGCCTTGATCTAAATACTGTTGCAGCAAAGCTTTGGTTTTCATTTTGCCGGATGCTTCGATCACGACGTCACATTGAGACCAGTCGGTTTGCGCAATCTCTTTGTTTTGAGTCACCGACAACACTGTTTCACCTATTTGGATCTGTTCATCTTGAAAAGACACACTGTGATGCCATTTACCATGGACAGAATCAAACTCTAGCAAGTGTGCTAGGGTTTCTGCATTGCCCGCAGGATCGTTAATTTGTACAAACTCGATTTCAGGCCAGTCAAAGCTAGCGCGAAGCGCCAAACGCCCCATTCGACCAAAACCATTGATCCCTACTTTAATTGTCATAAGAACTCCAAAATCTAATTATTAGTTACAGCAAGTTGCCATGCGTGTTGGCCGTTCGCCCATCGCATTTAGCCTCTCTAACTCAGCTTTTATATAATCTGGTTGATGCATAACCGTGGCGTTTATCACCGCCTTCATCCATAGCGGTAGCGTTGGGTTTATAGAATAAAATACCCATTGTTTTTGCTTGCGATCACATAGAATTCCAGCCTTCTTTAGCTGCGCCAAATGCCGTGACACCTTGGGTTGGCTATCTTGTTCAAGCGCAGCCATTAGCTCGCAAACACATAGCTCACCTTCCACCATCAACATGGCAAGCGTTTTTAAGCGGATCTCATCCGCTAAGGATTTATAAAATTGCAAGGGTGTAAGTAGCGTATGTTGTGGCTTACCTTCGCGTAGTAGGGAAATAACTTGTTCATTGATGTCGAACAAGGTTTGCTCATAAGCATTATTGCGATTTCGCTCAGCTGGACTCGCAATATCCCACGCAAGGACATGTTCTCCTTGCAGTTTACCTTCGCATTCAGATTGCACTTCAGAGCATAAGGTTACCACCACATCAAAGTGTTCGTCCTTATACTCATTGAGGTGTTTACTGTACAGATTGTCCGTATTAATCCCTAAACGGCGTAGCATTGAAAGCGTAGTCGCATTCACGGTGCTCGGCTTAGTGCCTGCACTATAGGCATGAACATCCGAACCGCCATGAAAGTTAGTTAGCGCCTGCGCTAAAATTGACCGCGTTGAGTTTCCAGAACAAAGAAAAAGTATCTTCATCATTACATAACAAATTAATTATATAACTTTATTGTTATATAGATAATCCGCTATGTCAATTACGCTTTGTTGATATTTATCTATACATAGCAGCTCAACTAAGATTGCGAGCCGCTACCAAGGATAATCGATGTTGAGGAACTTAAAGCCAGCTTTCTACGCGCAACTTTGGCTCCTCGCTATGGTTAGAAAAGCAGCGATTGAATGTTATAGCTCTGCTCTGTTGCGTTTTCAGAAGTTTTAATCATGGCTTCATCTTTTGCGAGATCAACTCGCAACTCCGCTTTGGCATTATTGCCCTCCCAAGTTATAACCAGATTTGAGCCTTGGCATGTTACTGCAAAATTGCCATCAAATGCGCAGCAAGTATTACGCAGTTTAATTAGAGTTTGCAGACCCTTCACGACAGGTTTATCGAGTGCAGCTTCCACCATCACTACATCCAAATAAGGGCGGTTGATATCGCGCCCAACATTACTTTTTTCAAGGAGCGCCATGTCATTTTCCATCGCCAATAGACCACCGTAATAAACTTGTGGTACTCCAGGGCAAAAGAACTGAACTGCTCTTGCTACTAAATAATAAAAATCATGCTTCCCTAAGGCTTCATAATAACTGCAATTGACTTGATACAAGTCGACATTGCTCGCTGCAGCGCCGGTTGCCTTGCGGCTTTGACCATTACTGTTGCTATGGATCTGCTCAACCAAAGCATCAATTTGATTGGCATCGAGTAACCCTGGTTTATCCCCTTCAGGCCCTGCGTCAATAATGCCAATTCCGTCATGAGTATCCAGCACCGTTAGACAATTACGCGGCGCAATGTCCAACCACTTGGCTAAAGCCGAAAAATCTTTATTGAATAAACTGTGTAAAATAAGCGGAGGGAGCGCAAAATCATAAACACGGTCGACTTTGCTGGCAACCTCTACTTGAGTTTTGTAATAACTGTGAATTTCGGCAATGGTTTCCATGCCAAGTTCATTGGCGCGCTTAGATAATTGATTGATAAAAGCAAAGGCCTCATCAGTCATAAAACAGCTGGTATTTGCGCGTTTGATTGCATATCCTGCGGCATCTAGTCGAATAATTTTCACTCCACTGTCTGCAAACAATGTTAAGACTTTTTCTAAATAAGCGCGCCCCGCTTCTGACTCAACATTAATATCAATTTGGTTATCAGTAAAAGTGGTCCAAAAATCTACAACTTCGCCACTCGCTAACACCTTTTTAGAAAAGCAACTTCCAGGCCTCGGACGATAAATTGCTTGCGCTTGCACTTGCGTGATGCCATCAGGAAAGACATCTTCTTCTTTTAAAAACATCGACCAAAACTGTGACTCTTGGCCATGAGCCAACACATCTGCAAATTCTGCTGACTCTCCTGACACATGGTTAACGATAAGATCTGCCATTACCTCATAGTGCTCGGCAATCAACTTAATATGTTGCCAATCGCCCAATCGCTCGTCGACTTTGGCATGGTCAATCGGGTCGAAACCTGCGTCACTACCATCAATTGGATAGTAAAAAGGCAAAATGTGGACACCACCAAATAGTCCAGCTAACGGGCCCGTTAGTAACGTATTTAATTGTGCAAGGCCGCCGCCAGACAGGCGGTCAGCATACGTGATCAACTGAACTTGGTTTTTCATAATTTACTCATTAAAAAAGTTGAGACTTAATCGATTAAGTTATATCTTTAATCATGAACAAACAATAATCAAGTTTTATCGTAGCGTTCTACTAAAAATAATTCGCTTAATGCAGATTAGTATTACACTCAGTCTTATGTAAAGAAGTAGACCAGCTACATAACAAAGCCCTTCAAGAGGTGAACAATGAGCAGCAAGTCGAATCACACTCAGCTCAACACATTGCGCTGGTTAACTTATATGATGTTTTTGATGTTTGCGATGACATCAGACGCCGTTGGCGTGATCATTCCAACACTGATCAGCGAATATCAACTTAGCATGACCCAAGCCAGCGCCTTTCACTATGCGCCAATGATTTTAATTGCCTTTAGCGGCTTATGTTTAGGATTTTTGGCAGATAAAATAGGTCGTAAGCTCACGGTGTTAATTGGCCTCATGCTATTTTCATCCGCATGTTTCTTGTTCGCACTGGGTGAAACTTTCACCATGTTTTTAATGCTTTTATGTGTGATTGGATTAGCCATTGGCCTATTTAAAACAGGGGCCCTCGCTCTTCTAGGCGACATTTCTGACGGCGCACAAGAACATACTCAAACCATGAATAAAGTCGAAGGCTTCTTTGCCATCGGCGCGATAATTGGCCCTGCAATTGTCAGTTATCTATTGATACAGGGGGTGAGTTGGACCTATCTTTATGTGCTTGCTGGTGGGCTGTGCTTAATACTCAGTATCGTGACTTTAAGCACTGAGTTTCCCAAGTTTAATACCGCTCATGCACAAAACAATGCGGGCCTCTCACACACAGCAGCGATGCTCAAGAACAAATATGCACTTGGCTTTTCCCTCGCCATAGCACTCTACGTTGCAACTGAAGTCGCAATTTATGTCTGGATGCCCACTTTATTACAGGATTACCAAGGTGATTTAACTTGGCTTGCAACTTATGCCCTCACCATCTTTTTTATTTTACGTGCAGTAGGTCGCTTTATGGCTGTATGGTTACTCGCTAAGTACCGTTGGCAAAGCGTAATGCTAGCGCTGAGCTTTGCTATATTTGTATGCTATTTTTTGACTTATCTTTATGGTGTTAATGCCGCTATCTATACGCTCCCGCTAAGTGGTTTATTTATGTCTATGATTTACCCAACATTAAACTCAAAAGGGATCTCTTGTTTTGACAAAGCTCAGCATGGCTCTGTTGCTGGTGTGATGTTGTTCTTCACCGCACTTTCTGCTGCGCTAGCACCACTTCTGATGGGTATGGTGAGCGATTACTTTGGCCATGTTAGCTATGGCTTTGTACTTGCGAACGGGTTTGCATTTTTACTCTTTGCGGCCATGCTGTACAACTGGTTAAAGGACCCTGCCCGCTTACTATTGAGCAAAAACGCTAAGTTGCAGCGAGTGTAACCCCTCCAACCACAAATTTTTCGCGGGTTAAAATTCATAAAAACCAAAGCATTAAAATTTTGTTTGAATTATTGATTAATTTTTAATTGCAACCAAATTAAATTGTGCTAAAAATAAACTTAATCGATTAAGTTTATTTTTAATAGACCGCACGAGTTTGACAACGATAACAAGAGGCAAATGATGACAACAATCAAAACCACCCTATTTACACTCAGCGCACTCACGCTTGCAATCTCTCACTCGGCGGCCGCTGAAGAAAAAGCACACACTACGCCTGCCGATGGCTTCGAGAAAATAGTCGTAACGGGTGTACCAAAGCGAACAACCATTATGGCATCGAGTGTTTCTGTTAGCAGCATAGGACTGGAACAAATCTCTGTTGCAACCCCCAGAACTACCGCTGAAGCATTCAAACTAATTCCTGGTGTAAGGTCTGAATCAACCGGTGGTGAAGGTAATGCAAATATCGCTGTACGTGGTCTTCCTGTCGCATCCGGTGGCGCTAAATTTTTGCAGTTACAAGAAGATGGCTTGCCTATTTTGCAGTTTGGTGACATTGCTTTTGGTAACGCCGATATTTTTATGCGCCTTGATAATACCGTGGAGTCAATCGAGTCTATTCGTGGTGGCTCGGCTTCGACTGCCGCCAGCGACGCTCCCGGAGGCATTATCAACTTGATTTCAAAAACGGGTGAAAATGAGTCAGGCAGTGTTGCCACCACGTTTGGTTTAGATTATGACGAGTTTAGAACTGATTTTGAGTATGGGAGTTATTTAAGTGACGACATAAAATTTCATATTGGTGGCTTTGTGCGTCAAGGTGAAGGCCCACGTGACACCGGCTATACCGCAAATAAAGGCGGCCAACTCAAAGCCAATATCACCAAGGAATTTGAAAGTGGCTACGTTCGTTTGTATATAAAACACCTTGATGATAAAACAGCAGGCTACCTTCCTATGCCAATGTATTCTAATGGCGACTCCATCAGCGGCTTTGATGTACTGTCAGATACACCTCACTCTGTTTATTTCACCGCCACGCAAGGCTTAGGTGGTAACAATCAAATTCGTCAAGGGGATATGCGAGACGGAATGCACCCTGTTGTTGATAGTATCGGCTTTGAAGCAAATTTCGAACTAGGTAATGACTGGCAAATCGAAAACAGGTCCAGAAAGTCGAGTATCTCAGGCACATTTATGTCGCCTTTCCCTGCTGAGGTCGCTAATAGCCAAGCAATTGCCGAGAGCATAGCCGGTACCGGTGCAACACTCACCTTTGCCAACGGACCAAAAACGGATCAAGCGTTCAATCAAGCACTACTAATGCGCGTTCATACCTTCGAAGTGGAAATGAATGATTTCGACAACATCATGAATGACCTAAAGCTCACCAAGTCATTTGGTACTGACACGTCACTCACCTTCGGCTACTTCATGTCATCGCAAAATATCAATATGTCTTGGTTATGGAATTCATACTTGCTCGAGGTTAAAGGAGATAACGCAGCGCTTGTCAACGTGGCCGCTGCGGATGGCACTGCATATTCTGAAAACGGATTATATGCCTACGGTACGCCCTATTGGGGAAATTGCTGCCAGCGCAACTACGACACTGAATACGATACTCGTGCCCCATATATCGCCTTTTCAACAAAGCTCGGCGATATTTCAGTTGATGCGAGTGTGCGTCATGATTCAGGTAAAGCGACAGGTACATTTGCAGGTGCTGTAACATCTCGTGTAGATATCAACCGTGATGGCACTATTTCGAAGCCAGAGGAGCAAGTTGCAGCCATCGATCTCGCTAACCCCAATGTAGTTAATTACGATTGGAGCTACACAAGTTACTCTGTCGGCGCAAACTACCAAATGACCTCAAGCAGCGCCATATTCGGCAGATTTAGTGAGGGCGGTCGTGCAAATGCAGACAGACTATTGTTCGGTAAAGTGAATATTGATGGCAGTGTTGCTGATGAAGACGCTGTGGATGAAGTGACACAATATGAATTTGGTATCAAACAAAAGTTTGAACAAGGTCGTCTATTTGCAACTTTATTTTACGCCGAAACAGAAGAGCAAAACTTTGAGGCAACCAGCCAAAAGTTCTTTGACAGGCAATACGAAGCACAAGGTATTGAACTTGAAGGTGTCTATTTTATTGGCTCCTTCGACTTACGAGGTAGCTTAACTTGGACCGATGCTGAAATCGCAAAAGATGCACTCACTCCCGAAGTCGAGGGTAACACGCCAAGACGGCAAGCTGACTTTGTTTATTCCTTATTGGGTAAATATAACTTCGATCAAGGTGCTATCGGTTTAAGCCTAATCGGCACCACTGACGCGTACGTACAAGACAACAACGAGTTAAAATTTGACGGTTACACTCAGGTCAACGCGTTTGCAAGTTATGATCTGACTGAACGCTTCAATATCGCGTTAAACGTAAACAATCTCTTTGATACCACTGGATTAACAGAAGCCGAGGAAGGTGTAATTCCAACTAACAATATTATTCGCGCTCGCAGTATTAACGGCAGAACTACGTCTGTCACTTTAAAATACCGTTTCTAATTAGGGGTAGTAGTTATGCAATTAACATGTTTTGGCGAGATGCTTATCGATTTGTTACCTACCGGCGACGGTAGCTTTAAACCTATTGCTGGCGGCGCTCCAGCGAATGTGGCGGTAGGCTTTGCTAAACTTGGTGGCAGTGCTCGGTTTGTGGGAGGTTTTGCTGAAGATCCCTTTTCGCTGCAATTAAAATCAACCTTGGCGCTATATGCTGTTGGAACCGAATATTGTGTATCCATAAAAGGAGCGCAAACCGCCTTGGCTATCGTCCACCTAGACGCTCAAGGAGAACGAAGCTTTTCGTTTTACCGCAACAGTACCGCTGATATTGCAATCCGCCCAAAAGACTTTGAGCATTTGCAATGGCCAGATCACGGGATATTTCATTTTTGCTCCAACACGCTTACCGATGCAGAAGTGACAAGTACCACCATGGCGTTATTAAAGTCTGCTGCGGCTCATAATCAATTAATTTCATTTGATGTTAACCTGCGCTTGAATCTATGGCAGGACTTATCTTGCTTATCCGAGCGTATAGAGGCTTGCTACCCCTATGTCGACATATTAAAAGTAAGTAAAGATGAGCTGAGATATCTTGCTGAAGAAAAGAACATGAGAGAGGCTAGCTATTTAGATTGGTTACTTAGTGTCGGCGTACAAGCGGTGATCTCAAGCGATGGGCCAAACCCTTGCAGTATATTAACAGCTAAAGACTTTTATTCCGTCGCCTCTCCTACTATTGATGCGGTTGATACAACCGGCGCTGGGGATAGCTTAATGGCAGGGTTTCTATTTCAACTCAGCCAACATGGGATCTCAAAAGATACACTAGTGCAAAACTTCCCAACCGTAAAAAAGGCACTTAGCTTTGCTGTGAAATGTGGTGCGTTTACTTGTGAACACAAAGGTGTCATGCCCTTTATGCCAACGCTTATAGATGTGTCTGAACGGTTTTCTTCCTTCAACCCTGAGGCTTTGTTAGGTTAATACCTAAAGCGGGAAAAGGCTTTCCCGCTGTTTTATTATAAAAGTCGAGACTTAGAACCCTGTTTCATAGTCAATATGAGCAGAGTTTGTCGTCTCGTATGTACCATCTGTATAAAGAATAGTTGCAGTCGCATTGTACTGACGATAAGCACGAATGGTCATGTTACACGTCGTACCACCGCTGCAGTTCGCATCACCATTCCAAATTACTTTACTAATCGCTTTAGTGGCATTTGCGATATAGAACTTACCAGAAGTTGAATTACCGAAAGAAAAATCAATTCCAGAACAATAGCTAGTATTATTACCCCACACATTACCGCCTGATTTCACGTTCAAAGAGCATTTTAAATCTGCCGCTTGCGAACTAAAAGACAGGCCACCTAGTACAACCAATACTGAAGCAATTAATGTTGATTTCATTATTATTTCCTTTGATTAAGAATAAGTTAAGTAATTTTTAGTGACCAGTTTCATACGAGATACGTGATACATTCGTTTCTTCGTATGTGCCATCTTTGTATAAGATAGTCGCCGTTGCTGTATGTGTTTGATACGCATAAACAGTAAGTGCACATTCAACACCTCCGGAGCAGTTTGCATCACCATTCCAAATCACTTTGTTAATCGGCTTGCTGATATTTGTTAAGTAAAATTTACCTGTAGTTGAGTTGCCAAATGAGAAGTCCATACCAAAGCAGGTTTGTCCGTTACCGATGACGTTGCCACCTCTTTTCACTTGTAGGTCGCAATTCAACTCTGTTGCGCCAACGCTGCAGGTACCAACTAGTGCAATAGCTGCAAGTATCTTAGTTATTTTTTGTTTCATCTTGCTCTCCTTATATTTATTATGTTAACAACCAAGAAACCTTGGTTAAAAAATAAACTACACAATAAAAATAAAAAATTCAATTATTTTAACCCAATAAAAACATAAAATTCACAATAAGTTCAGAAGGCCATGTTCATTCGACTTAATGGCAAGGGATTTAAACGCTGAGAGTCAGCTGTAGAGATTATCGAAATAATAGACTAAAAAAAAAGGCCGCAGCGGCGGCCAAACACATCATGGGTAAAACAATGAAGGGATGTAAGTGTGAATACACAGGCCATTCTATGCGAATAACCATAAATTAAAATCACATTATAAAGATTGTTATCATCGTTTTTTTCGAACAGTCAATTTTCTACGACACTCGTGATACAATTGTGGGATTAAAAATTACAACTAATTAACCATGCCATTACTTTGGATTGTTACTTTACTTTGGGCGTTCTCGTTTTCTTTAATTGGTGTCTATTTGGCAGGCCAAGTCGATGCTTGGTTTAGCGCTTTATCTAGAACCTTGCTTGCTGCAATTGTGTTTATTCCATTTTTGAAATTGAACTCAGTGAATAAAGAGTTGATAATCAAGCTGATGGCAATCGGTGCAGTGCAGATTGGTCTGATGTATGGCTTTTACTATCATTCTTTTTTATACCTAAGCGTACCTGAAGTGTTGCTATTCACTGTGATGACACCCATCTATATTACTGCACTCAATGACTTACTAAACCGCTCGTTCAATGCCACCTTTTTGCTGTCTGCACTCATAGCTATCATTGGTGCAATCACCATTAGATTTACAGAGCTTACTAGCGATTACCTTTTTGGCTTGCTACTAGTGCAAGGCGCAAACCTTTGCTTTGCGATAGGCCAAGTAAGTTACAAACGCTTAAGTAACCATTACCAGCTGGTACACCATCAAAGTTTCGGTTTTTTCTTTATTGGTGCGTCCCTCGTGCTCGCCATTGGGTTTATGTTATTCGGCAATACCCAGCAACTCCCAAGTACTAATCTACAATGGGGAATACTGATTTATTTAGGCTTGATTGCTTCAGGCGTAGGATATTACGTCTGGAACTTAGGACTGACCCGCGTCTCGGTGGGTGAACTCGCGGTAATGAACAATGTGCTGATCCCAGCTGGGATCATTGTCAATTTGCTGATTTGGAACCGAGAAGCTGACCTCGTTCGCCTTGGTATTGGTAGTGCTATTATTTTTGCAGCCCTTCTGTACAGCAAACTCGGAACTAAAGGCGAAAAATGAGTAGAATAGTACAGCTCTTTCCAATCTGGGCCGTTATTTGCTCAATAGTTGCCTATCTTTTTCCAACTCTATTTAGCGCGTTTAAAGGCAGTATTATTCCGTTATTAATGTTGATCATGCTCACAATGGGTTTAACCCTCACTACAAAAGACTTTTTACGCGTGCTTGACAACAAAAAAGCCATTTGCGTTAGTGTACTGCTTCAATTTACCGTAATGCCGAGTGTTGCCTACTTGATTGCAACCACAATGAGCGTAGAAACTGACTTATTAATTGGTATGATTTTAGTGGGCACGGTTGCTGGCGGCACGGCTAGTAACGTTTTGTGTTATCTCGCCAAAGGAGATGTCGCGTTATCGATTTCTATGACCGCGATTAGTACTTTACTCGGCGTGTTCTTAACGCCACTAATTACCACATTGATGATTGGCCAGGTGGTTGATATTCAGTTTTCTGATATGTTGACGAGCCTGCTAAAAATTGTACTACTTCCGGTGGCTGTGGGCGTTGCTTTCAATACCTTGTTTGCCAAACCACTAGCGCACTCTGTTATCAAAACAACTCCGATACTACCTTTACTTTCAATGCTCTCAATCGTTTTTATCATTGCAGTGATCGTTGCTCTTAATCAACCTAAACTTGAAAGCATCGGGCTCGTTATGCTGGTTGCAGTGATCCTGCACAATACTACAGGGCTACTTTTGGGCTATTTCATTCCGAAACGGCTCGGTTTTGACGAGAAGGTATGTCGCACCATGGCCTTTGAGGTGGGCATGCAAAACTCGGGGCTTGCTGTTGCGCTTGCCATGAAGTTTTTTACTCCTGCGGCGGCCGTAGCAGGTACCCTATTTTCTATTTGGCATAATGTCAGCGGCTCGATATTAGCAGGAATATGGAGACGGAGCGCCACCAGCTCATCTGATAACAATAAAGCCTAATATCAAAGGTTAGGCTTTATTGTAATTGCTTATAAAAGTGAATTTTGCAATCCGATGAGCCGTTGATTTGTTCACAATGTACAATCTGGTAATCGCGGCTTATTAACATCAATAGCATGTTTTTGAATAGGTTTCTCGACTTTACTCTAATGGCACCATAGCCTTGCGCTTTGCACCAAGTTTCTTGCATCACCAACAACTGCTTGGCAATGCCTTTGCCGCGATATTCGGGGATGACCGCGCCTAACCAGCTATAAAACTCGTTGTTTGGCAGTTCGCGACCTAGCTTATACCCTACAGGCTTGCCTTGAGCGTATGCCACCAGCAATAAATATTGTTTATCTCGCAGTTTGTCTACGACTTCCTCACCCTTTCTTGGCGTGGCAAATTCAGGAATTTGGTTTTCTATCGCAAGAAGGTCATCTATCGAGCCGACTTTATATTCTAGATTCATATTAATGTCTGTGTAATTGAAAAGGTATCGCCAACAATCACTTCGGCATAAGCGCCGTTAATAAGCGTTAAATTCGGCGCTTGATGGCCTATATCCACATCGTATAGCACGGGGAAATCGCAACCAGTAAAGACTTTTTGCAATGCATCTAGGTGCGTCCAGTCGCTATCTTTTGCTAGTGGCTCTGGATTTCGACCAATCAAAACTCCAGCGACTTTCGAAAACCAACCTCGTAAATTAATACTTTGCAGCGCACGATAGTATGCCACTGGCGGCATTTCACCATTTTCAAAATATAAGATAATCGACTCATCAGGGTGCGCCTGTGAAAAAGCGTCCAGATCAAAATATTCCGTACCAGCCAATAACATGTGAATATCCAAACAGCCGCCTAATAATCGACCAGTAAACTGCTGCCGGTGATTGCCATTGGCCAAAATACGCCATTGAGTGCTCGCGGACAAGTTAAATCCAGCATCGGGAAAGTCAACAAAATTGAGTGGCTCAGCTTCAAAATGTGTCGAGGGAAACTGCGTAAAAGAGTCATTAGGCGCGCGCCTCAAATGGTTAAAAAGTCCAACCGTTAATGCGTCTTGTTGATGGACATTTAATTGCATAAGGTTAGTTGCATGCACACTTGCCCAGCCTAGTTTGCAAGTCACGGCGCTCAGCAAAGTGCTGACATCAGAGAAACCGATGAGCCATTTTGGCTGAGCATGCGCCAACTTTTCCCAATTAAGTAATGTCAGTAAATCCATTGCAATTGCACCGCCCCATGGCGGCATAATCGCGTCTATTGTGTCATCGAGTAAGTATCCCATAAGCTCATTAGCACGGGTTTTGACATCCGCGCTAACGTAGTTGTGGTTATCTCGCAGGCATTCACCAACCACGAGTTCAAAACCTTGTTGCGCGAGATAATCCAAAGCGTTGTCTAATCTCGCGTGCATAGCAGCAGGTACGCCCGCTGAGAATGCCGTGATCGCAATTTTACTGCCCGCTTTTAACAGTTTGGGATACTTCATCATGATTTCCGTTATTTTTTGCTTATCCTACCTGAATTTCCGCTTTTGCATACTTCAAATTCTCCCTTTTCGGGCGAGCGATCAAGTATAGAAAGGTTAACGGCCCCAAGCGTCCAATCAGCATTAAAAATATGATTACCGCTTCACCGGGTTCAGACAATGAGCCAGTGATCCCTCGAGACAAGCCAACCGTGCCCAATGCCGACACAGCTTCAAACGTGATATCCGTTAAATTTGCCTTCTCGGTGATCGTTAAAATAAGGGTTGCGAGCATCACGGTAAAAAAGTAAACCACGGTGAGACTAAGCGCCTTAAATACCGTTTCAGACGAGATCTGTCTGTGTCCGATAGCGACTTGATCTCTGCGTCTTAGATAAGCGTAAGTTGCCATTAATAGCACCACAACCGTGGTTATTTTAAGACCACTTGCGGTACTCATAGAGCCGCCCCCTATGATCATTAACCAAATGGTCAGCACGGTACTTTCGTCATTCACCAGCGCAAAGTCGATACTGTTAAAGCCCGCTGTACGTGGCGTTACCGCTTGCATCCAGGCGGTGATCACTTGCTCAGACATCGGCAAATTTCCAAGGGTCTCTGGGTTATTTGCTTCAAAAAGCCAAAATAAGCTAAATGCCAGCACATTTAACACCGCTGTTGCTATCAACACTAACTTAGTGGCAGATCCAAACCGGCTCCAACGGCGTCTTTTCACTACATCCATCAACACCACAAATCCAAGTCCGCCAATCACAAATAATCCCGATATCACAAGATTAACGACCCAATCACCACGAAAACTGGTTAGGCTGTCATCATGCAATGCAAAGCCGGCATTGTTAAAAGCCGAAATAGTGTAGAAGAAGCTTTGCATTATCGCATCACCAAGCGGTAGCGTTTGATACCAATGGGCAAGCAAAATGGTAAATCCTATAGATTCGATGATCAGTGCATAAACTAACACGCATTTGGCTGTATCAACCAACTGATCAAATCGAGCTATGCCAAAGCTTTCTTTTGCGATAAGTTGTTTACTAATGTCCATTTGCTGCCCCATCCCCCGCAGCACCACAACCGTAATGGTCATAAAACCAAGTCCACCGATTTGAATAAGACTAGCAATAACAAGATGGCCAAAGGTCGTAAAATCATTTGGCGTACTCAATACGGCAAGTCCTGTCACCGTTACCGCGGAAGTTGCAGTAAATAACGCTTGCATCACTTTGATGTCTTGGGTGTGTGCTATCGGTAGCAACAACAAAATAGTACCTAAAGCTATCAGCCCACAAAACCCAATAAACAGAACTGCTGGGGGGCTTAACCTCAAGGGCTTTTTGCGGGCTTTGGGCTGGCTACTTGGATAGGGATAATAATGGGGACTCCATGTTTTCATTACGCCCCCAGTTTTAGCGCGATAGAATTTAACGCTTTTAACTGACCGCTGAGGATCACTTTATCATCTTCGTTGATCAAAAATGACTCTGCCGGATTGCTATAACACGCTTTGCCGCGCTGTACTAACACAGCCTTGATTTCGCCCTTTGCACGCTTTAATAGCGTTGCCAAAGACTGCCCGCAGCTTAATTTATTCACGATGACTTCCACCATATAAAAACCATGCCCCAATTGCATATATTGATTGACCATGGGGTAATTCAGTGTTTGTGCGACCCTGATCCCCATTTCTTCTTCAGGGCGGATCACGCGTGTTACGCCTAAGCGGGATAAAATTGTATGATGCGCTTCTGAGCTGGCCTTAACCCAAATTTGCTCAACGCCTAAGTTCTTTAACGACAGTACACATAAAATGCTCGATTCTAGGTTTTCACCTATGGCGACCAATACCGCTTTGCTTCTCGTAATATCTAGTTGGCGTAATGCCGTTTCATCGGTCGCGTCTAAAGAGGTGGCATAATCAATATGCTCAACAACTTGGTTCACCACACGTTCGCGACTATCTACCCCTATCACTTTGTTTCCAAGCCGCTTTAATTCCAAACAAGCCGCAAAACCAAATCGACCTAAACCAATAACTACAAATTGTGCCATAACAACCTCTATATACCCCGTTATGAGAAATGCTTATTGAGCGGTAAAAGTAAAAACCGATAACCAACCCCGGGCTCAGTTTCTATGATTTTTGGTGTAGCAGCATCATCACTGAGTTTCTTACGTAACTGGCTGACCACAATCCGTAAATAGTGACTATCTTCCACATGGCTTTCGCCCCAAATTTGCTTTAATAAGGTTTGCTGACTGACTAATTCTTGTGCTCTTTGTGCAAGCATACTAAGTAGTGCAAATTCCTTTTTCGATAGTGCTAATGGTGCGTTATCCATAATGACTTGATGCTTTTGTAGATCTATCATCAACTTGCCGTAGTCAATGGCGAGCAAGCGTTTGTTTGGTACTAAATCTCGTAATAGTACTTTGACGCGCACCACCAGCTCTTTGATGCTAAAAGGCTTCGTCAGGTAGTCGTTTGCGCCGCCCTCCAGCAGTTTAATCTTCTCAGCCTCTTGATCTCGTGCAGTTAAGATCAATACAGGTAGCTTGCTGGTTTCTCGGATCTTCTTCAAAATGCTATATCCATCAAAATCTGGTAGCCCAAGATCTAAGATTACTAAGTCTGGAAGCTCACCTTTTAGCACCGACATGGCTTCCTTTCCGGTGCTGGCTTCCACATAATTCAGCCCTTCAGCTTTTAATGCTAAGCGGATAAAACGACGGATCTCTTCTTCATCGTCAATCAATAAAATGGTGTGAGTCATCAATGCGCCTCCTCTTTTGGCAAACTAACTTCCATTGTGCAGCCTTGCGTCGTCGGCAAAATGCGAATATCACCGCCATGCGCACGAATAATACCTCGTGCCACACTCAGCCCTAAGCCACTGCCACCGTCTTTGCTGGCGCTTTGTCGAAACGAGCTAAAGGCGGTAAAGACTTCTTTTTGCCGAGCAACGGGGATCCCAGGACCGTTATCCCGAATAAATATCAACAACGCTTGCTGCGTTTCTCCTAAGGAAATCTCAACCCGCTCTCCATCGGGACTAAAGGTGACTGCATTTTCAATTAAGTTAAACAGGGCTTGTTCAATGAGTGCAGCTTGTATCGTGAGAATTGGACTCATATTCTGTGGCATTCTCGAGACGCATGGCGCGCCTAGTCGCAAAATCACGTTATCAATCAAGACATCAATAGACGTAGGTTGCTTCAACAGCGAAAGCTCATCCCCTTGATGCTGTAACTTGGTTGCTTGCAAGATATTTTCGATATAGCGAAACAAACGGTGGCTTTCTGATCGTGCCGACCCCAACAGCTCATTTTGCTCGTCTTGGTCTAACTTATCACGATAGGTTTCTAGCGTTTCGAGCGCGCCCATCACCGCAGCGAGCGGTGTGCGTAGATCATGAGAAACCGACAACAAGATATTGGAGCGCACATTCGCAACTAAAAGCTGCTGCTTTTGCTCTTTGATATAGCTCGATAAATAGCTGGTAGCTAATGCCACCGCGATAAATACCACTAAATTGACCACGTCTTCGGTGTTATTCATATGAAGCGTGTATCTGGGCTCTGTGATAAAAAAGTTGAACACTAGACTGCTAACAATCGCCACCCCCAGTGCCATCCAACGTTTTGCGATGAGAGAAACAACAACAACCCCCAACTGCAATACCAACAATACACTGATCGCCGAATGTAGCAACGAGTCTAAGGCAACGGCAAGGGCACTGGTTAACAGCAAAACCAGAAAACTCACGAGATACTCGTTCTTGGCAATAAATCCATTCTCGGAAAACATAGTGACTCCAACTTGCGCTATGTCTTTATTCTATCCTTGTCGAAATTTCGTTGCCGTATAATTTGCGTAAAATTTACTTAGCTTTAGGCTATTTAGCACAAGAGCCTGTTTATCTATCAAGTTTGTTTTTGCATGTTGATGATAAAAAGGCTAAGCGCATATCTGATAAAGCCATTGTGATACGCTGGCACAAGCTGTTCAAAAGCAACTGGATAACTTAGAAATTCATTGAAGAATGGCCGAGAGCGAGTACTGACCACTTATTGTAAAACACTCAAAAAACGACGGCGCACAAACCTAGCAAATTGTGAACGTTTGCTGGCTAGACCAAATAAAGGCTTTAGCAATAACGCCTCAAGCTGCGCTAGCCGTAGCCTCCCCCATGCCGTGCGCGATAAGCTTATTTTGACGTCGAGAAATACGTAAACGCCAGCCAGGCTTATTTTAGAAACACTTTTGATATGAGTGATGAACGCTTGTTTGTAATTCTAAGTCGAAACTGCCGTAACTATGGTGAATAGATAACTTTGGGTGTCTGTATTGTTTCCAATTTTATCCGCTTTCAAGCTATTTGTTAGCCGACACTATTAAACTGCATGATCATCAACTGCTTTTTGAAGAAGAGTAGCTAACTCAAAAATGAACTCCATGTCTTCACAGTTCGATTCATAGCTTAATTCTCTTGAAGTAAGTCCTCTATGCGCAATTTGATGCCGAGATAATAAGATTCCATCAAGCCTTTCCTTTGCTTGAACACGTGAAAAATCTTCAGTATCCCAACAAGTCGTAACTTTCGTTAATCCGAAAGTATCTTTAAGTAATTGGTCAATATTTTTTGTATTGGGAGTGTTAAACCTTTTCAGTTTATTTTCAACATTCTGAGCAAGTAAATCGTCTAAAGGATAAGGCCCGCTATAGGACTTTATGTCCGTAAATTTTCGACGCACGAGAGACTCAACAAAATCTTGCCAATACGCAACCAAATGAAACACGTAAGTTTGGTTTAGATATCTAATTTTGCTGTCAAACTTGCGTGTTGTTTCGATGTTCAAATCATTTTGAATATGCTGTACGTACTTTAACCTCACTAACTGGCGGCTAAACATTTGTAACGGAGACTTTCTTAAATCAACTTTCATTTAAAACCTGCAGAATGCAATGGCGGCTAACGCCGCGCTCTACGGAAAATTTGTCCGATAGCAGTGCTTTGTTAGCTGTCGTCCGCTTGCGCCAACAGCCTCGACTAAAACAACGATTATCCAAGAATTCGTAATTCGCCAAGACAAATTATAATTCAATTGCTAAGATCGCCAGCAGAAGAAGTGCGACCAAAAATCCTATCATGAAGCTGTATTCTTTTTTTTTATTTGGTGTCCACTGCGGTTTCTGAGCCAGCGAGTCTACATGCTCACTTGCGAAGCTTCGGAGTTTCGGATATTTCTCCACTGCTGAAATCATGTCTTTTATATTCGAGAGTGAGTCAGACTGAAGCGACTTCATCATAGCTCCAATTCGATTTTCTATCGTGTTTTTTTCACCTATTGAATCAGGCAAGCTTGATTGTGCTTCTGGTGGAAATATTAAAGGCTCGCCCTCATCCAGCAACTGAAGAATCGTTAAAACAACAGTCCTACCGGATTTATCATTCCCTCCTCGAATTGAAAAAGAAAGAACGCTTCGCTTAGAATCAAGTCGTACATATTGTGCATATACAAAATCTTGCTCTATATTAGCCCGTAGCAACGACTCTGGGATTCCAAGCACAAAGCAATCTGGAAGCTCTCTTAGCGGAATATCCTTACAAACACTGACCGGCATGGGCAATGACATACCATCACCCCACACATTTATCTCGCCGGATTGATAAAAGTCGGGAAGAAGAAACAAACACTTCATTCTGGATGCTCCTGACTGTAGATACGAGTCAGAGCCCCATCGAATAGGCAATTAAATAAATCTTTGTCCACCATGCACATTGGAGAGACACCACTCAGAGCCGAGGAGTTGAGATCAAAAATTGACTTTGCTCTGCTCTCCATCTCTGCTACGTGTATATTGAGTTCGCTTTCGATAAATTCTCTACGATTATCAACAAGCGATGGAATTTCTAATACTTTGTCGATTTTGTTCAGTAACAGATGTACCTTGCCCCCCGCCTTGAACTTGCTTAGATTCGCCCCAAGCCATTTAAGGTCATCTCCAATGCGTGAGTGATAGATGTCATGAAGATCTGGATCATTCAACCGTTCCATATCCACCAGATAAAAGATAAAATCTGCATCACTGCAAGCCTGAGACCAATACCGAATTCGCTCATCAACCTCCCCGCCCACATTCACTGATCGTTTGCATCTAAGCTCAATAGTGTCAAGACCTTGAATATTACGCTTTACCGTAAACGAATCTACTTTTTCCGTCCCTCTGGTTTGGATATGTTCTTTAGGTGGATCTTTTTCGAGCAGACAGTCGTAAAAACTATTTTTTCCAGAGGCAGTAGCACCTATGACTGCAATCGTCTTTCCATTCCACCATATCACAAAATCCTTGATTGCCTCAGGGGACTTCTTTGCCTGATCTATTCCCCAATTTGCGAGCTTGACCAACACATCAAATGCCGGTTTTGCTATAGCAATAACGACTCCTGCAATTATTTTCTCTTTCATTTCTGACATATCACTTATCTCTATTGTCCGCGTGACAATTAATGCACGGTAGGTATTATTTCACGTATTGCGATACCAAGAGTTTAATAAGAATCTTGCCACCCTGTTCCGTCGCAGTCATTACAGAATACCTTCTGACTTCCACCACAGGCAGGGCACTGCTCAGGGCATGACCCGCCATACTCCATTGGGCAATCTGCTTCTCCACTGCCATTACAGTTGCCACACACCTCCCTGTCATCATCATTATCGGATGCATCAAGCTCATCACCTATAACCGTCATATTTCATGAAATATCTCCATTGGTGGTTACAAGCTAACGCCGCATTAAGGTGCGAACAACGCTAAACACCCAACCTAAACCACTAAACCTTAAACACTGAAACCTAATTTAAACTAAAATTGCCAAGCGTTGTGAGTCACTCTTAAATGCTTTGTTATGCCTCATCTGGGATGATAACTTCGGCCAACTGACCTGCAATTTCTTCGATACTGTTGATAGACGTGTTTAAAGCAACTTTATCAGCCAACGCTGGGCTAAAGTTAATTACGTCTGTTTTTGTTACTTTATGCCAAATCGGAAGGATCATTTTATGACCGTCCATTTCTCTAGCAACCATTGAATCTAGTTCATATTGAGTCCAGTTTTTTGAACAAAATGACGACGATAAGATTACTGTTCCAAATCTTGACTTCGCTAAACCATGATCAATGCTTTTTCTCAAGCTATCACCAACTTTCAAAGTAAATTCGTCATACCATACCCTTACACCCAAATTTTCAAGAGTCTCGGCTAAAGGTCTTACAAAATCATCTTTGTCTTCCGATGCGTGAGAAATAAACAAATCATATTCAGCTGTGAGCAATGACTTATTTATCATATTTTCTTCTATTGTTTCTTGTATTTCAGCTGTCATTTGAATTTCACGTTGAAGCTTTTTTTGAAACGCTACTTGCTCTCTTTGCTGCTGTTTTTCTAGCGCCTGCAGTCTTTTTCTCTCACGTTCTTCCGCCATAGCTAATTTCTTACGCTCTTTTTCTTCCTCTTTTGCTAAATCTTGTCTGAGCTTCAATAATTTACCACTCTTATCAGCTTCTGTTTTCGCAAGTGCTGCTTTCTTGGTATGGATTCTTGCAATCTCGTTTTGCTTTCGAACTATTTCGCCGTGTTTTGATTTGAGCATACTATCGCTGGTATTTTTTGTTATGGAACGATTGATTTGGTCAATTCTTTTTAAACAATCTGATTCTTTTTTCGTCTCTAAACTAATTTTATGTGCAATATCAGCCAACTCCTTTTGGGTTCTATTGATATTGCTTATTAAGGTTGCAATTGACATACATACTCCTTTAATTAGATAAATCTGAAGTGAGGCATAACGCCCAACTCAGCGGGCAATTGAAGCGCAGCGTAAATTGGTTCGCTGCAGTTGTTTGTTATGAGTCACGGCTTGCTCACTGTAATAGTCATGCCCGGTATTATCCCGACTTCTTTTAGCCCACGACTATCGCTACATGGCACACCAATTTTAGTTTTTGTAATCATCCTAGAGTTTTTGATGACTTCACCCTTGTCGTTTCTAAGCACCCAAGAGTGACCATATTCAAATGGTCTTACATGCTTTTCAATTAGGAAAAATATCTCATTAGTTAAACTGTCGAAAGAAGAAAATGCAACATACGGGAGATCGAAAACATCACCATCATGACCAGTTAGCGATCGAGCATCGACAGTAATAAATGCGCTTGTTTTAATTGATTCTGTTATTTTTTCAGCAATGCTTTTCTTGCTCTCCGCACTTGGGGCACCATCAGAAGCATTAAGAACTTCGTAGACTTTAGCCTCTATAACTTTTTCCATCGAAGCAATGCCTTCCCTTTGTGACTTGCCACCATTTGCGCTTTCTAGAAATGACTCGTCACTTTTGTAGTCAGATGGCGCGTAAAGAGCCCTGTGGTTCCAGTTTAGTGTTGCAAAAAACAAAAGAACCAATGTGAAAGGGAAAAGCATCAAGAACCATATATAAAGCTCTTGGTTTTCTGGATCTATGAAAGGGAGAACCCCTGTACCGCTTATCTCGGCAACTCCAGCAAATATTGCGATCACTGACAAAGGGTTTTTAACTATACCTGTATTATTCATTTTTTAATCCAGCGCCGAATATTGATAAGACTCATAACGCTTGCCGTAAACGGCACAAAATAGCAGGCTAAGATTAGCGACGAAGGAGCACAGCCTGCTGTTTTGTGTCCTTTGTTTAACGGCCTTGCTAGCACTTTTTAAGCATTACTTACCATAAACTTACTAATAGCATTAACAAACGCCGCTCTATTTTTCTTTTGTATCCATGACTTGTGAGCATAAGCTGCAAACCATTCATATGGATCGTCTTTTATTGATTCAGCGTTTATTAACTTTTTTAGCATTAACAAATGCTGTTTATTCCATGCCCACAAATTATGCCCTCGTGCACTTACTTGGTAATAAAGCGGAGGTAAATCCTCATAAGCTAAACCGTGTACTCGGTATGTACAACTTTCACATAAAACCATCCAATCATCAGTGTGCCAAGCTGTATTGCAATCTCCCGCTATTATCTTATCTGCTGACTCAGACTGTTTTCTAGATAAGCACCTACCATTGCATTTCGGGCAACTTAGATGTAGTAACGTAGGCCTGGAACAATGGTCATAACGAACGTGATTAATACCCGATCCTGTCAAGGTGCCTCCTAAGTGCTAACGCCCCAAGCAGCGGTGAGAAACATTAGCGGGCTTTTTGCCCGCGAAGCGGGTATGAAAAAAAGCGCGCCAATGTTACGAGTCCGGCTGACTTGGTTTGTTAGTTTTATTTTTTAAATGTTATAGAACATGAAAACAGCAATTCCAATTGCAACTGTAAACATTAATATTGCTATACGTTTAGACCATTTAAAGGTCGGTTCACCTTCTTTCACCCGCGTCCACTCTGTTTTTAAAACCTGCTGAGATAGACCTCGAAGTTCTTCAACCCCAGAACTTATTTCATTCCATTGTTTTTCTTTCATCAATTTATTAATTTTATTCAAGCTTTCGGTAAGGTCTTTAGAATAAGAGCAGTTATCATTTGGATTAAGTCGGAGAATAATTCTCGTATAAGCTTCAGAAGTTGCTGTATGTAACTCCTTTACATCTGAGAGAGAAAAATCCGGTTCCTGTTTTTTTTCTTTAGCCAAAGCTATGTTTTTTTTAACATCCTTCATTGTCATTAGCTTAGATATGAATTGCGAAAGATCTTCTCTTAAAGAATCTATCCACTGTTGCCTGAATTCAGATACTTTTTGCTCTTTGGCTAATACTAACGAAACAAATGAAAATAAGCCTGCGATAATCGAGGCAGTTACCACACCTATTGGTACTAGACTATTTACTGGTATTTCCACTATGGGGTACTCCATAAAACTAACGCCGCCATAAGCGGAAAAGTAATTGTTGGCTATAATGTGAAGCGGAGCGAAACCGAGCCAACTATTACGGTTCCGCTCTTCATGGCTTTGTTATGTGTTTATGAATTGCCAGCAATTAAACCAATTACTACAATGACTAACGCAGGTATGGGATATTTAACTGCCAAATTAAAAACACCACCAATAAGGTTACGTAATATAGAAAAGTCTTCAATCCAAGTACCGCAATATGGGCATACAGAATGATCTAAGCTCCCTTTATCTGTAATTATTCTAGGAACTATTTTACGAGAGCATTCCGTGCATTCAATTCTATCGTCTCTGCGTTCTTCTTTTATAACTTTTGATATTATTCTAGTATTTTTTGCTCGAAATCCTTTTGCCGATTTAGCTGATTCAAAGTCAACTTGGTCACCATTATCAGGAAGGTCTGCCCCAATAATATCCTGTACATTAAAATAATGATCATCACCGAGCTCAGAAGTAATAAAACCGTACCCTTTTTCAGAGCTAAACCATTTAACTTTTCCTTTCACTAGAACCTTTCTCCATAGTGACGACTATACACATAACATTTTAGTATTTATGCGACACGCAGTTTGTGTTGCATAATCGCTTGTTGGACTGAGCTGCTACCTGCTCGGTGTGACAGAGTTGGTGTTGTTTATGCTATAGGAATTTGCTTTTTAGAGGCTC